>PEAG01000148.1 GCA_002753505.1 Magnetococcales bacterium HCHbin5 | reverse complement strand
AGGGGCAAAGCCCCTGCATGTAACGGGCGCGCTTTCACAGAAGCCCATTTGCGCAGCAAATGGGCGCAGCGCGCCCAAAACGCCCCGCAGGGGCACTCCTGGAGGGCGGCAGCCCGACTGAGAGCGGGCCAAGTTTGGGAGGGTTTGGAAAAAAAACATTCCTGGCATTGTATCAGAAAAAACTGAATATCCGAACCTTATGCTTTCTTGTCCAAGCATTGTCAATCACATAGCCGTACGAGTCGGGCTGCCGCCCTCCCAAGGTCGCCCCTGCGGGGCGGTTTTGGGCGCGTTGCGCCCATTTTCTGCGAAAATGGGCTTTGGGAAAACGCGCCGTTCATGCAGGGGCTTTGCCCCTGCACCCCACCGGGGAGCGTGACGCTCCCCGGACCCCTGCAATCGTTTAAAAGAAGACCGCAATCATGTTGACGCTTATGGGGCTTTGCCCCTGCACCCCACCGGGGAGCGTGACGCTCCCCGGACCCCTGCAATCGTTTAAAAGAAGATCGCAACCATGTGACGCTCCCCAGCCCCCTGCAATCACTTAAAAAAACTCACGCCGACCCGGCCGCCGCCAAGGATTCGTCCACCGCCGCCAGAATGGCACGGGCAAAATCGGTATAACTGCTGCCCTGCGCAATCGGATGCGGAGGAGCTGAAGGTATTTGCGTCAAACAATCGGCTATATCCGCCTTGGTGCGATACCAAAGACAGAGATGCCCCCACTCAAACGGCTCCCCCCGATGCCGACAATCATAAATGACAGGAATGGCACCACATGCAGCCACCTCCACCAGACGCTGACTGTACAACCCCTGCTGGGATATCAAAACATACAAAGCCTCATTGTAGACCGCCGCAACCGCCGGCCCATGGGGCAACGGTCCCTTGTGGAACGGCCGCACCACCGCATCATTCTCCCACTGGTGCCCATACACCTCCACCTCAATACCCACCTCCGCAGCCACCGCACACAGGTTGCGCACCGACTGAATCCGCACCACATGAGACCACAAATAATAATAAATATCATCCCTGTCATACTGGTACTCAGCCGCCAGCTGATCCAACATATCCGAGGTCATGGCATCCCCGGCCGCAAACATTGCTTCCATGCGGGCCAACAAAGGCCCACAATTGGGAAATCGACCATAAACAAAGGCATGCGCAGAGGCCACCACAACCACCCGCCGCTGCCGTTGATGGCCAAAATCCCGAAAAATCTCCTCGTCATAACAAAAAAACTGCCGCCGAACCTTCTCAACACCCGACTGATACAACAACGTGTCATATCCCATGTTAGTGGAGTAGATCAAATCCCGCTTCCGCCAGGGAAAAGGACCATTCATGAAACAGGGCATCGGATCCTGAAACCAAGCCACCTTGAACACATCCGGATGCAGCGGCAACTTGAAATAGTCGTTGATGTCCACCACAACATGGGGATTGAACTGCGCCAGTTTTTCATAATAATGTTTCAGATCAAAGGTATGCCGATTATCGTCCTCGACATAAAACAGGCAATCACAGCCCAATCGCTGGAAGGCCCGTGCCAAATCACGGGAGTTATGCTTCATGACATCCAACTGACGCGCCGTAGGCACAAAAACCCGCATTGGCCGACCCGCTTCAAACGGCGGCGCACTCTCCTGACAACGGGCCGCCCACTGCCTGGCCGCATTCACCCGGGCAATGCGGGCATCGTTCAACAAGCGGGCCAGACGACCCGCGGCCGCCCGCTCCACGGGAGAGTCCAGATCAAAATCAACCCAGGTGGGATCCGAAAAGGTCTTGGTGGAAAAAAAGGCGACAAAGGCTTCCGGTTCAGGGGAGACTGCCACCAGATTGGAGGGACCATCCAGAAAAGCTGCGCCAAAGTGATAACATACCTGCAAACCAGAGCCCTGTATCGTCTCCGGCACGGCATTGGCCTGCAGGGCAGTCCGAAACGCCTTCTCCCGGTCCAGAAACAGGGTATGCTGGGGTGAAGCCGGTTTCATGACGGGGCTTTGCTTGGAAAAATAGGCTTCCAGGGTTTTGTGATAGTTGGCCAATGGCACGATTTTCATGCTGCGCAGGGCCATCGCCATCAGGTCATGGGCCAACGCATATTCGGGTGCCAGTTGGAGTGCCTTCTGTAACACCAGGGCCGACTCACCCTCTTTTTTCTGGTACAACAACACCCGACCCAAATGGCAGTGGGCCTGGGGACTGTCCGGCAACAGACGAACCACGGTCGACAGCGCGTGAAACGCCTCCTCCAACCGCTGCACGCCCATCAGGGCAATGCCAAAGTTCATCAAAAACACCGGATGGTTGGGCTGAACACGCAGAGCCCGGTCAAGCCGCTCGACCGCCTGCGCAAACTCCGAACGTCCCATGGCAATCAGGCTGGAATAATGCAACCCTTCCAGATGGTTGGGGTTGATCGACAACAGCTTTTCACACAAAGCCCACGTCTGTTCCAGCTGGCCTTGCTGATAACAACTTTTCATCGCCGCCACAATCGACTCCACGCCGGCTTCGGTTGCAGCCACAGCCTTGGCAGAGCCTTGCCCGGCCGGTTGTGTCGTCTGGGAATCCTGACCGGATTGTTTAGAAGACATGGTGTTTTCCTCTCAAACGTTTCAAATTCTATTGCGCCCAAGGGATAAAGGGTCAAAAGATCCGGCAACCACTCACACCGCACAAAGCCAACTTTTGCGACAGAGCCCTGCAAGCAGAGCAACCTGTTATCCCTCAGCGTGCCAATGAAAAACATTCCATAACCCGGTTGCAAAAAAGCCGTTGCGGCCATAGCTTTTCAACGCCCCATAGTTGATGTTTTCGGTTGTGGCGGTGATCTGCCTCAGATCCGACCAACCATGCCACTCCAGGCCGGCCAAAAGTCGGTTGCCAATTCCCTGTTGGCGAAACCGTCTGGCAACAGCAAAAAAGCCGACCCGGCCATTCTCACCCAGATTTCCACCGTGCGCAAGTGTGGCAAACCCAGTAAGTTCCCCATGGTGCTGATGAATTAAAATCGTGGCCTTGTTTTTAATAATCTCCTCCGTCACCCACCGTTGGTACAGGGTCTGGACTCGATCTCTTGCGTACATCGGATCCAAAAAAAAGCGGGTTCCTTCGGAGAATGCCTCCTGTGAAATAACAAGCAACCGATTCAAGTCCTGTTCGGAACCCAAGCAGACACCCGTTGGCAGATCGCCCTTGTTTGCGATATTTTTGGTCAGACAAACGGTACTGAGCATGAAACGAAAGCCATGATTTTCCAGTTGATGTGCAACCTGCACCCATTCGGCGGGAATTTTGACAACAATGTGCTGATAGGCGGCCTGCCGGGCTGCCGCCATGACGGATCGGAGCTCTGTCTGGGTAACCGAGGCTTCCAGAACCTCCAGTTTACCGCACTTAAAATGGAACAAATCCGTATCGAAGGAGAGAAAAGTCAGCAGCAATTTGTCAGCGATTGTCGTAGCAGGCTGGCCAGCGTGATCATGCTGCATAGGGAACTCCTTTGCCATTGGTTTTCATGGATGGAACGCAAGACCCTGTCAGTGGTGGAAAACCACCGCTCCAGGCAATGCGGGTCGTGTCAAATGTAACAGTCCTGAACCATCCCCTTATTATTGTGTTTGATCCGTATTGTTGCAACACTTTCTTGCCCTGGGGTGTGCTTCGTCGTAGACCCGCATCAGGCGGGCCTGATCCAGGTGGGTATAGCGTTGGGTGGTGGAGAGTGAGCTGTGGCCCATCATCTCCTGGATGGCGCGCAGATCGGCTCCGGCCTGTAGCAGGTGGGTTGCGAAGGCGTGTCGGAGGGCGTGGGGGCTGTTTTTTTCGGGCAGGTTGAGCCAGCGACGCCGTTGTTGCAGCAGTCGTTGCACCTGACGGGGATTGAGGCGTTGGGCTCCTGTCGTCAAACGCACGCCGATAAACAGGGGGCCGTCGGGGGCAGGTTCTGGCAACACCTGGGCGCGCAGTTGCAGATAGGCTTCAATGGCTGCGGCACTTTGGCGACCGATGGGGACAATGCGTTCCTTGTCGCCTTTGCCCAGCACCCGTGCCTCCCGGCTGGCCAGGTTGAGATCCAGTCGATTCATCTGGCACAGTTCGCTGACCCGCAGACCAGAACCATAGAGCAGTTCGAGAATCGCCTTGTCTCTGGCCTGGACCCAATCGGGGAGGGGTTCCGATTCTCGTGCCGGGGGTGGAGAGTCCAGCAGTCGTGCTGTCTCCTCTTCGCTGGGGGCTCGGGGCAGGCGAATGCCCAGTTTGGGGGTCGTCACCAATTTGGCTGGGTTATGGTCAATCAAGCCGGCGGTTTCCAGGTAATGAAACCAGGAGCGCAGGGCGGCAATGCGTCGTTGCAGGGTGGCGCGGGCCCACTTTTCCCGGTGACCGTAGGCGAGAAAGCCTCGCATTTCGGCTGGGCGTATCCGGGCAATCCGTTCCAGATCCAGTTCCGCGCCGGTTTGCTGTCGCCAATATTCCATGAATATCGACAAATCCCGCATATAGGCAACGACCGTGCGGGGGGAAAGCCGTTGTTCCGATTGCAAATTGCGGCGAAAGGGTTCCAACAGTGGGTGGGATACGGTATCGGTCATGGTGGAGTGCAGTCCAAAAGAAGGGTAACAGGGGGGGAAGATTACCCCGGCTTGCCTGTTGGCTAGCAATCATTGTTCCATTCATAATGACCATACCCATGCTTTTTTTTAATCTTTTAAAACAATTGCAGGGGTCCGGGGAGCGTCACGCTCCCCGGTGGGGTGCAGGGGCAAAGCCCCTGCATGTAACGGGCGCGCTTTCCCAAAAGCCCATTTGCGCAGCAAATGGGCGCAGCGCGCCCAAAACGCCCCGCAGGGGCACTCCTGGAGGGCGGCAGCCCGACCGAGAGCTGGCCAAATTGGGCGTGGCTTGAAAAAAAAACCGTTCCTGGCCTTGTATCAGAAAAAAAACTGACTACCCGAACCTTCTGCTTTCTTATCCAAACATTTTCCATAACATAACCGTGCGCGTCGGGCTGCCGCCCTCCCAAGGTCGCCCCTGCGGGGCGGCTTTGTGCGCGTTGCGCACATTTTCTGCGAAAATGTGCTTTGGGAAAACGCGCATTTCAGCAGGGGCTTTGCCCCTGCACCCCACTGGGGACCGTGACGGTCCCCAGACCCCTGCAATCGTTTAAAGAAAGACCGCAACCATGTTAGCGCATATGGGGGGCTCCGGTAGAGTAGAGTGCAGGCGCGGTGGCTTTCGCCCCGTTTCCAGTACCCCCTCATCGAACCGTGCGTACGGTTTTCCCGTACACGGCTCTCCGACCATCTTCTTTCGTCAGCATGCGCACA
>PEAG01000147.1 GCA_002753505.1 Magnetococcales bacterium HCHbin5 | reverse complement strand
GATCACCTCAACCGAATCAAATCGACTGGTATGTGCGCTCAGATCAAAGGTAATGCCGGCCCCGGACAACGCCAGGGTGTCGGTGCCGCTGCCGCCATTGAACAACCGGAAGGAGAGGTCAGAGACAACGGCGGTATCGTTGCCAGTGCCCCCATAAAAGACGTCCGCACCGCCATTGCCGGTGAGGGTATCATCGCCCATGCCGCCGATAAACTGCTCCGCCGCCCCGGTACCGGTCAGAGTGTCGTTGACCGGGGTGCCGATCAAGGTGGTTGCGGTGGCAAACGCGCTGCCAAAGAGGATAAAGGCGGAACCGGCATCCGTCACGGCGTTGGGGTCCGCATAGGGGGCTCCGACAATCAGATCGGCAAAGCCGTCGCCGTTGACATCCCCCGCCGCACTGACCGAATAGCCAAACCGCGTATTTGAGCCGGAGCTTGCGCCCGTTACCCCACCGTCTATGCGAAAGCCACTGGTACCGCTCAAGGCACTCAGGCTGATGGCTGCGGCAAACGTTGCGTTGCCAAACACCAGATAGCTGCTGCCGGAGTCGGTGCCATTGATATCGGTTCCCTCCGCCCCGATGAGGAGATCATCAAAACCGTCGCCATTAAAATCTCCCGCCACACTGACCGACAGGCCCGCATAGTCACCCGCAGTCGCCCCGTCCAACCGAAAGCCGTTGGCACCATTCAGCGCGCTGAGGCTGAGTGAACTGAAACCGGAACTCTTGCCAAATACCACATAGCTGGCCCCTGCGGTGCCGTTGGCTCCCCCCTCACCGATCACCAAGTCATCGATTCCATCGCCGTTGACATCCCCGGCCCAACTGACCGACATATCGACCAGAGTACCCACGGCAACACCGTCCAGACGAACACCGTAGCTGCCGGTGAGCGCGGAGACATTCAGCGTCGGCCCAAAACCGTATGAACTGCCAAAGACAACATAGGCAACGCCGGGAACGGAACCGTTCGACTCCTGACCCACGATAAAATCATCGAATCCATCCCCATTGACGTCAGCAGCGCAGCGCAATGAATCCGCCACGACCCCTTCCAGGCGAAAGCCATGCAGCCCGTCCAGTGTTGACAGCTCCATGATGGAGGGAAACCCCTGCGACTGGCCAAACACCACATAGACGGCAGAGGATCCGGGTGCGCTGATGATCAGGTCATCGATACCGTCGCCATTGAAGTTACCCGCCGTACTGACCGACTCTCCCGAGTAGTCATAGCTGGTCGAACTGTCCAACCGGAATCCGTTGCTGCCGTTCAGGCTGGCCAGGGAGATCAGGGAGTTGAAGCCGGAGGATTGGCCAAACACCACATAACTGGAGCCGGCCGCAACGATGCCATTCGGACTCGCCCCGTAGGCACCGATGATCAGATCCTCGAAACCGTCCCCATTGACATCTCCGGCAAAACTGACCGAATGGCCTGCCAGTCCCCCCGGCAAATCCCCCTCTATGCGAAAGCCGTTGCTGCCATTCAGGTTGGCAAGGCTGATCTGGCTGGCAAATCCGGTCATGGAGCCAAACAGCACATAACTGGTACCTACATCACCATTGGCATGGGGTGCGCCGATCACGACATCGTCATAACCATCCCCGTTGAGATCTCCGGCAAAAGAGACGGAAGATCCCGCCGCATCACCCGTTATCCCCCCATCCAGCCGAACCCCTTGGCCGTTGGCTCCCGTTGCAACGTAGATCGGGCTGCCGGTACCGAGAAAATGGTACCAGGCATAACCTTCCGGGATCAGCATGCCGTTGGGAACAGCGGCTGATGACAGGAAGGAGGCGACATTGGCTTCAAACGCTGCCATGGTGTCTGTCAGCGGATTGATGCCCGTGACACTGGTGGCCAGGCTGAGCGTTGTGGCGGGAATCACAATGCCATTGCTGGGCATGCAATCCCCATCCAGTGTTTGCAACAGGCGGAGAATGTTGGTGGTTGCACTCAGGTTGCCGGCTGTCAGATCCAGCGGTGTCAGTTGCGCAGCCCCCACTGCCTGACCCAGATTGATGGTACCCAGGTTAAAATATACCGTTTCACCCGCCACATAATTAAAAGTCCCCCCCGATCCGGTCACACCCGACTGGGTGGCCGTATGGTATTGAACCCCTTCTACGGCTGCATCCAGCAAAACACCAGTCAAAACGGGTGGACTCGTCGCCGGTGGACTCGTCGCCGGCGGTTCCGTCGCGGCTGGACTGGTTGCGGGCGGCTCTGTCGCGGGAGGGCTCGTCACAGGCGGGCTCGTCACAGGCGGGCTCGTCACAGGCGGACTCGTCACAGGCGGACTCGTCACAGGCGGACTCGTCACAGGCGGACTCGTCACAGGCGGACTCGTCGGTGGCGGTGGCGGCGGCGGTGGCGGTGGTGGTGGCGGTGGTGGTGGCGGTGGTGGTTGTAACGGCACCTCCAGTGTTGTCTGAACTGGCCCGGCAACGACGCCCAACTTACCCTCTCCGGCCCGTTGCATCGCGTTGTAGGCATCGCCCATAGAGACGGGAGATTGCCCCGACGGGGAAGCAGGGGAAGACACCGCAGGCGGAAGCTCTGAAGCTGCCGCTGGCGGAGTGTCCGTGTGGGCGACATCCTGTTTGGGCGCACCGGAAGTTTTGCGTGCATCGGTGGCATCTCCCGGCTTGTCCGCAGCAGATGACTTATCCGCAGGTGCCGCATCTTTGCCGGAGTCGCGACCATCCGCCACCTTATCAGCAGCGGCCGGTTTGTCATCCTTGGCATCTACCTTCTTCTCATCCTTGGAGTCCGCCTTCTTCTCGTCCTTGGAGTCCGCCTTCTTCTCGTCCTTGGAGTCGTCAGCCTTCTTCTCCTCTTTATCGGCCTTCTTCTCCTCCTTTCCGCCCTTACCCTCCTCTCCCCTCTTTCCCTCTTCCTTGCCTTTGGCCTCGCCTCCCTTGTCCCCTTTGGCGTCGGCTCCCTTCTCCCCCTCTTTGGAACCCTCCTTACTGTCATCCGCTTTCTTCTCTGGCAAAGCCGGTGGCAACTGGCTGGCAAACTGCTGGATCATGGAGGGGGGGGCATGGAAGGGCTGTTGCGGTGGTCCCTCGGTGGTAACCACCGTGGCCATGCCCGGTTGCAACAGGGTGACCGTCCCCTGCCCCTGGGCATCGGCAATATCCAACACACCCGAGGTGTGGACAACGGTTGTCTGACCGTCTGCAGCCACCTCGCCCTGCAACTCACTACCCCGGACGCCAATCTGGGCGGTGGGGGTTTTCAGTAAGGTATGGCGACCGGTATGCTGTTTGGCCAGATCTCCACTGGCGTACTTGAACATGCCACGGGTAACGGTGGCTTCAAAATTACCCTCTTTGGCGTCGGGATCATAGGCGTATTTATTCAAGACAACGTTGGCATTTTCACCCAATTGCAGCAGCGTTTTATCCTTGAAGCTCAGCTTGATCAAGCCGCCCTTTTCGGTTTTGACGACATCCTCCCGAAAGATGGGATCCCCTTTTGCCAGTTCACGCACCACGCCCGCCTTGTTTTTGGCCGTCACCTTGCCTGTGACCTCGGCACTGATACCGATAGGCTCCCCCGCCTCACTCACCATATCCGGCCCGGCCACCATTGTCCCAGGCAGCACGGAGCTGTCCACTACCAGCAAAAGATTGACCGTTTCCGGCAGCAGAAAGCGGCCATTTGCCGTTGCCAGGGTAGCCTGGTGGTCACCGGCGAAATAGTTCTCAACCGAGAAGCGTTCGCCGTCGGGGCCAACGATAAGCAGATCATTGCCTACCCGGTAAAATTCACCCTCCAACAGCAGGCTGGTATTGGGGACGTAGGCCAACTCGCCCACTGGCTCCGTTTCCATGTGCAAGACCATGGGGGGTGCCCGGAAATCTGACAACAAGTCACGCAAATCAAAGCGGGATCCCTGTTTCATGAGAACACCCGTCCACACACTGCCATGGCTGCCGGTAACCCGGTAATATAGCGCATGCTCCATTGCCCCCTTTGGATTTTGTCATTGTGCTCGCGTCGACAAAACAAGACTCGCCGAGTCTCACCGAAGATTCTAGCTATTGGTATATAAAATTTGTATAAAAAATTAAGACAAAACGGTAAATTAATTATAATAATGGAGGTAGCGACAGGTTCCGCATCCATGACCAGACGCAACGGACCGGACAGACCGTCGGAAAGGAGATCACGCAGATCGAACGAGAAGTGGTCACTCATTGTCGGCCCCATTAAATGCTGAAAAATGGAACATATATCGACGCTATCAAACTGCATTTCGGAGAAAACTGCCACTATTGGTGGCGATAGCACCAGAAACTGTCAGTGGCGGTTTATTGACAAAGTGACCTACAGGGTTGGGCTGTCGGGGATGGCCTGTCAGATAAGGCCATGTTTTTTAATCTTGTCGAGCAACTCTTCCATGTCGACGGGCTTGTTGATAAATCCGTTGCAATGACCACGTTTGAAAGCCGTTATCAATGACACAGGATCATCCACGCTTGTCTGCATGATGATACAGGAATAGTTCTTGATGTCCAGCGTGGGCCCATATATTTTTTTTTCCATACTGCGGATCTGTACAAGGGCCTCCTGGCCATCCATGTAAGGCATTTGAATATCCAACAATACCAATTGGAACGGTTGATTGGCCTTCAAGGCCTCTCCGAACACCTGAACAGCCTGCTCGCCGTCCTCAACCGTTACGCACTCTCCGTAAGGTTGCAACATGGCTTTCAAAACTTCACGGTAAACCCTGTGATCATCTGCTATCAAAATTCGCATGACTCGCTCCTCATCCGCGTTGCAAAGCAACGGTTACGGTGGTGCCCTCCAGATCGGAACTGTGCAGAGAGATGGTTCCCCGTTGCGTTTCTGCCATCAAACGGGATGAATAGGTTCCGAGACCCGTTCCTCCCTTTTTACCATGTGTGACATATTTTTCAAAAAATTTTTCCCGAATCTCTGCTGGCACTACGGCACGATTGTGTATGGCAATCGTGGCCATTGGGCCGCTGTTCAATGAAATGGTCACTGTCTGGCCTGTATCGGATGCTTCCAGGGCATTCTTGAGCAGGTTGGCAAACATGGTATAGCACAGCGTTTCATCCCCCAGAACCATGAACACCTGCTGCTCCTGCACCGGCTGGGCATCCACCAGAATGGGGGTTTTGATCTGCCTTCTCTCTATCGCGCTGCGGTGATCCGTCAATATACGCTGGAAAATGGGCAACAAAGATACGGGCTGCAGGGTGGCCTCATATCGACCCTGCTCCATTTTGATCAGGTTCAGGGACATATTGACCATTTCCCGCAGTTGATTGGCGGATTCATGGATCAACAGATAAAACTTAGGAGCCTAGCCAAAATAAGTTGAACATTCGTTAAATTTCGTGCATCATTTCTGCATGGACGCAATGGAGATAATTGAAGACAAATACCGTGTGCTTTCGGGCCGTCTTGACGAAGCGGCG
>PEAG01000021.1 GCA_002753505.1 Magnetococcales bacterium HCHbin5 | reverse complement strand
TGTGCGCATGCTGACGAAAGAAGATGGTCGGAGAGCCGTGTACGGGAAAACCGTACGCACGGTTCGATGAGGGGGTACTGGAAACGGGGCGAAAGCCACCGCGCCTGCACTCTACTCTACCGGAGCCCCTGCATGAACTGCGCGTTTTCCCAAAGCACATTTTCGCAGAAAATGTGCGCAACGCGCACAAAACCGCCCCGAAGGGGCGACCTTGGGAGGGCGGCAGCCCGACTCGCACGTTTATGTTATGGAAAATGTTTGGATAAGAGACCAGAGCTTTCGAGCTTTCGAGCTTTCGAGCTTTCGAGCTTTCGAGCTTTCGAGCTTTCGAGCTTTCGAGCTTTCGAGCTTTCGAGCTTTCGAGCTTTCGAGCTTTCGAGCTTTCGAGCTTTCGGCTTTTTGGCTGACACAAGGCCAGGAGTGTTTTTTCTCCAAGCCATGCCCCATTTGGCCAGCTCTCGGTCGGGCTGCCGCCCTCCAGGAGTGCCCCTGCGGGGCGTTTTGGGCGCGCTGCGCCCATTTGCTGCGCAAATGGGCTTTTGGGAAAGCGCGCCCGTTACATGCAGGGGCTTTGCCCCTGCACCCCACCGGGGACCGTGACGGTCCCCGGACCCCTGCAATTGTTTTAAAAGATTGAAAAAAAAGCATGGGTATAGTCACCATGTTAGCGCATATGGGGCTTTGCCCCTGCACCCCACTGAGAAGGTGTGAAGCATGACGATACACACAAACCTTTCATTGACCGACGCCGTCACCCGCATCGATGGACCCCTGCTGTTTGCCCATCGCCGCGTCGACGTCGGGTTGAACGAAGCGGTTGAAGTGGTTGGTAGCAACGGTGTTCCGCGCCTGGGACGCATCGCGGCCCTGGACGACAACTACATGACAGTGGAAATTCTGGAGTCCACCACCGGCCTTGGACTCTCCGGCACCCGCATCCGGTTTTTTGGCGAACCCATCTCTTTCTCCCTGGGACCGGGTATCCTGGGCCGCGTCTTTGACGGTGTTGGCCGGGTGATCGATGGCGGCCCCCCCATTCCGGCCCATGCCCGCATGGCGGTGGACGGTGCCATTCTCAATCCGATGCGCCGTAAAAAACCGGAAGATTTTATCGAAACCGGCGTCTCAACCATAGACCTGCTCAACAGTCTGGTGCGGGGCCAAAAGTTGCCCATCTTTTCCGGTGGCGGCTTGCCACACAACCGCCTGGCGATCGAGATTGCCCTGCATGCCCGCCTGCGCAACAGCAGCGGGGAACAGGCGGCAACCGCCCCCTTTGCCATTGTCTTCGCGGGGATTGGGGTACCGTTTGAAACCGCCGAATTTTTTCGCCGCACCTTGGAGGAGAGCGGTGCCTTGGGACGTACGGCCCTTTTTCTCAATCTGGCCTCGGACTCCAGCACCCAACGGCTGTTGGCTCCCCGTTTCGCCCTCACCGCTGCCGAATATCTGGCCTTTGTCGAGGGGCGGCACGTCCTGGTGATCATCACCGATTTCACCAACTATTGTGAGGCGTTGCGGGAGGTCTCCGCCAGCCATGGCGAGATTCCGGGCCGCAAAGGCTATCCGGGTTACATGTATTCCGATCTGGCCACCCTCTATGAACGGGCGGGCAGTTTGCAGGGTAAAACCGGTACCTTGACCCAGTTGCCCATTCTCACCATGCCCTCGGACGACATCAGCCACCCCATTCCCGACCTGACCGGTTATATCACCGAGGGGCAGATCACCCTGAACAGAAGTCTGGATCGGGAGGGGATCTATCCACCGGTGGGGGTGTTGCCCAGTCTTTCGCGTCTGATGAAGGATGGTATTGGGGCGGGGTTTACCCATGCAGACCACCCGGCTCTGGCCAATCAACTCTATGCCGCCTATGCCCGTGCCACCCAGGTTCGTTTGCTGGCCAATGTGGTGGGCAGTGATGGTTTGACGCCGGAAGATCGGTTGATGCTCACCTTTGGCCAGCAGTTTGAGCGTCGTTTTATCCATCAGGCGGAGGGGGCGCGCAGTCTGGATGAGAGCATGGCAGAGGGTTGGGCGTTGTTGCGCATGTTGCCCGTGGCCGAGCTGTCCCGGTTGAGTGATGCGCAGATTGCCACCTATATCCAGGCCGAGGCTGAGTCAGATTGATGGAGAGTACGCCCACCCGCAGTGCCTTGTTGAGGGCACGAGAAGAACGTCAGGTGATGGGAGAGGGGTTCCGTTTTCTGGACGAAAAGCGTCTGTTGCTGGCGGCCGAGATGGCCAAACAGGTGGAGCGGTATCGGCAGGAGCGGGAGCGTTGGTTGCAGCAGCAGCAGCAGGCGGTGGTTGCCTTGCAGGAGGCGGTGGTTCGGCACGGTTTGCAGGGATTGCAGTTGCAGCCGGCTGCGGTTGATGCTCAGGTTAGCATTGAGCAAAAAACACGGCGTTTTTTTGGGGTTGTGTTGTTGGATGCGGTTGCTCTGCAACCGGGTTCTGCCAAGCCTTTGCCGGCGGAGCAGTTGGCGCGTTCGCCGGAGTCGGTGGTTTGTCGGGAGGCTTTTACCGCGTTGTTGGTGGCCAGTGCCGAGTTGGCGGCCCTTTCTGGCAATTTGCACCGTTTGCTGGCCGAATACAAGCGGACCGAGCGGCGTGCGCGTGCTTTGGAGGATGTATTGTTGCCTGAATTGGATGAGACCATTCACGAAATGGATATTCGGTTGGAGGAGATGGATCAGGAAGAGGGGGTTCGTGTTCGTTTGGGGCGTTTTGCGGTTTGAAGCGACCGCACAGCACAAGCCTCTTCTTTTCTAAATCTTTTAAAACAATTGCAGGGGTCCGGGGACCGTCACGGTCCCCGGTG
Organism: Magnetococcales bacterium HCHbin5; assembly: GCA_002753505.1. Lineage (GTDB taxonomy): Bacteria > Pseudomonadota > Magnetococcia > Magnetococcales > Magnetaquicoccaceae > Magnetaquicoccus. The sequence continues at coordinate 45,221 of PEAG01000021.1, read as the reverse complement.
GGGTGCAGGGGCAAAGCCCCTGCATGCAAGGGCGCGCTTTCACAGAAGCCCATTTGCGCAGCAAATGGGCGCAGCGCGCCCAAAACGCCCCGCAGGGGCACTCCTGGAGGGCGGCAGCCCGACCGAGAGCTGGCCAAATTTGCTCTGGCTTGGAAAGGGTTCCGTTCCTGGCCTTGTATTTTGCTCTGGCTCGGAAAGAGTACCGTTCCTGGCCTTGTATCCATCAAAAATCCGACTATCCGCAAACTCTGGTTTATTATCCAAGCCTTATCCATAACATAACCGTGCGAGTCGGGCTGCCGCCCTCCCAAGGTCGCCCCTGCGGGGCGGTTTTGTGCGCGTTGCGCACATTTTCTGCGAAAATGTGCTTTGGGAAAACGCGCATTTCAGCAGGGGCTCTGCCCCTGCACCCCGCTGGGGACCGTGACGGTCCCCAGACCCCTGCAATCATTTAACGGACAATCATTTAACGGACAATCATTTAACGGACAATCATTTAACGGACAATCATTTAACGGACAATCATTTAACGAACAATCATTTAACGAACAATCATTTAACAGACAAAAAAAAAGGAGGGCGATAAGACCGCCCTCCCGAAAATCATGCCTGCCCTTTCCGCCGACTCAAGGATGCCAAGCCACATCCCAACCCTCAGGCGCAGTCGCCTTCTGCGGCAACAGACGGAAAAAACGAATCCCCAACAGATACAACAAACCACTCACTCCGATGCCCCCCAATCCCAGGAAAAGCTCGACCAAAGTCGGCGCATAACTCCCCTCCATGCCGTCCTGGAACACACTGGACATCTCATAACCCGGGAACATGTTGAAAGGATAAGACTGCCCCCCCAACAACACAAACGATACAAAAAGAAAGAGCCCAACCACCACCAACGCGGAAGCCAACAGGATGCCGTTCAACCGATTGCCAAAATGGCTGTTGAACAGAATCATCAACGGAGCCAATACCCCCAAGAAAAGCACCCCACCCCAATAGAGCCACGCGTACGGACCGGTCAAAATCCACTTTTCCACATCATAAGAGGCCGGCGAATAAAGCTTGGTAAACTTTTCCACAATCAGCAGGTAAAGCACCAACAACAGGAAAAAGATCAAGGCATTGCGGAGCGCATACACCAGCTTTTTGTCCAACACACGCTCGGTCAGGCGAAAAGAGGTCACCAACAACAAAATGCTCAAGGCCGTCCCGGAGGTCAGCGAGATGGCCACAAAAGTGGGAGCCGTAATGGCAGAGTGAAACACCTCACGCGCCTGAATTACCCCAAAAATGGAACCGGTGCCCGTCGTCAAAACAAACCGCCAACCAAAAGCCGCCGACCCGGCCAACTTGGTAAACTGGGGAAACTGGAACATGCTCCAGAGGTACAGGAAACAGAGTACCGCAAAACCGGAATAAAGAAACACATTCCAGGTAAACATGGAACGGAAATTCATGTGCATCATCACCAGCAGCATCCGATCCGGTCGCCCCAGATCCAGAACCAGAACAGCCAAACCACCTGCCAACAGAGCGATGGCCAAATAGGCAGAAAAACGGCCGAACTGCTTGAAATGCTTGACGGCAAAAATGGTGGACATGGAGCCCAGATTCAACGAGCCCGACGCCATGACCAACAACGAAATCGCGAAAATATGCGGCAACCCCCACACCACCGTGTTGCTCATGCCCGTCACACCGTGACCGTTCACCTCGACATAAACGAAGGCGGCTGCGCCCAGCAACAAAAGCAGGCCCAGGAACGCCAACAGCTTGAAATAACCGGGGGAACGTCCCTCAATGGTAGCAAACTCGTCAATCATGCTCTTTGCCCCTTTTTACAATCCCTGATAATGCACATGGGGTTTCAACCCCAAATCGGGCCGGATGGTCTGGGTTGCCACAGTACGAATTCGCTTGGCAATTTCCGAGTTGGGATCATTCAGATCACCAAACAACATGGCCGTCTTGCCCTCCTTGCTGCAAGCCTCCACACAGGCGGGCCCCTGCCCGTTGTCCAGGCGATGCACACAAAAAGTACACTTTTCCACCACACCCTTGCTGCGAATGGGTACGTTCGGATTGCTCTCCGGTCCACGCTTGGTCTCATGGTAGACCAGGGAACGCGCCTTGTAGGGACAGGCAATCATGCAATAGCGACAACCAATGCAGCGATGCTCATCCACCAACACAATGCCATCCTTGCGCACAAAGGAGGCCTCCGTTGGACAGACATGCACACAGGGAGGCTCTTCACAATGGTTGCACAAGACCGGCACAGAGACCGACGGCCGCCGCCGGTCCTTGTCACGGATCTCTACCTTGCGAATCCAGTGGATGTCCCGCGCCGGCTCGCCAAAGAGAGGTACATTGTTTTCCTGGCGGCAGGCAGTCAGACAAGCCGTACAATCCGCCGCGCACTGGTTGGTGTCAATCAACATGGCCCAGCGGCGACTGCTCGACGCCCCCGCCGGAGGCGTCTCCTCGGCCGGTGCCGCCAGCAACGTCACGCCGGGGGCAAGCACCACCCCTGCGGCTACCGCACCGCCCAATCCAAGAACCGATCTTCTATCTAGTGTGGCCATGGTCATGGCTTTAATCCCCGGTCTCTCTATCTGCATTATCCCATCTACAGGCTGCAAGCTTGATTCATGCCTCTTGCCGGCCATCATTTAGGATAGTGATGGCACTCAAAACAGTTGGGCTCGATCCCCGCATAGGCATGGCACCGATCACAAAATTTTTCACGACTGGTGTGACAGGTGGTACAATTTTTCAGACTGTCATCCTTGACCCGAATGCCTTCCCGCACCGCCAGATCTCTGTTATGTTTCAGGAAATCCATATGGTTGCGGCGCATCCACTCGGTGGGTTGCACGCAGGCCTTGCCTTTGGGCAACTCCAACTGGAGATGGTGCGACGCCCCGTTACCATGTTCGTGGTCACCGGCCCGCGCAACATCAGGCACTACCCACAACAGCCCGGCCACCATCGGCAGCACAAAGAATAAAAACCGGATACAAAGGGAAGGATACGACACCACACGCTGTCTCCTAGGTACAAGGGGATCCACTGTTACAGCCATTGTTACAGCCAGGAGTGAACCTTGTTTTTTTCCACCAGCTCCACAAAACCTGAATAATCAGTAATCTCGATACCGGGAATCAACTGGGTGATGGCCCGGGCTTTCAGGTCTGCACGCATGGCGTAAACTTTGACATTTTTCAGCAGATTTTCCACAAACGCCGCATGTATGGTGCCGGTCTGGCATGCGAAGACACCATCCTCCAACAGCAGCAAGACATCACCGGACTGAAAAAAGCGGGCGGCATCCATCAGGGTGGTGTTCTGGAAGGGTGATTTATTGACAGTATGGAGCATTGCGAATCAACTCCTTTGCACTAGAAACTGAGAATATTATGTTGTTCAGCCATCATGGCTGCAATGGCCTGGGAGTCGATCACCTGGGGTTTGACAGGCTCTTCGGTCTCTTCATCCTCGCCAATGATCAGCAGGTCGTCCTCGGTCATGCCACGAATCTCCATGGAATGCCGATCGACATAGACCTTTTGAATTTCATAATCCATCAATGCGCCATAGGTTGCCGCAAAGCCCTTGATACCCAACTCCTTGGTATCCTGTCCCTGTTTGAGGGCATAGACCCCGTCGTCCATGAAGACCACCGAAATGTCCGCATCGTAGGCCGCCATGATCAATTTGACCTCCAGCCCCTCGTAAACATAGATGGAGCCATGAGGAGGCTTGCGCACGGTGAACATAATTTTTTTAATTTCTTCCGCCATTTAAAGTATGCTCCCTGTTGTCAGTCGCCAAAAACAACCATACGATCGGCCTGGATTGTCATCATGGTCAATTGCCCCAATCCGGAAATCCGTACATTGGGTACCAACACATCGTCCACGATGCCGCGCCGCTTGGCGGCGGCTATGCAGACGACAATATCGATGCCTGTTGCACCCAGGGCAGACCAGCGGTTGGCAATATGGCGGTCATCCTGTGGCGGTTCCATCAATTTGGTCACGTTGTAGACGCCATCGTGGTAAAAAAAGATACCCTGGATCTCATGACCCTTGTCGATGGCCGCCTTGATAAAATTGTAGGCACTATCGGAGGCCTCGTGGTTGTAAGGCCCTTCGTAGATGCAGACCGCTATTTTCATACGTAGCTATCCTCCGTCTCCATCAAGCTCCAACTTCCCGTGGCCGCTTCTGCGTGCGGGAGGGGAGGGTAGAGCGACCAAAGAGACCGGCACAGCGCGCTGTTGCCCGTTGTCCGGCACATTCAAAATCGGCGGGCAGTATATCATGACTTGCTGATATTCTGGCAAGTAAAAAAACGGCTCCGGCTATCCTTTCCAGAAGCCGGCCAGGAAATGGGCCCATCCGGGGGCTCCATCGGCGTGAATATGGGCGTAGGAGGCCAATATGTTGTGGTGGAGCAGGCCATCCTGTTGGCCATCGATGCCATGGCCCCGTTTGACCTGGTAGGCAAAATCGATACCCTCGCCCATTTTTGTTACCCGCGAGTAGTGAAATTCGTGGCAGGCCACCCGTTGCCCGACTCCTGGCCAGATGCCCTGTTTCTGGCCTTCCAGCTCCATATAGCCGTAGCCCTGGGGGCGATTGCCCATGGTGACTTCGATGGGCAGTGCGCCCGCCATGGCGGCGGTATGGCCCTGCCAATGCATTTTTTCCGCCAGCACCATCAGACCGCCGCACTCTGCATAGACGGGGAGACCAGCGGCTGTTTTTTGTCGAATGTCGCGCATGATGCGTTGATTGTCTGCCAGGGAGTCCATGAACATCTCGGGGAAACCGCCGCCGATGTAGAGTCCTGTCACGTCGGGCAGGGACTCATCGGACAGCAGGGAGACGGGGACCAGTTCCACCCCTTCATCCCGCAATGCCTGTAAATTTTCCGGGTAATAAAAGTGGAAGGCCCGATCGGTGACATAGGCGACCCGTTTGCGGGCTGCCACCATTCGGACCGTTGGGGCCGGAGTGGGGGGTGGAGAGAGGGAGGGGGCCTGGCGGGCCAATTGAAAAACCTGTTCCAAATCGATATGTTCCTTGACCCACTTACCGATCTCGGCAATCCGTTCCATGGTTCCTTCCTGCTCTCCGGCGGGTTCCAGTCCCAGGTGGCGTTCTTCGATCATGCTTTGGCGATCCCTGGGCAGCACGCCCAGAACGGGGATGGAGCTGTAGTGTCGCAGTGCGGAGGTGAGATTTTTTTCCTGTCGTGCCGAGGAGACATTATTCAAAATGATGCCGCCTATCCACTCTCCGCCGGGAAAGTGGAGATGGCCAAGCACCAATGGGGCGATGCCGCGTGCCATGCCGTGGCAATCCACCACCAGCAGGGTAGGGGTTTGCAACAGGGTGGCCAGGGCGGCTCCGCAGTCGGCCCCCTGCAGATCCTGGCCGTCGAACAGCCCCATGTTGCCTTCGATCAGGGAGAGATCAGCCCCCTGGGCATAAGAGGAAAAATTGGCTAGAATTTTTTCCCGGCCCATCATGAAAAAATCCAGATTATGGCAGTCACGGCCGGCGGCGGTGGCCAGCCAGCGTGGATCAATATAATCCGGCCCCTTCTTAAAGGGGTGGACCTTCAGGCCCTGTTGCACAAAAGCGGCGATCAGACCGATGGAGATCAGGGTCTTGCCGGAGCTTTTGCGCGTTGCCCCCACAAAAATTCTAGGAAAATTAGACATGTCTGCTGTATTTACTCCCAAGACAGCTCTTTTGTTTGTGCAGTTGGGGACGCCCGACAGCCCGACCCCGGCTGGGGTACGGCGTTATCTGGCCGAGTTTTTGGCAGACCGTCGGGTGGTGGATCTGCATCGGGCCATCTGGCTGCCGTTGCTGCATGGTCTCATCCTCCGCACTCGACCGCAACGTTCAGCCATTTTGTATCAGCATATTTGGCGCGCCGATGGTGTATCCCCTCTGCTGCATTATAGCCAAAGTCAGCAGCGGGCGGTAGCGTTGGCTCTCCAGTCGGCGGGGATAGCGGTTCATTATGCCATGCGGTATGGAAACCCTTCCCTGGCCACGCTGCTGCATACCCTGGTGGATGGGGGGGTGGAGCGGTTGTTGATTTTTCCATTGTTTCCCCAATATTCGGCAGCGACAACGGCTTCGGTACTGGATGCGGTGCAGGGAGCTTTTGCGCAGCGTCGGTTGGTGCCCACTTTGCGGTTTGCGCAGCCATTTTTTGCCCACTCCGCCTATATTGATGCGTGGAAAGCGCAGATTCTCAGCCACACCAATCTGGAGCAGGTGGACTGTTTGCTGTTTTCCTTTCATGGTTTACCGCAGCGGCATGTGGATGAGGGGGATCCCTATGAGAGGCAGTGCCGACAGACGGCCCGGTTGTTGGCGGATGCGCTGCAGCTGCCGCCGGATCGGTGGTCTGTTGCCTTTCAATCCCGTTTTGGTCGGGAGGCTTGGTTGTTGCCCGCGACCGATCAACGGTTGGCGCAGTTGCCTGCCCAGGGCAAAAAGCGGCTCGTTGTTGCCTGTCCCGGATTTGTCAGCGACTGCCTGGAGACCCTGGAGGAGATTGCCATCCGGGGGCGGGAGTGCTTCATGCAGGCTGGTGGGGAGCAGTTTCACGCTGTTCCTTGCCTGAACGAAAGCGGCCCCTGGCTCAGCGCATTGGCGGAGATCAGCCGTCAGGAGTTGAGTGGTTGGTTGTGAATGTTTAACACTGTAGAGTCATTGCAGAGGCATGGGGGGCGTCACGCCCCCCGGACCCCTGCCATTGCTTGAACGCGCATTTCATGTTTTACCGGCTCGGCAAATCCGTTGCAACCTCCGTCCAATGGCCGCCATATGTCTCCTGCACGTAGGCCAGAGTGGGTTTGAACCCCATGGAAAACAGCACTTTGTCCCGTTCCGCCCGTGGCAACAGATCGCTCTCTTCCCGCACCAGTCGCCAGACATGGGGCGGTTGCGCGCCGGGATGGTTCCATTCGGTCAACCAGCGTGCCACCGTGCGGTTGAAACTGTCACAAACCAGATCCGCATCGGCCCGTACCACCTCGTTGCGCACCGATTTTTGCACCTCAGATTTGTATCGCCCTCCCGCCGCATCTGTCGTCAACGTTTGCGACAGCACCACTTTGGAGATGGCCGCATTCATCCGATCGATAAACTCTTCATAGTGAACCTGTCCACCCCGGGAGGCCTCGATCAGTTCAATCTGCATCCCTTCCGGGATGATAATGCCTGAGTCGGTCTGAATGGCCCGCAGTGCTGACAACAGACGGCGTTTTTCTTCCTCCGACGCATTGACCGGATAGATCCCCTTGGCGGTGGGCATGCCAAATTTATCCATAAAAATCAGCCACAGTTTGATGCCGTTCCGCTTGAAATAGACCGGCCAATAGAGCCAGTGGGCCAACCCCAACCCGTAGGGCTCATCGTCATTGTCTGCACCGCTACAAAAGTGCCAGAATTTGCGTGCTGGCAACGGTTCCCCTTTGGGATTGTCCCGCAGCAGCAACCGCAGCTGGCCCTCTTCGTCAAAGGCAAAGCGTCTCTGTTTGCGCACCTTGATTCCACTCAAGACAACCTCCGAACCTGCCCGGTCCCACAGGCATTCGGCCACGGCGTAGCCAAAAAACACCCCATACAACATTTTTTCGGTGATGCTGTCCCAGCCGATGCTCTCCAGGGTGTGTCGCAGATGGTCTGCTGCTTTCAGGCTTTGGCGGTCATTGCCACCCGGTCGCACCCCCCATTCGGCTGAAGTGACTGCCAATCGCCGTTGTTGCAGCGTCGAGGCCACTTGATCATCGCGCAATACCTCTTCATATACCGTGTAATCGCCACCTTTGTCCTGCAAGACGCTGTCCTGCGGGGTGCGCAACTCCATGGAGGACCAATATTCTCTCGTAATGTCGCGACCATCATCTGTGGAGGCCACTTCGCGGAACAGGGGTGTGCCGGGTGCGTTGGGGGCTGGCATGGACGGGCTCCTTCAAGCAGGGGGAAAACTTCTTGTGCGTCTCGGCAGGAAGTCTACGGAAGGAAGAGCCGCATGGGTAAGGTGAACGACTTCATTCTGGTATGGGCGACGACAAGCTTATTTTTCTTGTCGCGTCATTTTTTTTTCTTTTCAACGATTGCAGGGGTCTGGGGACCGTGGCGGTCCCCAGACCCCTGCAATCGTTTGGAAAGATCAGAAAAACACAGGTATGGTTACCGTCATGCAAACAAAATGGCTGACAGCTTGGGCCGATACTCCGCCACCAACCCATGGCTCGGACCCAGCAGATCAAAAACTTGCAACAACGCCTTGCGCGCCGCACCGTCCTGGAAATTCCGGTCCCGACGTACCACCTCCAGAAACTGATCCATCCCCTCCGCATGCCGCTCACTTCGGATCAAACTGTGCCCCAACGCCATGCGCGCCGCCAGGTTGGCCGGTGCAATCACCACCTTTTCCTGCAGCTCCTCCAGATTTTCCCGCGCCGGTCCACCAGAAAACGCTATGCGGGCCCGCAACAGCTTACCCTCAGTACTCTCAGCTGTTTCGACCGGCAACCGGGCAAAAAAAGGATGGGCATCCGCCGCCCGATTGGAGTTGAGCAACACCCGAATCATGCCGAGCAGACTCAATACATGGGTCGGATTTTGCTCCAGCACCTGAGCAAAAATTTCCTCTGCCTTGGCCCAGGCTCCCTGGTCCGCCAAAATACCGGCCTGCTGCGCCAAGCGATCCAACGGGGAGGGGATGGCCCGGTCCAAAAATTGCCGCACCGCACTCTCCGACAACGCACCGGAAAACTCGTCCTCCACCTCTCCATCCACAAAAAGCTTGACAGAGGGAATGGTGCGAACGCCATACTCCCGCGAAAGCTCCGGGTTTTTGTCCGAATCAATCTTCGCCAACACAAACCGCCCCTCCATCTCCCGGAGCAACTTTTCCAACACGGGCCCCAGCAGGCGACAAGGGGCACACCAGGGTGCCCAGAAATCCACCAGAACAGGTATATCACTGGAACGCTCCAGCACATCCCGGTCAAAAGAACTCTGATCTACATCAATCAGCCACTGTATTTTTTTCATGAGGTTACCCCCTTAATCCTTCGATAGAGCCGCTCTGTTCGTTTGCACCACCACTCCAACCGGCCCCCCTTTGTATGCTTGCCTGCTATTGGCCACTGCTTCCCTATATTTGCACACTCATCCGCCCCTATCAAGTGACGGGTTGGGCAACAAGTGGCCCTCTGCATGGAGCCCCCCCCAATGAAAACCATTGCAATGCAGCCAATCCCTTTGCTAGACTCCTTCCCTGATGCGGATGTGGTGAAATTGGTAGACACGCTGTCTTGAGGGGGCAGTAGCTAACGCTGTGCCGGTTCAAATCCGGCCATCCGCACCAACAAAATGATCGGCACCTGCCCGTACCAAAAATCAACCACCCCCCAAGCCTGGCGATTCTACCGCCAGCCCTTGACGACGCCACTCCGTGATTCCCCCCAACAACTCGCAAGCGGCCAGACCATGGCGCAGAAACATCTCCAGAGCGATGGCTGTTCTGGGCCCTGTGCGGCAGATCAGAACATATTTCTTGCCGTTGTCAAACAGTTCAGGTCTGAATTTTTTGCCAAAACTGCTGATGAAAACACTGGTGTCCTCCAGATTTTGCAGGTTGTGATCACAGGGAAACAGAACCGAACCGGGGATGACGCCCTGTCGATGCTCCGACGGCGTACGCACATCCAGCCAAAGAAGGTCGGGCGGTGGGGTTTGTATCAAGAGGTGTAACTGCTCGGCGGAGATCATTTCGGATTCCAGGGCCTTTTCCAGAATCCGTTCAGTGGAAAGGGAGTGACTTGACACGCAAAAATTTCCTTTTGAATCAACGGGGGAGCATTTCAGGGTAACTCCCAACCAGACATACCCCTCCTGAATCTTTTATCGGTCAAAAATTCCCCCGCATTAGCAAAAAAAAATGGTCAAAAAAAGCCGTGGCTTGGTTCCAAAACAGGGATTTTTTTGCCCTGCAAGGGCTGTCATGGATCAAAAATGGCCATCCAGGGGCCGTCACCGGTCAAAATGGTCAATAATTTATTATTTTTTGGGGCAAAAATCCTGGTAAACGGTCCCTGTACACAAGATAAAATCAACTATCACAAGTAAAAATCAACGTCTCTTGAAAAAAACATCAAAAAATACAATAAAAATTGCCTGTAAATACAGATATTTTTCTTGACACTCTGGTGGATGATCGACTTAAATGACCGTGAAGTTCCACGTTGGGGTCAATTGTGGACGGTAAAAATCAACTACCCTGTGAAGACGGGTTGACTTTTTCACATGTCATCAGGAGTCGAAGCCATGACCATCTCCATTAACAATGCAAGTACGGTGCTTGCGGCCCGGCAATCGTTGGAAAAGTCGGGTGCTGCTTTGAGTAAAAATTTTCAGCGGCTCTCCAGCGGCTTGAAGATAAATTCGGCCAGTGACGGGGGCGGTGCGGTCGCTGTCGCCATGCGGATGGCCAGCCAGATCAGCGGCACGACGGCCGCGAAAAAAAATGCCAACGATGCGTTGTCCTTGTTGCAGGTGGCGGATTCGGCCCTGAACGAGACGGCCACCGCGTTGCAGAAGGTGCGTGATTTGGCGGTCAATGCCAACACGGATACCAAGAGCTCCAATGATCGACTGGCATTGAAGGCGGAAGTGACAGGATTGGTTACCGAGATCAATCGATTGGCCACGGGCACGGAAATTTTCAGCAAAAAGTTGCTCGATGGCACTTTGAATGCCAACGTCCTGATTGACCCCAATGTCGGGACCAATCATGTCCTGGCGGTTGCCCTGGGTGGTACCAGTCTGGGACATTTGGATTTGGGGACGAGTGGTTCAAAGTTGAATGTCAGTACGGCCGGGTCGGCCAGTGCCGCCATTGCGGTGGCGGATGCAGCCCTCAACTCGGTTGCCCTGTTGCGTGCCACGGTGGGTGCCATGCAGAATCGGCTGGAGAGTATCATCAACTCTCTGGACAGCTCTTCCCTGGCTTACACCGAAGCCCGCTCGCGGGTCATGGATGCGGATGTTGCGGAGGAGTCTTCCGACATGGCGCGCAATACCATTCGGCAGCAGGCTGCGGTGGCCATTCTTTCCCAGGCCAATATGCAATCGAAGTCGCTGCTGAAACTGCTCGATAATGCATGAGTGACAGCTGTTCAGGACGACCTGCCTCGAAGCTGCTCCCGGTCTTATGCAGGGGCTTTGGCCCCTGCACCCCACTGGGGACCGTCATGGTCCCCAGACCCCTGCGGTCGATTGAAAGAACACCGCGTTTCTGCTGGCGCGTGGGGGACAATTTTCCTCAGATCCGCGTATGAAGAGCCCCTTGCAGCACCAGAAAAGCTGTCCGCAAATTCAAATAATCCGGGTATAAAAAAATTTTTCTGAATAATATTAGCATTTCATGATTTTGTGGGTTGTGCGCATCGCCTCCCCGGTATTAGAATACCGCTGTCGGTGGTGCCGACCGTTTTGACCCTCGATCGCCCGTGGGCGGCTGGGGCTGTCAAAATCTGTTGATAACATACATCAGATTTTCTGTTCTCGGCTTAAAAAACTTTCCAAGGAGTATCATATGAGCAACGAAATGGGTTCCCAAGGGATGGCGTTGCGTACGCCCATGCTGAATGAATTAGAGTCGGGGCCATGGCCCAGTTTTGTAAAGGATTTGAAAGAGTACTCCAAGAAAAAGCCCCAGGTCGTGCAGTTGCTCAACCAGTTGGAGGACTCCTACGAGAACAAGTGGAACTACTGGCTGGGCAAGATTATCAATGTGCCCGGTTATGGCGGTGGTGTGATCGCCCGGGTTTCGGAGAAGGCCGATCAGTATCCTTTGCTGGCCAACTTTCATACGGTTCGCATCATCGAGCCCCCGGGTTGGGTTTATAACACAGAGGCCCTGCGCGACTTGGCGGATGCGGCCGAGCAGCATGGTGCGGGCATTCTGCAGTTCCATGGCATGTCGGGCGATATTTTGCTGCTGGGTTTTGATGATGCAGGCTCCATGAGTGTGGCCGAGGATTTGATGGGCAGTGGTTGGGATATTGGCGGCTCTGGTGCGGCCATGCGTACCCTGCAGTGCTGCGTTGGTCAGGCCCGGTGTGAGATGGCCTGCTATGACACCATGAAGGCCACCAAATTTATCACCGACAGCTTTATCGAGTTTTTGCATCGGCCGGAGTTTGTCTACAAGTTCAAGTTCAAGCTTTCCGGGTGCGGCAACGATTGCAGCAACTCCATCGTCCGTTCCGACATGCCGATCATCGGCACCTGGCGTGGCCCCATGCAGATCGACCAGGAGAAGGTGGCCGAGTTTATTGACGCGAAAGGGTTGGAATACCTGATTGACAATGTCATCACCCGCTGCCCCACCCGCTGCATCTCCGTCAAGGGCAAAACGCTCAAGGTGGAGGATGAGGAGTGTGTACACTGCATGCACTGCATCAATGTCATGCACAAGGCGTTGAAACCGGGCAAGGACCGTGGCGTCACCATCCTGGTCGGCGGCCATCGCACCTTGAAGATTGGTGATACGATGAGTTCCGTGCTGGTGCCCTTCATGAAGTTGGAGACCGACGAGGATCTGGAAAACCTCAAGGAGTTTATCGAGAGAGTTTGGGAGTTCTGGAATGACAACGGCATGGACCATGAGCGGATCGGCGAATTTATTCACCGCGTCGGTATGGCTACCTTCCTGGATGGGGTTGGCCTGGAGGCGGATGCCCGCATGATTGCGCGGCCGCGCACCTCGCCCTACATCAAGTTTGAAGAGTTGGCTCCCAGCCGTTTTGGTGGCGAAACGACGCACAAACCGCAGGTATGGAATCGGGAACCCGAGGGTGCCGAGACCGCCGATTAAGTCGTTGCAACCCTTTAACCTTGGCACCTTGATAAATTTTTTGGAGAGAATCAACGATGAGTAACAATGCTATGGCACCGAGAGATCAGGGTGCGCCGGACTATACCAAATACCTGCATCCCTTGATGGCCAAAAACTATGGCCAATGGGATTACCACGAGCGGGTGCGTCCTGGCGTGCTTGTGCATGTCGCAGAGAGTGGCGATAAATTGTTTACCGTGCGGGCGGGTTCCCCCCGGACCATGAGTGCCGATACCGTTCGGAAGGTTTGTGACGTGGCGGACAAATTTTGCCAAGGCTTTGTCCGCTTTACCACCCGTTCCAACATTGAGTTTTTGTTGGGGGACGAGTCCAAGCTGGATGCCTTGATCCAGGAGGTGGAGCAGGGTCTGGGCTGGCCGGTGGGTGGTACCGGGCCTTCCGTCTCCAACATTTCTCACACCCAGGGTTGGTTGCACTGCAACCTGCCGGGTTCCGATGCGGCGGGTTCGGTGAAGGCTCTGATGGATGATCTGATTGAGGAGTTCAAGACGGAGTCGTTTCCCAACCGGGTTCACATTTCCAGCTCCTGTTGCCAGATCAACTGTGCCAGTCATGGGGATATTTCCGTTATTGTCCAGCATCACCATGTTCCCAGAATCAACCACGACAACATGCAGATCTGCGAGCTGCCCAAGGTGGTGGCTATCTGCCCGGCGGCGGCCATCCGTCCGGCGGTGGTCAACGGCAAGGAGAGTGTGCAAATTGTGCAGGAGAAGTGCATGTACTGCGGGGCTTGCCATGGTCAATGCCCCAGCATGGAGATTCGCGATGCCCAAACCGACACCCTCTCCATCTGGGTGGGCGGCAAGATGTCCAATGCCCGTTCTGCTCCCACTTTCATGAAGTTGGCGGTCTGGGGTCTTCCCAACAATCCGCCCCGTTGGCCGGAGGTTTCGGATGCGATCAAACGCATTCTCAAGGCCTACAAGGAGGGGGGCAAGGATTGGGAACGGCTGGGCGAGTGGATTGAGCGCATCGGTTGGCAGCGGTTTTTTGAAAAGACGGGTTTCCCCTTCACCAAGTACCACATTGACGACAGTCCGGAAGCGTTGTCCAACTTGAATCGGTCCGCGATGGTCCGGTTGTAATTGGGGTTGCAGACGAGGCCGTTTTTGGGCGAGAGACAATCGGGCAGAAGGAGTCATCCATGTTAGTACCAACTATCCTGACCAAGGATTTTACCAGGCAAGACCTTGAGCCGAGTTTGCGCAAGGCTGTCGCAGAAGAGGTTGTTGTGCGGAATGGCAGCAGCTGGAAGTGTCCCACCTATGTCCAGCGTTTGCCCCCCTGCAAGGATGCTTGTCCCAGCAGTGAGGACATTCGCGGTTATTTGACTGTCATTGCGCAGGCAGGGCAGTACAAGAAGTCCCAGGATGAGGCGTTGGATCAGGCCTGGGAAATTTTGACAGACAAAAATCCTCTGCCCGCCACCCACGGGCGGATCTGCCCTCACCCCTGTGAATCGGGGTGCAATCGGCAGCACAAGGAAGATGGCGCGGTTGCCATCAACAATATGGAGCGTTTTATCGGCGATCACGGCCTGCGGCGGCAGCTGAAGTTGAAAAAGCTGACCGACGTGCAGCGCACGCAGAAAATTGCGGTCATCGGTTCCGGTCCGTCCGGGCTCTCCTGTGCCTACCAGATGGCGCGCCGGGGTTATCCGGTCACCATTTTTGAGACCTTCGAAAAGGCGGGTGGCATGCTTCGGTATGGTATCCCGTCGTATCGGTTGCCGGATGCCGTTTTGGATGCAGAGATCCAGAATATTCTGGATCTGGGGGTGGAGTTGAAGTGCAACACCCGTGTCGGTCGCGACATCTCTTTCGAGCAGATTCGCAAGGAGTATGCGGCGGTCTATTTGGCGTTGGGTGCCCACAAGGGCAGCAACATGGGTATTCCTGGTGAGGATTCTGCCAATGTTTTTACGGCGGCGGGTTTTCTGAATCGGGTCAATACCGGGGCCAAGGTGGAGATTGGCAGGCAGGTGATTGTCATCGGCGGTGGTGACAGTGCCATGGATGCGGCCCGTGTCTCTTTGCGTTTGCAGGCGGAGTTGTTGGCAGCGGAAGCTTCGGGTGATGATGCCCGTTATGATGCGGCGCGGGAGGCCATTGACCAGGAGGCCCGGCGGGAAGAGGTGGTACTTTCTGCCGAGAAGACGGCCTTTGATTCAGCCCGTATTGTGCGGCGTGTGGCAAGCAAGGCTGAGGTGACTGTTCTCTATCGGCGTACCAAGGATGAGATGCCGGCCATCGCCAAGGATGTGGATGAGGCGATGCATGAAGGGATCAATTTTGAGCTGCTGGCGGCCCCGGTGGAGTTGATCACCGAGGGTGGGCGTGCGGTTGCCGCGCGTTGTATTCGCATGCAGTTGGGTGCGCCGGACAAGTCGGGTCGGCGTCGGCCTGAGCCGATTCCGGGTTCCGAGTTTACCGTTCCCTGTGATACGGTGATCATGGGCATCGGGCAGGTGCCTGAGTTGGAAGAGGGGATGGCGGATCTGGCCAACAAGTGGGGTTGGATTTCGGCCAACAGTTCGCATGAGACCAGCCAGCCGGGTGTTTTTGCGGGTGGTGATGTGTTGGGGTTGGGTATTTCCACCCGTTCTGTTGGTGAGGGCCGTCAGGCGGCCCGTTCCATGCACACTTTCCTGAAAGGTGGACGCCATCAGCCGCCGTCCAAGGCCAAGTCGGTGCGGGTTGAGGAGATGCGGTTGGATTTTTACAAGCCGGCACCGCGCAACGAAGAGAAGCAGTTGGATGTACGGGAGGCGATTGAAGGGTTCAAGGAGACCACCTTCACCATTACTCCAGAGCAGGCCAAGGCGGAGGCTGCGCGTTGCATGAGTTGCGGGCTCTGTTTTGCGTGTGATCAGTGTCGGATTTTCTGTCCCAGAGAGACCATTCATCGCGATTTGAAACGGCCGCAGGGGCAGGTCATGTTTACCGACTATACCCGTTGTAACGGTTGTCATGTTTGTGCGGAGTCTTGTCCGTGTGCGTATATTCAGATGGGCATGGGTCTGTAGTGGGTTGAGTTGTGGATGTAACGGGCAGGAGTGTGGATTTTCCCGCTCCTGCCTTTTTTTTTTTTAACAGCTCGTCGCTGATTTGACGGGTTGTGGTTTTTCATCGGCGGGCCATCTGCTTTTACCTTTCTCTGTTTTTTTCTTATTCACTTCAACATTGGACTTCATCAATGACCACACCATTCGACTTGAACAATGAGGCGGCTTATCAAACCTGGAAGCAGAACAAACTGGCTGGTTATCCGACGACGCTCGGTGAGCTGTTGGTAGAGATCAAGGATCCTTTTGCTCTGACCGCAGGTGAGAAGGAGGCCATTTTATCCCGTTGTACCAAGGCGAACATGGCTGTTTTCCGGTTGACAGACCCCCAGGGGGTACGGGAGAACCCTCTGCCAGCCATCACCAGCCAGTTGGGTATTCGCGATCTGGATCTCAATTTGGGAGCGGGGGAGGAGGGGTTGTCGGCCTTGACGCCGGGGGGATCGGCTTTTGCCCCATTTGCCCATTATATTCCTTATCGGGCTGCCGCCATCGGTTGGCACACGGATGGGTATTATAATCCATTCCATAAACCGGTACAGAGCTTGTGCCTCTATTGTGAACGGCCTGCCCATACCGGGGGGGAGAACGCGCTGTGGGATCATGAGATGGTGTATATCTCTCTGCGGGACCAGAACCCGGAGATTATTCGCGATCTGATGGTAACGGATGTGATGACCATTCCGGCCCGTTTGGATGCAGCGGGTCTGGTGGCTCGTCCTGAACGTCCCGGGCCGGTTTTTCTGGTAACGGAGGCGGGTCACCTGCATATGCGTTTTACCAATCGAACCAAGAGCATTCGCTGGCGTGCGGATGAGGCGACCCGGCGGGCGGTTGCTGCCATACGGGATGTATTGAGTCGTCCGGCGGCCGGTTTTTTCCAGGGTCGTCTGGAGGCGGGGTGGGGTTTGATCAGCAACAATCTTTTGCACACCCGGGAGGCTTTCCAGGATTTGCCGGATGGGGCTGTTCGACTGTTGTATCGGGCGCGGTTTTTTGATCGTTTGCCAACGGTTTAGCGCAACTCTGGCGGTCTAATCTTTTCAAATTATTGCACCCCCCCAGGGAGCGTCACGCTCCCTGGGGGGGTGCAGGGGCAAAGCCCCATACGCGCGACCACGCCCATGCTTTTTCTAATCTTTTAAAACGATTGCATTGGCCTTTTTACCGTACCATGCTTTTTCTAATCTTTTAAAACTATTGCAGGGGCCTGGGGACCGTCACGGTCCCCAGTGGGGTGCAGGGGCAAAGCCCCTGCATGAACGGGCGCGCTTTCAACGAAGCCCATTTGCGCAGCAAATGGGCGCAGCGCGCCCAAAACGCCCCGCAGGGGCACTGCTGGAGGGCGGCAGCCCGACTGAGAGCGGGCAAAATATGGGATGGCTTGGAAAAGGAACCGTTCCTGGCCTCATGTTTAAACAAAAAGCTGAATACCCGAAGGTTCTGGTTTTTTATCCAAATATTTTCCATAACATAACCGTTCGGGTCGGGCTGCCGCCCTCCCAAGGTCGCCCCTGCGGGGCGGTTTTGGGCGCGTTGCGCCAATTTTCTGCGAAAATTGGCTTTGGGAAAACGCGCCGTTCATGCAGGGGCTTTGCCCCTGCACCCCACTGGGGACCGTGACGGTCCCCAGACCCCTGCAATCGTTTAAAGGAAGACCGCAATCCTGTTAGCGCATATGGGGCTTTGCCCCTGCACCCCACTGGGGACCGTGACGGTCCCCAGGCCCCTGCAATCGTTTAAAGGAAGACCGCAATCCTGTTAGCGCATATGTGGGGCTTTGCCCCTGCACCCCACTGGGGACCGTGACGGTCCCCAGGCCCCTGCAATCGTTTAAAGGAAGACCGCAATCCTGTTAGCGCATATGGGGCTTTGCCCCTGCACCCCACTGGGGACCGTGACGGTCCCCAGACCCCTGCAATCGTTTAAAGGGATCGCAACCAAGTGAGTGTACGCAACCCCTTTGTCCCGTCAGCCTTGTCAGCCAAACTCTTTCAGAATTTGCACCAACAACATGCCATCTCCCGGATTGAGTACATGACCGCTGGCCGTCGTGTAAAGGGTGGATCGACCAGCCACGGGGGGGACATTGTTCATGTCTTGACTGGCACCCGGTACCAGCAGATCACCCCAGAGCACAAAAGGCCGGTTGCGCACGACGGAGATATACTTGATCGCTGGATGAGGCTGTCTGTTCAACCAGTGGAGCAGAGAGCCGGGCCAGGGCCGGACAATATCGATATAGAGCCCCCTGGAATATTTCAGGGTTTGATAGCCACTGCCACCAAAAATATCCTTGAACACCTCAACCGGCCAAATGCTGGAGGTGGCATCCAGAGCCTCTTCCGCCAACGGGGTGCCCAGATGGGGTGAGGCGATGGTGACCAGGGCAGCCACATTGGGCACCTGACTGCGCACCAACACCAAACGGGCGACCACACCGCCCACCGAATGACCCACAAGGACTATTTTTTCCTTTGGATGGCGGAGAGTCAGGAAATGCAGCATGGCCTGCAGATGATCTGCCTGGATCCCCAAAGGGGCAGTGGAAGGGAGTTCGGCGAGATAGACCTTGTTGTTGGCAGCCTGCCCGGCACCCGGGACCATCCGCACCCCGGCAGGACCGGTAATCAGAATACCAGCCCGGTGCCAACCGTTTTGCTCCAACTGAGCGGCGATACCGCTGCCTTCCCAGGCACTGGCATCACTCAAATAGCCGTGGGCCAAGACCAGCACATTGGCTTGAGCTTCCAGAACAACACCCATAAAGCCAAGTACAAACAACAGCCTTATCCATTTTTTCATCTCATTTCTCTCCTCTGTTGTCCCATAGACCGGATGCCAGATTGCGCACACCTTTCCCGGTTGATCATATCGACGATTCAGGGAGAGTCAAGCCTGTTTTCACAGTTTCCATCGCATTTTATGGTTGGCATAGACGCTGCCGCTGCCATCTTGCGATATTTTAATCACAACCCCCGAATGGGATAAAAATTGGGCCGCCAATTCACCGGAGCCGGTAATTTGGGTATCCCCCTGCACGAGGGTGGAGAGATTGGCAATGCCACCAAAACGGTGGATGCGCGAGTCCTGTGAAAGGATCAAAGCCCCGTCACTGGAGGCCAAACGATGGATCAAACCGTGGTATCTTTCATCGTCAATCGAGACATCCTGCTCCCAGAGCCGGGTGGAGCGCAGGGTCATCTGGTCAATATCCTCTTCCCGTTCAGGAATCCAGATCAGGGAGCCGTGGCGACTGGCCATCAACGACCATGTCAACTCCAGCAGGGCATCGATCGCCGCCTGGGTAAAGGCGGGCAACAGTGTGCGCATCGCCTTTTTGATCAGGTTGTAGTCGCGAAAATGCCACTGACCGACGGAGTAGGTAAACTCCTCCCCGGTCGCCTCGACGATGACCATCTCCCTGCCATTGATGGTACGAAAGGCGATATCCTGTTCATGCAAGGATTTTTTCAAGAAATTGGTAGAGATGGAGGTGATGGACGAGGGGGGCTCATCAAAGAAAAACATGCTGTTTATTTTTAAATTTCTGTCGCACACATAAAAACAGGAGGATCCGTCTGCCAGGTACCAGAATCTGTTTTCATACCGCAAGTTGGGCATCAGGAAAATGGGATCCGTCAGGGGGATCAACCGGCACTTTCTCGATTCTGTCCGGTAGGTGCGGTGTGATTTGGTGATGATCAGACCGGTGTTGAACAGACGGTTTTCAAAGGTCATGGTGCGCAAGCTGGTGAACAGATCGATCGCAAATTTTATGTTATGTTTGTTAAAGCCCCCCCTGGAAATATATTCCACAATGGTGTCCAATATCAATTGCTTGCCAAAAAATTGCAGATCGACGTCAAAGTTGTACAGCATGGCGTGTTTGAGTCGTTTAAGCATTTGATTGGCAATGATCTCTGCCAATGTGAGGGGTGGCAGCGCAATGAGGGGTTCATTCAAGACCAGCCCCAATGAAACCCTCTTGTCATAGTATGCGGGCGGATGAACAGCGATTAATAAAGTGGTTGCATTCACTTCATAAACGGCATTTTCGGGGGTTTCAAAAATATCGGCATCGTACTGGCTTTCAAACTCTTCCGCCGGCGAGAAGACAATGGAGACTTTGCACTGCAAAAATGATTCCAGGAATTTTTTGGTGGTCTGACCGTGTTTGTCTGCAAAGTGGCCGACAAATGGCGTATCGGCAAACTCGATGTATTCACTCATGGGGATCATCTCTGCAAACAGTGTGGTTCCGATGGACGAATCAAATTTGACCAGCCCGCAGCATGCATTCTACATCCGTTTTGTCCGAAAAAGCAAAATATTAGACCGGAACCCTTCGGGTTTCAGGAGTGAAGTCCCATAAGTGCAGGGTGCAGGGGCAAAGCTCCACATGTGTAAACCGGCTTGTCCGAACCGGCAGATAAAAAATATCGTGATAAAAACGGGTATGTTTATTATACTGCCAACGGCAGGCGCGACTGTCTCGTCAGTGAAAAGGCTGACAGCCCCAGTCCTTCCACAATCGCCGGCAAACGACTCAAAAGAAAACGCCCGATCCCATACGGTGTAAAAAGGAATATACTCATGAAAACAGGGACTTTCTTTTATGTGAAATGGATGCGTTCAACGCTGTTACTGCTGCTGTTGACCGTCTGGCTTTGGCCCGCACCTCTCCTGGCGGATGCCGCATTGGCTGTTGGCCTGCTGGGGGGGGCGTTGGTAGGGTCTCTGGTCGGTCCTGCGAAAAACAGAGGTCAAAACGCCCTGATCGGGGCAGTGGCCGGTGGTGCTCTCACCCACCTGAGTACCGCCCCCGTTGACGAGCAACCCAGCCCGAGCCCGCACCCCTATCCCAAGCAACCCATGCCACGCTATACGATGCCTGACCTGGAGTGTCGCCAGATGGAGACCCAGGGGTTTGTCAACGGTCGACAAGAGACCCTGGTGGGAACGGCTTGCCGCACCGAAGGCGGTATCTGGCAATACCAGGAGATGCCCCGTATCGCCTCCCGCACGGTCATCTATCAGCAACCCCAAACCATTATTGTCGAACCCGCCCCGGTGGTTACTCCCTATCCTGTACCGCACACGACCCAGAGCGAGCCACACGTTGTCATGCTTGCACCCCCAAAGGGCAGGCATCAAGGCCGCTATTATGGGCATCGCGGCTATTGGCGGGAACACAATCTCAGACATCTGGATTGGTGAACAAACGATAAATGTCGTTCAATAAAAGGAACCTGCTCATGATCAAGTGGCCCATTCGGGCTCTTTTTGGCCTGCTGCTCCTGACCGCCTGTTCATCCAGGGATGAAACGGGAAAAAAGGCGTACTTCCCAGTCAATATGGGTGCAAGCAGCCAATTTGAGGCCCACTTCCCTGTGGGCAAAGCCCTCTGTGAGCTGCTGGATGATCCCACCATGCCCTGCAAGGTATCGGTACCCAGCGATGCTGTTCTCAACCTGGAAAGTGTCGCCAACGGACAACTGCAACTCGGCATTGCCCAGGCCAGCTCTCTTGATCTGGCCTGGACGGGCAAATCACCCTTCAAGGGGAGACTCAGCAATTTGCGGGTTCTCTTTTCACTGAATGAAGAGGCGATAACCCTGGTGGTTCGGGAGGGGGCCGGTATCTCTTCGTTCCAGAAGTTGGCTGGAAAACGTATGAATATGGGGGCGGAATCCGGCAGCAATGGAGCAGTATTGGCAGAACTGTCGGCTGCGTGCAGAAATGAAATGCGGGAGATCGCCCGAGCAGGTTTGGAAGCTTCCGAACTTGCCCACGCCATGCAAGCCCGTACCCTGGACGGTTATTTTGAATTCATGAGCCATCCCAACCTGGCCCTGGCCCGTCTGGCTCTCAAGACGCCACTGACCATTGTGCCGATTGAAGGGGATTGTGTCGCCGGTTTGATCCGGTCCAACACCCTCTTTGAGAAAACCACCATTGCGGGCAAGATATATCATGGCGTAGACCAGGATGTTCCCACCGTCGGGGTGAAAACCTGGCTGGTGACCAGCAGCGAGTTGAATGATGGAGTGGCTTACCAGATTGTGAAAAAGGTCTTTGAAGACTTGCAGAAATTGCGCTCCGCCACCCCTCTCTTGTACCATCTCTCGCCGCGCACAATGCTCAAAGATGGTGCGGTGCCCTATCATCCGGGTGCGCTGAAATATTTTCAAGAAAAGGGCTGGTTCAAGGCAACAACGCCCCACCCGTAACCCGCTCGCAAGCAGTTGCGGTGATCTGAAAAAGCAGCAATGGCAGCCCGTTGAGGCTTGTGGGACACGCGGACATGGAGATGTCCGCGCCCGCCATCTCCCCCTTTGCCTGACCAGTCGGGAAATGGCTCGGAAAAGCCAAGGGGGGGCAATTTTTTGCCCCCCCTCAGTGATGCGGCGTCCGATTCAATCCGCAACTCACCGTCCTGCTCGCCGTCTGATGGCACCGGCACAAGCAGCCCGCTACGAACGGTGATTTTTTTTGGTTTTTTCCACATGCTCCGCCAGCTCGAGGCTGAGCGTCTCGAGGGCTTCGTTGACGGCAGCCACCACGGTAGGCGTCTCTTTGGTAACCGTCAAAGTGGTTCCCGACACATGCACCACGGCGGTCACCTTGGCCCGTTGCTCAATTTTGCGCACGCTGCGCTCCACACTCATCCGGGCATGGGTGATGGGACCAAATCGTTGATCCAGATTTTCCATGCGACTGCGAATACGATCACACAACTCGTCACCCAACTCTACGTGGCGACCTTCCAACTTTATTTCCATTATGGACCTCGCTCAAAACGTTATGAGGGACACCCGCACTCGAAGCCGTTCGTATGAGCCTTCAGAGTGGTTATGATGTCTAACAGTTTCCTTCTTTCTGGAATAACATCCCACCCAACGAAAAAAAAGAGGGGCGGGACAGATTCCAAGACGAAAAAACAGTGCAAATGCCCTGATTTTTCGATCCCTTCCTGTTGTGATCGGTTGCGCCACATCCAACATGGACAAGGATGCTACCTGCCATCAAGTACCGTCAACAGGATACCGGCCGCAACCATGGAGCCGATGACACCTGCCACATTTGCACCCATGGCATGGCCGAGCAAAAAAATGTTGGGCGTCTCTTTGCCACCAAAAGAGGCCTCAGCCGCCAGTTTGTTGGCTATCCGAGCGGCCAAAGGCACAACAGCCACACCGGCCGCACCGATGAGAGGATTGACCTTACCGTTGCCATTATGGTAGAGCCATTTGGCCATCAAAATCCCCCCGACACTACCCAGACTCAATGCGACCACACCTGCCAAAAAAATGGCTACAGATTCCAGCGAAAAAAACCGATCCGCCGACAGCTTTCCCCCCACCGCCAAGCCAAACAACAGGGTAATGATGGGCAACAGTCTGGTCTGCGCTGTTGAACTCAGCCCGATCATGATGCGTTCCAACACCCCGGACTCCCTGAGCAGATTGCCAAAGGCCAACAGACCCAACAGAGGCGCGATGGCGGGTAACAGCAACAGACAGGGCAGCAGCAACACCAACGGAAACAGCACCCTTTCCCAGCGGGAGAGCGCACGCATCGGCTCCATCACCACCCGACGCTCCTGCTCGGTCGTCAACAGGCGCATGACAGGGGGTTGGAACAGGTGCAACAGAGCCATACTGGCGTACAGTGCCACCACAATCGTACCCAGCAGGTCAGGTGCCAACCGGTCTGCACAAAAAATCATATTGGGTGGATTGGCCCCTCCGATCATACCCACCACTGCCGCACTCGCCAAATCCAACGGGGAACCCAACCAGCCACTGACAACCAAAGCGATCAGTAAAGTGACAAAGATACCTGTCTGGGCGGCTGCCCCTACAAACAACAGGGAAGGCATGGCAATCAACGGGCCAAAATCAGCCAACATGCCCAATCCCAAAAAAATAAGGGCAGGAAACAGCCCACTCTCCACGCCAACCTCATACAACAGATAGAGCAGGCCGCCCGGTTGCGCCATGGTAGAACCGGGCATGTGGGACAGGATAGCAGAAAACCCAAGAGAAAACAAGAAAATGGGTTCAAATTCCCGCGCAATGGCCATGTAAAGCAACACGCCACCAACGCCCATCATGGCGATGGCTTCCCAGGTGATATGGGTGAGCCCGGTGGTGAGCCAGAAGTGAGTCAATGATTCCATGGGTGGCCAGTGGGTCACGCCAACGAAAACAAGATGTCACCAGCCTGGACGGTGTCTCCCACCTGCACCGGAATCGCAACAATGCGGCCAGCATGGGGGGCACGGATCTCTGTCTCCATTTTCATCGCCTCCAGCAAGAGTACAACCCCCTCCGACGGCACCGTGTCGTTGGGGCGGGCCAGTATTTTGGTGATCGTACCGGTCATCGGAGCCGGAATCTCCTCCGCCTTGACCCGACTCTCCGGCGCAGGCGAACGGTGGGCGGCGGGCGGTGGCGGGGTGGCGGGTTTATCGGCGACCGGGGTGGCCGCCAAGCCCCCCTCTGGTCCCACCTCCACCTCATACACATGGCCATTGACAACCACACGATAAAACGCTGTCTCCTCGCTGGCAACCGGAAGTGGTGCAGTCGGCTTGGCTGCCGCCGGGGCAGGGGGGGTGGTGGCAGGCTTCGCGCTGGGCTTGGGCTCAAAGCGGTCCGCATGGCCCCTGTTCTCAAGAAACTTTAACCCAACCTGGGCAAAAAGGGCGTAGGTCAAGACATCTTCGATGATCGGTTCTGCCAACCGGATGGATTTGGTTGCCGCACTCTGCTGCAATTCGCTGGTCAACCGCTCCATCTCTGCCGGCAACAGGTCAGCCGGACGGCAGGTGATGGGTTGTTCCCCCTCTTTCAACACCCGTGCCTGCAGCTCCTTGTTGACCGGAGCAGGGGTGGCACCATATTCGCCCCGCAAAATAGCCTGGGTCTCCTTGGCGATGGTTTTGTAGCGTTCCCCCAGCACCACGTTCAAGACCGCCTGGGTACCCACAATCTGCGAGGTGGGGGTTACCAGCGGCAAAAACCCCAAATCTTCGCGCACAGTCGGGATCTCTGCCAGCACTGCATCCAACTTGTGCAACACCCCCTGCTCTTTGAGCTGGCTCTCCATGTTGGACAACATGCCACCCGGAACCTGAGCCAACAGAATGCGGGAATCCACCCCCCGCAGTCCACCCTCAAAGGGGAGATATTGCTTGCGTATCGGTCGGAAATAGGCAGCAATCTCTTCCAGTCGTTGCAGATCCAACCCGGTATCCCGTTCCGTTGCCTGAAAAATGGCCACAACCGACTCTGTCGCAGAGTGGCCAGTGGTCATGCTCATGGAAGAGATGGAGGTGTCCACCATATCCAGGCCCGCCTCTACCGCCTTGACAATGGCCGCCGTCGAAAGGCCGGTGGTGGCGTGGCTGTGCAGGGAGATGGGGAGCGCAACCGTCTCCTTCAGGCGGGTCACCAGCTCATGGGCCACAAACGGTTTCAACAACCCCGCCATATCCTTGATGCAGATGGAGTGGCACCCCATATCCTCCAGCCGCTTGCCCATATCCACCCAATGGTCCACATGATGGACCGGGCTGATGGTATAGGAGAGGGTGCCCTGGGCATGTTTGCCCACTTTCAAGGTGGCCCGGATGGCCGTTTCCAGATTGCGCACATCATTCATGGCGTCAAAAATGCGGAACACATCCATGCCGTTGACGGCGGCACGTTCGACAAACTTTTCGACCACATCGTCGGCATAGTGCCGATAGCCCAGAATATTTTGCCCGCGAAACAACATTTGCATGCGGGTGTTGGGCATCGCGGCCTTCAACAGGCGCAACCGCTCCCAGGGATCTTCTCCCAAAAAGCGGATGCAGGCATCAAAGGTTGCGCCACCCCACATCTCCAGGGACCAATAGCCAACCTGATCCAATTGGGCCGCAATGGGCAGCATGTCGTCGATGCGCATACGTGTCGCCAGCAGCGATTGATGCGCATCACGCAACACCAGCTCTGTAATCCCAAGGGGTCTTTTATTCATCCGGCAAAACTCCTCGTACTCCCGCTATACGTGTTCAAACTCAGTCGGCCTGCTGTAGAGCGCGCCGGCGTGACCGATTGCGGTACAGGTGAATGGCGACGGCAATGGCAGCCACTCGCTCCTGTTCTGCCTCCGGTCGGTGAACGGGTCGGGCAATGGGAAAGGCTTGGCAAGGCTCATGCCGCACACAAAATTGGGTCATTCGCCCAACCAGAACATGCAGAAAGGCCATGAAGCCAAACAACACGACCACGCCCAAGAGCAACAGTTCCAACCCTTGAATGAGCAGCTCAGAGAGTGGCATGGCGGGTTGTCTCCATTGGTATCCTTCTAACAAAGTATAATAGTTACCCTGTTTTGTTGCCGCACCCTTCCGTCACGGCGGGGAAGGGAGGCAGTAAGAGCAGCAAGGCGACCACAGCCCAACAGCACCATCATACCACTTTTTTCAGGTCATATTCCAGGATACCTACAGCACCCGCCGCTTTTAGGCGAGGGATCAACTCCCGAACCTGTTTGCGATCGACGACCGACTCCACGGCCAGCCAGGCGGGGTCGGTCAGGTGGCTGATGGTGGGCGACTGCAGGCTGGGCAGGAAAGCGGTGAGATCTGCCAGTCGGTCGGTGGGTATATTCATCTTCAAAATCACTTTGTGGCGTGCTGCCAGGGCCGCCGAAAGCAACAGGGAGATCTGTTCAATTTTGGCTTTTTTCCAGGGATCTGCGCAGGCAGCCGGGTTGGCGATCAGGCGGGTACTGGTCTGCATCACCTCTTCCACAATGCGCAGGCCATGGGCATGGATGGTGGAACCGGTTTCGGTGATCTCAACCACGGCATCCACCAACCCTTCCACCGCCTTGGCCTCGGTGGCTCCCCAGGAAAAGAGAACCTCTGCCTCCACCCCATTTTTTTGTAGATATTTGCGGGTGACATGTTCCAGTTCGGTGGCGATGCGCTTGCCCTGCAAATCGGCCAGGGCGTGGACAGGCGCATCCTTGCGTACCACCAGCACCCAACGGCAGGGTTGATTGGAGCTTTTGGAATAGTCCAGGGTGGCGATGGAGATCACCTTCTCTTCGCACTCCCGCTCCAGAATCCAATCCAGACCGGTCAGTCCCAGGTCCAGGGTTCCGTCGGCCACATAGACGGCCATCTCCTGCGGACGCACCAGAGAGCAGGTCAGCTCCGGATCATCAATGGCGGGAAAATAGTTGCGGGAAAACGGTGTGATATGCCAACCGGCCTGGGCAAACAACTCCAGGGTGGCCTGTTCCAGACTGCCCTTGGGAATACCCAATTTGAGTGGTGTCATGATGGTTCCTTCTTGTCAGCAAGCACGGCGCACAGGGTGCGCAATTGGTCAAAATGGTCCAGCACCCCATCGGGTGACAATTGTTGGGCCGTCATACCGTGACGGTAGCCATGGCTCATCAACACCACCGGACAACCGGCCTGGCGTGCTGCGACCACATCTATTTCCGAATCCCCCACCATCAGGGCCTGATGCGGTGGTATGTGCAGCTGGTTCAGCACGTACAGCAGCGGTTCCGCGTCCGGCTTGCAGGTTGTCAGGGTGTCGCCACCCACGACGTGGACAAAAAAGCGGTCCAGCTGCAACTGTTCCAGCATGCGTTGCGCCAGTGCTTCGGGCTTGTTGGTGACCACCGCCATGGGTACTCCCTGCTGTTGGAACCACTGCAACATGGGCAGCACGCCCGGGTAGGGGGTGGAGTGGTCCGTCAGGTGGTTGCCATAGTAGCTGAGAAACACGGCAACGGCCTCTTCGAAGTGGGGGTCATTCTGTGGCGGTATGGCCCCTTCGCCCCACAAGCCCCGAGCCAGCAAGGCGCGGCCCCCCTGGCCCACCAGATCCCGCACCTGCTCCAATGCCAGCACAGGGTGGCCCCGCATGGCCAGCAGATAGTTCATGGCACCGCACAGATCCGGGGCGGAATCTACCAGGGTGCCATCCAGGTCGAAGAGGATGGCTCGAACGGCAAACGACACGGACATGGCCTCCTACTCTTTCAGATGGCCGATAAAGGGCAACTCCCGGAACCGTTCGGCATAGTCGATACCGTATCCGACCACGAACAGGTCGGGAATGGTAAAACCGACAAAGTCGGCCTGCAGGTCGGTTTGGCGGCGGGAAGGTTTGTCCAGCAACACGCAGGTCAAAATGTGTCCGGCCCCCTTGAAACGCATATGTTTCACGGCAAAGGTCAGGGTGTTGCCGCTGTCCAGAATGTCATCCAGCAGCAGCACATCCCGGTTTTCCACCAACTTTTGGCAGTCCAGATTGATCAAAACCCGGCCACTGCTGCGGGTGTCGTTGCCATAGGAGGAGAGGACCATGAAATCCAGATTGATGTCCAGGTCGTGACGTGCCAGCTCGCGCAGCAGGTCAGCCGCAAAGACAAATGCCCCTTTCAACAGGGCAACGATGACGGTTCCCGGTTGCAGGCGGGGGGCGATCTCAGCGGCCAGGGCAACCACCCGTGCGCGGATCTCTGTCTCGGAAATGAGCGGTTCGATGGAGGTGGTCATGGTGTTCCCCTTTCCAGCAAAAAGACGGCAACGGGTGCCAACAGGTTGGCCGCCGAGAGGGGGATCAACCATTTGGAGAGACCGCTCCGAATCAAACCGGTGGGCAATCCCCCCCCGGCTGCCAGTGGAATCTGGCGCAAAATACGAATATCCATCTGATGGCAGAGATCCTGAAAATCCAGGATGGTACACAAATGGGCATTGGGTGTCTCATGCCAGGAGGCGGGCAGCAGCCGGGTGCGGGGCATTCGACCGCCAAAGGCCAAGTGGGCACGAATGCGCCAATGGCCAAAATTGGGAAAGGAGACGATCAGCCGTTTGCCCACCCGCAACATTTCCCGCAATACAAACTCTGGTCGCCGTACCGCCTGCAGGGTCAGAGAGAGGATCACGTAGTCAAACGCATCATCCTGATGATCTGACAGACCCTGATCGATATCGCCATGGTAAACAGGCAAGCCCCGGGCGATACAGGCGTGTACCCCCTCGTGGGATATTTCCACCCCGAACCCTCGCACCTGTTTGTTGTGAAACAGATACTCCAACAACAGGCCATCGCCGCACCCCAGATCCAGGACGCGGGATTTTTCATCCACCAGTTCGGCGATAACCGCCTGATCAATACGTAACCTAGACAATGTCGTCTACCCCATCCTCCAACCCTGTTGGCGCGCCTGCGGTGGCGTTGCTGTGTTCCAGGTACAGGCGGTTCAAAAAAGAGGCCAATGACTGTTGATAGGAGGCCTGATACAGCAAAAAGGCGTCGTGACCATAGGGGGAGGAAAAAACTTCAAATGTCACCTGTTTAGCGTGCCAATTGAGTATCTTGACCAACTCCTTGGAGCGGGAGGTATCAAAACGCCAGTCCGTGTCAAAGCTCATGACCAATATTTTGGCTGTTACCGGTGCCAACCGTTTTGCCGTCGTTTGAGCGTCGGGGAACGGATCAAAATAGTCCATTGCTTTGGTAATGTACAGGTAGGTATTGGCATCAAATTTTTTAACGAAGGAGGATCCCTGATAGTGCAGGTAGCTTTCGACGGCAAAATCATTTTCAAAACCGAAGGAAAGCTTTTCCCGGTCCTGGAGTCGGCGGCCAAATTTATCGTGCAGCCCTTTCTCGGAAAGATAGGTGATATGGGCCATCATGCGTGCCAATGCCAGCCCTTTGCGGGGGCGTTCCCTGTCGTAATAGTTGCCGCCGTTAAAGTGGGGGTCCACCATGATGGCCTGACGGGCGACGGCATTAAAGGCGATATTCTGGGCAGAGAGTCGAGGGGTGGAGGCGATGACCACAGCGGCTTCCAGGCTGTCCGGGTAGTCCAGAGCCCATTGCAGGGCGATCATGCCGCCCATGGAACCGCCGGCCACTGCCAGCAGGCGGTCAATGCCCAGGTGATCCACCAACGCCTTTTGCAACCGGGCCATGTCGGCGATGGTGATCATGGGGAAGGTCAAGCCGAAGGGCTTTTGGGTGGCAGGGTCCAGGCTGGAGGGGCCCGTGGTGCCATCGCACCCCCCCAGATTGTTGCTGCATATGACAAAAAAGCGATCGGTGTCGAAGGGTTTTCCTGGTCCCACGTAGAGATCCCACCAACCGGTTGTTTTGGGATCGTCCGGGTCGTGACGTCCGGCGGCGTGGGCGGTGCCGGAGAGGGCATGGCAGAGCAGCACCGCGTTGGAGCGATCCGGGTTGAGGGTACCATAGGTTTCATAGGCCACCTGTACCGGTCCCAACGTGGCACCGCAATCCAGTTGCAGGCGACCTTCTGTAAACAATTCGACAAATTGGGTTTTGACAACCCCGATCGACTGAAAAAAAGGGGCGGTTTGTGTTGTCATCCTGATGCACCCTGTCACCCTTTTGCACTGTTGAGCATGATTTTACCGATGGGATTCTGCTGCCGGTTTCATTACCGGGCATCCATGGGCACATAGTCGCGCCGGGGATGCCCAATATAGAGTTGCCGGGGTCGACTGATGCTGGGCCCTTCCGTCATCATCTCCATCCACTGAGTGATCCAACCCACCGTCCGGGCGACTGCGAAGATGACGGTAAACATGTTGGTGGGAATGCCGATGGCCGACTGGATGATGCCGGAGTAAAAGTCGACGTTGGGGTAGAGTTTTCTCTTGATAAAATATTCATCTTCCTGGGCGATCCGCTCCAGTTCCAGGGCCAGACGGAAGAGGGGATCGTCGGCGCGTCCCACATCTGCCAGGACGGCGTGGGCCGACTCTTTCAATATGCGGGCGCGGGGGTCATAATTTTTGTAGACCCGATGGCCAAAGCCCATCAAGCGGAACGGATCGTCGGGATCTTTGGCGCGTTTGATAAAGACATCGACATTGTCCACGGAGCCAATCTGGTGCAGCATGGTGAGTACCGCCTCATTGGCCCCCCCATGGGCGGGGCCCCACAGGGCACCGATACCGGCGGAGACGGCGGCAAAGGGGTTGGCTTCCGAGGATCCCGCCAACCGCACGGTGGAGGTGGAGGCATTTTGTTCATGGTCGGCGTGGAGGATTAAAATTTGATCCATGGCCCGCACCAGCACGGGGGAGAGGCGCATTTTTTCGCAAGGTACGCTGAAGAGCATGTTCAGAAAATTTTCGGTATAGCTCAGGGTGTTGTCCGGGTAGACAAAAGGCTGCCCCACCGAGTATTTATAGGAGGCTGCGGCGATGGTGGGAATTTTGGCAATGAGTCGATGGGCGGAAATTTCCCGGTGCCTGGGGTTGAACACATCCAGTGAGTCGTGGAAAAAGGCGGACAGAGCCCCGACCACACCCACCATGATGGCCATGGGATGGGCGTCCCGGCGATAGCCCTTATAAAAATTGAGCAATTGTTCGTGGACCATGGTGTGATGGGTGATAATTTCTTTAAACTGGGTATACTGGGTTGGCGAGGGGAGATCCCCTTCCATCAACAGATAGCAAACTTCCAAAAATGTACTCTGGCGTGCCAGTTGGTCTATGGGGTATCCTCGGTAGAGTAGAATGCCCTGGTCGCCGTCGGTGAAGGTGATTTTGCTGTTGCATGCTGCAGTGGACCGGAAGCCAGGGTCCAGGGTAAACATGCCGAACTCTTTATAAAAGGTTGAGACGTCCACCACGGGGACCCCCTCGGTTCCGTGGATGATGGGCAGTTTGACTGTTTTGCCGGTACGATTATCGCAGATGGTCACTGTATCTTCAGCCATGGCTTTACCCCGTTATTTGTTCTAAAAAGGAATGAATACGAGAAGCATACACTGCCGGGTTTGTTCAAGTCGAACGAAAACCTGCAACCATATTAATGTTTGATTCCCCTGTGTACAACTGTTCCCGATTTTTTTGGAGTGTTCTCATGTTTGATAGCCCGAGCAGCCACGTTGAGAGACGCCTTAATGGCCTAGAAAAACACCTGAAACAGGAGAATCCTGTTTTGTTGCAGGTGGTACAGAGTTTTCGAGATCTGGATTCCATTGCCTATCGGATGGGTATCCTGGACCGGACGGAGTCGTTTGCCACCCGGGTTCCCTGGTGGCCGATGATCTCGATATTGGGGACTTTTTCCTCTGGAAAATCGACCTTTATCAACCACTATCTGGGCCAGAAAATTCAGCGTACCGGCAATCAGGCGGTGGACGACAAGTTTACCGTCATCTGTTTCAGCAAAGAGGAGAATGTTCGGACCCTGCCCGGTTTGGCCCTGGATGCGGATCCCCGTTTTCCTTTTTATCAGATCAGCCGGGAGTTGGAACATGTCAGCGCAGGGGAGGGGCGACGGATTGATGCCTATTTGCAACTGAAAACCTGTCTGACGGAAAAGTTGCGGGGCAAGATATTGATCGACTCTCCTGGTTTTGATGCGGATGCCCAGCGGAACGCCACCCTGCGCATCAGTGATCATATCATGGATCTGTCCGATCTGGTGCTGGTCTTTTTTGACGCCCGCCATCCCGAGCCGGGGGCGATGAAAGACACCCTGGATCATCTGGTCAGGAACACCATACACCGTTCGGATTCCAACAAGTTTCTCTTTGTTCTCAACCAGGTGGACTGTACCGTGCGGGAGGACAACCTGGAAGATGTGGTCGCTGCCTGGCAGCGCGCCCTGGCCCAGTCGGGTCTGACGGCGGGCCATTTTTACCAGATTTATAACACGGCCGCTGCCAGTCCCATTGAAAATGAGGCACTCCGAAACCGTTACGAGAGCAAGTTGGCAGAAGATATGCGAGAGGTGGAGGAGCGCATCCATCGGGTGGAGGTGGAGCGGGCTTATCGGATTATCGGGGTGTTGGAGTATACAGCCAAACTGATTCAGAATGAGTGCGCGCCGCAGTTGAGGGATTGGATTGCGCGTTGGCGCAAGATGGTATTGATTGCCGATGGCGTTCTGTTTGGTGCATTGGCTGTGGGTATAACCACCCTTGTTTTGTTGCATAATCCGCCGTTGGCAGCGTGGTTGGATATGGGGTTGTGGAAGGCGGGTACCCCGTGGCAATCGGTTCTGGTGGATCTGTTGGGCGGAATGTCGCTGATTGCCCTGGTCTCGTTGCATTTGCTGATTCGCAGAGTCGCGGCCCGCATATTGGGCAAACAGATTGTCAAAAACACTAAACAACCCGATCTGCGCGATTATCTGAAAAAAGGTTTGGAACGCAATACCAATCCTCTGTATTCTGTTTTTCACAGTCGGCCGGCTGGTTGGGGTCGGTTGGCTCAGATGAAGTTGCAACGGGTTTTGAAAAATTCGGATATTTATGTACAAAATCTGAACGATCAGTTTACCAATCCCTCTGGGCGTGGTGATTTGCCCAATCCAAAAGTGTTGTTGGATACCCACTAGGGATTTGAGTTTGGTTTGGCGTGTGGGGAGTTGTTTTCTGCTTCCCACACGCCCGGTCCCAGCTGCTGTAAACATCAAAACCAGAGCAAATAGTTGAAAAGCGCGTCAGGCGGCTTTTTATTCGGGGCGGGTGTATTCTGTTTTGAGACTACGGGCGGCATGTTGCAGCGATTTCCCATCACTCTGAAGGCTCTTCTGGCCACTCTCCTGGTGGGCATGACCTCCTGGGTGGTGTTGGACCATTGGCAGACCAACCATTTGCAGGCCATTTTCCAGGAACGGGTCAAGGAGTTGGTGGGGGAAAAGACGGAGATCAACCGGGTTGTTTTTGATCAACACGTCAAAATGCATTATCAGGCTGTCAATTTGTTGGCCGCTCAGAGAAACCTGCTGGATTATCTGGAACAGCGGGGTGGTGTCAAACAGAGCCACTCCGCTGCCCCACCGGGAGAGGTGCTTCAGGCGACTGAGCCTGTTCGGTCGTCGTCGGCGCAAGCATACACCCAAATCATTTTTCATAACGATCCCCCCCCCTGGTTGCCCAAGGCGTCGGTATTGCGGGGGATGATTCCCCTGCGTTATGTTTTGTTGATGGATCTGGATGGTCGGGTGCGGGAGGTGTTCCGGGGTCAGCTGGAGCCGCCGCCGCCGGCTCTGTTGGATCCGACCTCTTTGTTGAGTCAACTGAGCCATGGTCAGCCGTTCATTACCTCGGTGGATGGGACGCTGTTTTTGCTTACCTCGGAGAGTGTTCTGGGACGGGAGGGGCAGCCCAAAGCGTTGCTCATGCTGGCCAATCCGTTGGACAGTGTTTTCCTGGCCAATTCCCAGGGGTTGGGTGGACAGTATGCGGGTATTGTTGCGTTGTTGGAGGGGAGTCAGCAGCGTATCATAGCCAGCAACAAACCCCAGATTGCGCCTCCCGGCGCGCCCCTGGAGCAG
Organism: Magnetococcales bacterium HCHbin5; assembly: GCA_002753505.1. GTDB lineage: Bacteria > Pseudomonadota > Magnetococcia > Magnetococcales > Magnetaquicoccaceae > Magnetaquicoccus. The sequence goes on along the minus strand of PEAG01000021.1, from coordinate 10,826 downwards.
TTGTTGGGCTCTTATCTGGTGGCTGGGCAATCATTTTTTGACTATGGAGCCTCTGATCTGCTGTTGCAGATGATCACGTTGGTCTCTTCGGAATCTTTTGACTCTCTGACCCATTCCATCCTGCAGGCGGAACGGCAGCAGCGGTTGATCGGTGCGTCGGTGCTGATACTGGTCTGTTTGGCTATTTTGTTGTGGGTTACGCATGCCATTCGGCAGATGACCCGAGAAATCATGGATTTTTCCAGGAATGTGCTGGGCAGTCAGCCGATGGAGAGTTGTCATCGGGATGAGTTGTTTATGTTGCGGGAGCGGTTTCATTCATTGACCCGGGAGATTGTGCAGACGCGGGACTCGTTGCATGCGGAGTTGGCGGAGCGCAAGCGGGCCGAGATGGAGGTGCGCAAGCTTTCCCAGGCGGTTGAACAGAGTCCGGCGGGGGTCATGATTTGTGATTTGACCGGCAAAATTTTGTATGTCAACAAGCAATTCACCCATCTGACCGGCTATGCGGCGGCGGAGGTTATCGGGAAAAATCCCCGCATTTTGCAGTCCGGGGAGACCTCGGCGGCCACTTATCAGCAGTTATGGAAAACCATTTCCAGTGGCAAGGTTTGGCATGGTGAGCTGCACAATCGGCGCAAGGATGGCAGTGTGTATTGGGAGCTCAATACCATTTCTCATATCCATGCCCCGGAGCAGTCGATGGCTGGGGATGGTTCCGGGCCGGAGTCGGCGGCGATGAACACTTTTTATCTGGCCATCAAGGAGGATATTTCGCCCCGTATTGCCATGGAGAAGGCGTTGCAGCAGGCCAAGCAGGCGGCCGAGACGGTCAACCAGCTCAAGAATGACTTTTTATCCAATATTTCTCACGAATTGCGTACGCCACTCAACACCATAGCCGGTTGCAGCTCTTTGATGTTGGAGATGGAGTTTGGCACTCTGAACAAAACCCAGACCAGATATCTGCAGACGATTCAAAAAAGTGCGGATCGTCTGGCCATGTTGATTACCGACTTGTTGGATCTTTCCAAGGTGAACAGTGAGCAGTTTACCTTGGAGAACAGTTATTTTGATCTGCCGGAGTTGGTCAATGGGTTGTGCATGACGATGGCGGAGCAGGTAGAGGAGAAGGGGTTGGTTTTTGCGTGTCATATTGATCCGGAGGTTCCTGACAGGGTCAAGGGGGATCCGGTTCGTTTGCGGCAGTTGTTGATGCACATTTTGCACAATGCGATCAAGTTTACTTTGGAGGGTAAGATTACGCTGGATGTTGCGTGTGACAGCAAGTTGTGTGATACCCCGGGGTTGATCTGTTTTACGGTGACGGATACGGGGATTGGTATTCCGGAGGAGAAGCAGCAGACCATTTTTGATCTGTTCATGCAGGTGGACACTTCCTCCAGTCGTCGTTATGAGGGGACCGGTTTGGGGTTGACCATTGCCAAGCGGTTGGTTGAGTTGATGGGAGGTAGTATTCATCTCAAGAGTCGGGTTAATGAAGGTTCGGTTTTTTCTGTCACCATACCGTTTGGTGTGCCTTTGTTGATGACGGGGTTGGATATCAGCAATCCGTTGCCGGCCGGGTTGAAGACGGCGGTGGTGGGGAGAAATCCGGTCAATCGGTTGATCTTGAAAAAATTATTGATCTCTTTGGGGTTGGAGGTCAGTGAGCTGGGTCATTGTCAGACGGCTACCGAGTTGCGGGAGAAGGGTCGGGGGGAGGGGTGGGATTTTGTCTGTTTGGAGTGTATCGGGCCGGGGGTGAATGGTTTGGAGGAGATTGCGCGGATTCGGTCTGAGGTGGAGTGGGCGGAGTTGCCCATTGTATTGTTCAGCAATTTGCCTCCGGAGCAGCGGGAGCGGATGGAGCAGGTGGCGGGTGTTTATTGTTTGGATCGTCCGATGCAGCGCACGCAGTTGTGCAAAATTGTGCGGCAGGCGATCAGTCGGGCACCGGTGCGGGGGTAGTTGTTGGGGTTTAAAATACTTTTTTTAAGTGATTGCAGGGGTCCGGGGACCGTCACGGTCCCCGGTGGGGTGCAGGGGCTTAAGCCCCAGCCCCATATGCGTTAACATGATTGCGGTCTGCTTTTAAACGATTGCAGGGGTCCGGGGACCGTCACGGTCCCCGGTGGGGTGCAGGGGCAAAGCCCCTGCTGAACTGCGCGTTTTCCCAAAGCCCATTTTCGCAGAAAATGGGCGCAACGCGCACAAAACCGCCCCGCAGGGGCGACCTTGGGAGGGCGGCAGCCCGACTCGCACGGTTATGTTACGGAAAATGTTTGGATAAGAAAGTAGAATGGTTGTAAATTACTTTTATTGTATTGCGCTTTTTGTTTGACACAAGGCCAGGAATGTTTTTTCCCCAAGCCATCCCAACTTTGGCCAGCTTTCGGTCGGGCTGCCGCCCTCCAGCAGTGCCCCTGCGGGGCGTTTTGGGCGCGCTGCGCCCATTTGCTGCGCAAATGGGCTTCTGTGAAAGCGCGCCCGTTACATGCAGGGGCTTTGCCCCTGCACCCCACCGGGGACCGTGACGGTCCCCGGACCCCTGCAATTGTTTTACGCTATTCCTTCCATGGCATGATCGGCACCGTGCTGATGCTGTTCTTTGGGCTGCCGTCAATCAATTTATCACTGTATACCAGATAGATAAGCACATTGCGTTTTTTGTCAAAAAAACGAATGACCTGCATGGTTTTAAACAGCAGACTGGTTTTCTGGGTGAAGACTGCCTCTTTGTCCTTGGGATCATTGACAAATTTGATAGGTCCAATCTGTCGGCAGGCGATGGAGGCGTCTGAGGTGTCCTCTGCCAATCCCAACGCCCCTTTGACGCCTCCTTTCCTGGCTCGACTCAGATGACAGGTGACCCCCTCCACCTTCGGATCATCAAAGGCCTCGATCACAATATCATCGTCGCGACTGAGCAGGCGAAAATTGGTGTCGACACTGCTCACAATTTCGGCGCGCAGCAGGGTTGGAAAAAGCAACAAACCGACCAGCAGCAATAATGTTTTATGGTTCATGGTGCCTCAGGGGGTACAAGGGTCAACACGAGATTCCGTTCCTGTTTTGTCCATCTCTTGAAACGGTTGCAGGAGTTCGGGACCGTCACGCCCTGCAATCATTTGCAAGGAGAATGGGAGTGCTACTCCCGCAACAGTTCATTGATGGCCGTCTTGGAACGGGTCTGGGCATCCACCGTCTTGACAATAACCGCACAATACAAATGGGGCCCCGGTGAACCGTCCGGCAACGGCTTGCCAGGCTGTGTGCCGGAGACGACCACCGAATAGGGAGGAACATACCCCCGATAAACCACCCCCGTGCTGCGATCAATAATACGGGTGGAACCGCCCAGATAAACCCCCATGGAGAGAACCGAACCGGTACCGACCACCACCCCCTCGGCAACCTCAGCCCGCGCCCCGATAAAACAGTTGTCCTCGATAATGACCGGATTGGCCTGCAACGGCTCCAAAACGCCCCCAATACCCGCTCCACCGGAAAGATGGACATTTTTGCCAATCTGGGCACAAGAACCCACCGTCGCCCAGGCATCCACCATACTGCCTTCCCCCACATAACCACCAATGTTGACAAAAGAGGGCATCAAAACCGCCCCGGGGGCAATATAACTCCCCTTGCGGGCCGTGGCCGGCGGTACCACACGAATACCCGCCTGACGAAAACGGGCCGCATCCCAACCGCTAAATTTCAAGGGCACCTTGTCATAACAGAGCATCTCCCCACCCGCAATAATCCGGTTCTCACTCAGTCGGAAAGAGAGCAACACCGCCTTCTTGACCCATTGATGCACCAGCCAGCCATGCACCGCATCGGGATGAGCCGGAGCCGGTTCGGCCACCCGCACCGTGCCGGCATCCAACGCATCGATCACCGCGGCAACCGCCTGATGAATGGCTGGATCACTGTGAGGACCGATTTCACTGCGGGCCTCCCAACTCTGTTCAATAATGGCTTGCGTGGCTTGCAGGGCAGACGGGAGTGGGGTAGACATGGCAAAATCCTTTATGCTGGTTGGAGATGTTGCAATTCATCGGCGCATTGCGCAATGCGTTGCATGGCGGTGTGGTTTTCTTCCAGTGCGGAGACCAAGGCGATACGGACATAATCGGCACCCGGGTTACGCCCCTCCGCATCGGGACGCCCCAAATAAGCCCCCGGCAGCACGGTCACCCGATAGTGTTCAAAGAGATGGCGGGCAAACAACTCCCCCCCACCGGGCACCCGCAGCCATAAATAAAAACCAGCCATGGGCTGCTCCACGGCCAGCACCGGCGACAACAGGGCGATGGCATCCGCCAGCTTGCGCTGATAAATGGCCCGATTTTCCTGTACATGGCTTTCGTCTCTCCAGGCGGCGGTGGCCGCCCGCTGGACAAAACGGGGGGTGGCACAACCGGTATAGGTGCGAAGACGAAAATAACTTTCCAACAGAGCCGCATCCCCCGCCACAAAACCGGTGCGAGCCCCGGGCATGTTGGACCGCTTGGACAGGGAGTGAAACACCAGACACCGATCAAACCGGTCCAACCCCATCTGCTGGGCCGCCTGCAACAACCCCGGCGGCGGCCGCTCATACCAGATTTCCGAATAACACTCATCCGCCGCCAGGACAAAACGGTGCCGATGCGCCAACTCGATCAGACGCTTCAAAGACTCCAGCGAAAAGACAGCCCCGGTGGGATTGGCGGGCGAACAGAGATAAAGCAACGCCGTACGATCCAGCACGGCAGGAGGCAGGCTGTGATAGTCCGGGATAAAGCCATTGGCAGCAGTACAGGAGAGATAAAGCGGCCGGGCCCCCGCCATCAAGGCCGCTCCCTCATAAATCTGATAAAACGGATTGGGCATGACCACGTAAGGCCGCTCTGGCCCCGTGGGATCAATGACAGCCTGGGCGATGGAAAACAGGGCCTCACGGGTGCCATTGACCGGCAAGAGATGTCGCTCCGGGTCCACCGTGCCGGCGGCCAATTGAAAGCGGTGGGTCAGCCACTCGGCCATGGCCAACCGCAGCGAAGCCTCCCCGCGCGTGGTCGGATAAAGACCAATGTCGTCCAAAGCCTCCAGCATGGCCTGACGGATAAACGACGGCACCGGATGCTTGGGCTCGCCAATGGAAAGATTGATGGCTGTGTAAGGGTGAACGGAGTCGCCATTCGCACCCTCTTTGGCGGCCGGCTCCAGCAACTTTGCCAATTTTTCAAAAGGATAAGGGTGCAGTTGTTGCAATAAAGGGTTCATGGATGCACCTCCTTTGGTTGTGACGGAGCCGATTTTTTTCGAGGGCGATTGCTGCGCTTGGGTTTGTTGCTCTGCTTGGGTTGGACCGCAGGCGCAGGTTGGACCGCAGGCGCAGGTTGGACCGCAGGCTGAACAGTTGCAGGCGGAGAGGGCGACATCTGTACCGACGCCGGTTCAGTCACCTGTTTGTCCCCTTCGGTCTGCTGGTTGCGGTCAAACACGTGTCCTTGCATCCAGCCGATCAGATCGGTCCAGATCGACTCGATCTCCGTGTTGGACGGCATGATGCCTGCGTGAGGCAACTCGATGGTAATGATGGGAATTTTCAAGCTTTCGACCGCATAGCGACCCAGTGAACCCGGATAGGTGCCCAGCAGCGAGAGATAAATATTACCCAACCGCTCCGGCGGGGTGGTGGGAGGACCGTCAAAGTCCAGCAGACCAAATGGCGCATGTATCGAAACAATGACATTGGGCTGAAAGTTTTTGATCTCCTCATACAACCAATTGGTCTCCGGTTCACTCAAAGGGGACTTGCCTGGAAACCGGCGTGGATCCTTGCCCGTGCGCCGCACCCAATAATCCGCGCTATCCTCTTTCCAGTCACGGGTTGGAAAATTGCGATTCAAATCAACACCATTGGCATTGGTTCGGGTGGACTTTGCCTGCAACAGACCATCCGGGTTGACCAGCGGGACAATGTGCCAGTCAAACAGTTCTGTATTGAATTTTCCTAAAAATTTCATCCATTTAAAAACAATACTGATCGAAGAGTATTCATCACCGTGCATGCCGCCAATCAGCAACACCCGGGCCTGCCCCTTGCCGTTTTGCGGGGAGCTGCCATCACGGGGAGTATTCTGCTGGCGTGTTGGGATAAATTCCTTTAATAAAATGGGAATGCCTGTTACCGATTGGTGGCCGGTGGGTTGCAGACCGGCAGACAGGCACTCATCCCGACGGATGCTGCTGAGTTTGGCACCAATCTTGAAGCATGTCTCCTGGAGGGAGAGGGTGCGTTTTTTTTCGTCCGCTCCCTTGACGGATTCGTGGACGACGGTGGATTGACTGGCCGCCTCTTTGACCAGCTCCTGTACCTCTTCCTGGAAGGAGAGGGCAGCCTCTGCGGCAGTGGTTGGTGCGCAGGCCGCCCAGCCAACCCATAGCAGCACGATGCGCACGGCAATCAGCAAACGGCGCATGGTTCCAGCTTCCTGATGGGAGGGTAGCTTGATGTCGGTGAAAGTACACATAAAGTTTGATTCAGGTTTCCGTTGAACATCGTTAAAGAAAGAAAGATGACTGTTTCCGGCTTCGCTGGATAGAATGGCGTTGGCATTTTTTCCTTGACGTGATACACTTGGCCTTAGTTTTTACTGCACTTGGGGGAACTACGTCAATTCCTCATCGGATTTTAGTTCCGTATATTCAGGTGCAGGAACCAGGACAGCTGGTTTTTTTTGGGGTCTTTTCGCATTGAAAACAGGTTATAACAGCATGAAAAGACGAGACTTTATTCATTCAGTTGCCAGGCTGGCCGTCGGTGCCGCTCCCGCGTGTCTTTTGGGTGTTGGCATGGCCTCTCCGGCAATGGCTGCGCTGCAGACGAACACACCGGACATTAATGAGATGCTGGACCCGGAAGATCGGAGCCTGCCGGTGCCTGCCTCCATGCCCAAAATGCGGGGCGGCGACATCAGCCTCTATCTGAATAAAGTGCGTACCTTCAATGCCAGTCACGAGGGGGACGTTTTCCTCGATGCCAAGCGGTTTGATCTGCTCAAGTCGGCCCTGGCCCGTATCAGCCGTGTGCAGCGGACGGTTGGCTTTGGCAATTTTTATCTGCTCAGCTTTGATGAGGCGGTTCAGATCGCCCAGATGCATACAGCGGTCGGTCCGTTCACCACCGAAGAGCTGGATTTTCTGGAGCAAATTTTTTATGAGCGGGCGATGCTCTACGGCTTTTACGGGGAGAAGCCGTTAAAAAATTTGACTGACCAGATTGACAAAGGCGAGGTGGTCAAGATTCCCAACAGCGGCAACCATCTCTATCGGGGCAAACCGATGGAGATCTATGCCCTGCTGCGTCGCAAGGTGGGAAAAGACCTGATCCTGACTTCAGGGGTCCGGAGCGTTGTCAAACAGTTTTTGCTGTTCTTGAGCAAGATTTATGAGGGTAATGGCAACCTTTCCCGCGCCTCCCGCTCCCTGGCTCCCCCGGGTTATTCGTACCATGGCATCAGTGATTTTGATGTCGGTCAGGTGGGCTACGGACAGCACAACTTTACCGAAAAGTTTGTGGAGTCCGACGTGTTCAAGCAGTTGCATGACATGGGTTACTTGAGCTTGCGTTATCCACGGGATAACCTGTTCGGGGTACGGTTTGAGCCGTGGCATGTCAAGGTGGATGTCTGATCGGCAGGCTGTGGCTGCTCGCGCTCTGGCGGGTTTTGCCTGGGTTGGGGTGGGGTCCAACCAGGGAAATTCCTTAAGAATCTGTCGGCGGGCGGTGGCCCTTCTGCGTGGACACCCTCGTGTTCGCCAACTGCTTCAGTCCCCTTTTTATCGCACGGAGCCGGTCGGGCCGGTGCGCCAGCCTTGGTATGTCAACGGCGTTGTTGGCATCAAAAGTACCATGGGTCCGCAGGCGTTGCTGCGGCTTTTGCAACGGACGGAAGCCGGGTTCGGGCGTTGTCGTCGGCGGGAAAAACGCTGGGGGCCGCGCCGCCTGGATCTGGACCTGCTCTTTCATGGCAACCGGGTCGTACACACGCCTGCGCTCCATCTGCCCCACCCTCGTCTGCATCAACGTCGTTTTGTTTTACGCCCCTTGGCCGACCTGGCCCCTGATCTGATCCATCCCATTGTGGGTAAAACCGTTGACAATATGCTGCGAGATGTGGATGATGGCAGCCGGGTGGAGCCGTTGTCGCGCCTCGGCACCGACTGTGAGCAGTACATGCGGTGACCAGTGGGGTGCCTCTTCTTTGCCGTGACGATGCGGTTGGTTCTGCCGGATTTTTGCCTGCATTGTTGTTGCGCAGGAGGTGGTGGTGCGAAAGAGGGGGATCTCCTGTTCCCGGTTCGCGCTGTCGCTTTGACGCCGCAAGATTGCCTGGATCAACCCCTGATCGGTAGACCGGGACAAAACAAAGGATGAAGCCTGTCACGTTGTCCAATTCGGTGGATGGTTTTCCCGTTGCCCCCTCGGTTGCGGTGGTGCCGGTGACGGTGCCCGAGCTGCACCGGATGAAGCGGGCCGGGGAGCGGATTGTTTCTGTCACCGCCTATGATTTTTCCTTCGCCCGGCTGCTGGACAGGGCGGGGGTGGATCTGTTGTTGGTGGGGGACTCCCTGGGTATGGTGATCCAGGGTCACAGTACAACCTTGCCGGTTACCCTGGAACAGATGATCTATCACACGGCGGCGGTGGTGCGGGGGGCACGCCGCGCCATGGTGGTGTGCGATTTGCCGTTTGGTGTCTGCCATGGGGGTGGGGTGGCGGTCATGGATGCGGCTGTCCGGGTTTTGAAAGAGAGCGGTTGCCAGGGGGTCAAGTTGGAGGGTGGGGTGCGGATGGCGGAGACCATTCGCTTTTTGTCCACCCATCAGATCCCGGTCCTGGGTCATGTGGGGCTGACCCCTCAATCCGTGCATGCCTTTGGTGGTTTCAAGGTGCAGGGGCGGGGCGGGGATGCGGAGCGTATCGTGGAGGATGCGTTGGCGGTGGCGGCGGCGGGTGCGTTTGCTGTGGTGCTGGAGGGGATACCGGCTCCCTTGGCGCAGCGTATCACTGAACAGTTGGAGATCCCGACCATTGGTATCGGGGCGGGTCGGCAGTGCGATGGTCAGGTGTTGGTGATGCACGACATGTTGGGTCTCTACGAGGAGGTTGTGCCCCGTTTTGTCAAGCGTTATTTGCCCGAAAATACGGTGGTCCAGGCGGTGGGCCGTTTTGTCGAGGAGGTGCGTGGCGGGGTGTTTCCGGGGGATGAGCATGCCTTTTCCGAATAGCATTAATCCATCGTGTTACCATGGCAGCCCGGTCCGGGGGGAGGGGTGGTGATGGAACGGTTGATGGATCGACAGGCCTTGCGGCGTTGGCGCATGGGTTGTGGTGGGCGGGTTGCGTTTGTTCCTACCATGGGTGCCCTGCATGCGGGTCATCTGGCTCTGGTGGCGGCGGCCCGGCAGCATGCCGATCATGTGATTGCCTCCATTTTTGTCAATCCGTCCCAGTTTGCCCCCAACGAAGATTTCAGTCGCTATCCGCGCACCTTGGAACAGGATCAGGTACTGCTGGAACAGGCGGGTTGTGGAGCCCTGTTTTGTCCGTCGGTTGCGGAAATTTATGGGGATGGCTGTCAGACGACCCTGCGGGTGGAGCCCTTGGGCAGTGATTTGTGTGGCCGGTTTCGTCCGACCCATTTTCAGGGTGTGGCGTTGGTGGTGGCGATTTTGCTCAATCTGGTTCGTCCCGATCAGATGTTCCTGGGCTGGAAGGATTATCAACAGGTAATTTTGTTGCGCAAGCTGGTGCGTGATCTGGCCTTGCCGGTGGAGGTTGTGGGGGTTCCGACGGTTCGGGAGGCGGATGGTTTGGCCCTTTCCAGTCGCAACCGTTATCTGACTCCGGCGGACCGGCAGCAGGCGGTGGGGATTTGTCGGGCGTTGGAGTCGGTGCAGTGCAGTTGGCAGGGTGGTGAGAGGCGGTTGGAGGTGTTGTTGGCCTCGGCGCGGCAGGTGTTGGCGTCGTTTGAGATTCGGGATATTGATTATGTGGAGTTGCGGGATGCCGAGACGTTGGAGCCGTTGCTTGCACAGGAGCAGCAGAGTGTGGGGCAGCGTCCTGTCTTGTTGATTGCGGCACGGGTGGGTTCGGCCCGTCTGATTGATAATCGGGTTCTTTCCTGAGAACAATAGAGAAGGAAATGGGGATGGAGCTTTCTTTGTTAAAGTGCAAGATTCACCGGGCCACCGTGACGGAGACCCATGTGGATTATGAGGGATCTTGTGCCATTGACGAAACATTGATGGCCGCAGCCGGGCTGCGGGAGTTTGAGCAGATCCATATCTGGAATGTGACCAATGGGGAGCGGTTGACGACCTATGCCATCCGGGGCAAGCGGGACAGTGGCATGATTTCGGTCAATGGTTCGGCGGCGCACAAGGCCAATACGGGGGATATTGTCATCATTGCGGCGTTTGCGCAGATGACCGATCAGGAGGCGGAAACTTTCCAACCCTATCTGGTGTATGTCAATGACAAGAACCAGATCAACACTGTTGGCCGGGTGTTGGCCAGTCCGTCGCACTAGGTGCGGAGCCCCATATGCGCTGACATGGTTGCGGTCTTTCCCTAAACAATTGCAGGGGTCCGGGGACCGTCACGGTCCCCGGTGGGGTGCAGGGGCAAAGCCCCTGCTGAGTGGCGCGTTTTCCCAAAGCAAATTTTCGCAGAAAATTTGCGCAACGCGCACAAAACCTGCCCCGCAGGGGCAGACTCCTGGAGGGCGGCAGCCCGACGCGCACGGTTATGTCGTGGAAAATAT
>PEAG01000146.1 GCA_002753505.1 Magnetococcales bacterium HCHbin5 | reverse complement strand
CCACCCTCACCCTCCCAGCAGTGCGTGAATGAATCGACGATGATCACCCCGTAATCACCCGCATGCTCAAACGATTTGAATGCCTCGATGTACCGGTCAGCCGTAAAAGGCGGTTGCAGGTCGATGTGATAAAAATCGACCGGAATAACCCCAACGTGCATCAATCCACGCCGGTTCTCAGTGTCGATGATGCCGATCTTCTTGCCTGGCTCAACCAACCCATAGGCAATCTGGAGGGCTGAATATGTCTTGCCGGAAGATGATCCACCCCACAATGCAATCAGTGCCGGTTGTTTGATCCGTCGTGCGACGGTAATGGGGAATGCCATGTTCTTTGCTCCTAAATGAATGTCCAAGGTGGGAACTCATCATCCGTGAACGCTCGGGTGGCATGTTTTACGTTCCAACGATTGGTTCCGAATTGTTCTGAAAGCGATTTAAAGTCCTGGATGGCTGATTCGATCGTCTTGATCCCGGTCTGGTAGAGCAGCGTCTCATCCCCAGCAGAATTGAATTGTGGAAATTCACGGATGATCAGATTGTTGGCCGTTCCGGTCTCGACAAACACAAAAAAGAATTTGTTTTTCTTGCTGTTGAGAAATGCTTGAATGATGGGATTGGATCGCGATTCTCCATAGATCATCCCACGGTTGATCATCAACTTCGCCTGCTTGGCCGCCAGCAGGTACAATACGGCCTGGACGATCCCCCCATAGGAACCCAAAAAATTTACAATGGCCTTTTGCAGGGGGATGTTCTTCACGTTGGTAAAACTTTTCAGATCAACAATGGGGATCGGCTTCAGATAATCAAATCTGGCCTTCATCCTGACCCCGGATTTTGGGTCCGGCCAAAAGACCGAAACCTCCGGGAAGCCCCCCATGAAGGCAGCCCTGGCTTCTGGGTCGGATTCAACAGCGACAGCCATCCGGTCGACCAACGCGGCGTCATCAGCTTTTAACAGTTCTTTACCCTGCGCACCCTCTTTGAACCGGTGCACAATGTCCGGCCAAATCAGAATGTCAGGGTCTATCGAATGGATCCTGACAATGTACTCTGCAATGGTCCCGGTCACTTTCAGGCCCATCGCACGGCAGGTTTCCTTCAAGTCAGCCGAACCATCCAACGCGCCCGGGTAATCTTCCCGGCGAGGAGAAACAGCGAAATTTTCCTGGTAGGCCGCCTCCCCCTCCAGGATCCTCTTGTGGATTGCATGGCGCAGGACCATGGCATACTTGTCATTTGGCTCACGTTTCGGGTTCATATGGGAACCATCCCAGTACGTGAGGGGGGAAACCAACAGGCGTTTAATACCCGACTGCGACAAGGCTGGATCGGCCAAATACGCATCGAATGGCAGGTTGAAATGAACACCAAAAGGGTGCCTGGTAACCATAGAGGTATTCACAGCGGGCAACCTTCATAACCGACTGGATCACAGCCATCGGCCTGTGTTTGAATCTCAACCGGCTGAACGCCCAAAAACGCGGTGAGATTGTCCGTCATCTCCTCTTCACTGATGTCACCATCATCAAACGGCAGATTTTTTTGCCCGGGGCCAACCTGGAGAGGTTTGGCGTCGGTGAGCAGACTTTCGGTATCCAGCAACAGGAATGCGACCGGGCCGCCACCAGACGACATTCCAAATGCCGCGCAGGCCTCTGGCGATCTGGAACAAACAATCGTGGCAGTGATCTCATCCTTGATGGCTACCTGCTTCATGGTCCCGGTGACGATCCGTCTGCCATTGGCAGCAATGTCCTCTGCCGCTTTGGTGATCATGGCTTGCGCGCCAAATTTGATGCCTGTGACGAGATCCTCTCGTTCCTGGGCAGTCATTTTGCCCCACGGGGTGGGCATCGCCTTGATCTTGTCGACCATCACCTTGACAAAATCGCCCAGCATGTTCTCTTTGGTGGCCAGCACGACATCGTCATACGGGTTGATCACCTCATGTTCCACCTGCCCAGCCCCGATGATCACAGGGGCCTCATCAGTCTGATCCAGGATGGAACCCTGGACCGTGGCATCTTCAGTGGTGGACTCTTGCATCCCTTCATGCTTGATTTTTCTCGGCCTGCCCATTGTTTAATCTCCTTTCCTCTCTTGTACTTATGCGGGAGTTTATCCACGCGATGATCTCTGATTCTCTCCATGCAACTGACCTGCTGCTCAGCCGAACCGGGTCTGGGAACTCACCATTCTTCATCATCAGGTATATCGCTGAACAACCAAGGCTGGTCATGTTCTCCACCTCTTTCCGCCTTAGGAGACGCTCATGATTGGCCATATCATCCCCCACACTGGCTGGAATTACGCTTCTTGGTAGCCATGGTGAAGTCTTCCCCGCGCTTCCCTTGCCGACCCGGAAGATCACGCAGAACGTTTGACCTCGGACTGAAAACAGACCAGACATATCTTAAAAATGAAAACATTCTTTCCCCCAATTTTTTCAGATTGTTACGCTTATCCATTGTTCTTCCTCTTCAACATCGTGAATTTGAACAGGCGATGTGGATGCTACCGGCATCCCACCGGTGGCCGACTATCTCGGCTGAACAGACTGCGCGCTACGTCTTTTTTGAGAAGTCTCGCCACTCGCGCCCTTGCCGCACTCCCTGTTCAACGCAGGTTCGCCTCTCATTCCTTGTCACTCCCGTCGTAACATCTAGGCATGCGGTTGTGGTCGGGTTCTGCTCCCAACGGCATGGACTATTCGTCCTCGCCAGCCTCATCCTCTTCGCCAACGGTGTCCTGGTCGGAACCGGAGGTGTCGTCGGTAGCGGTCTCCTCCGCGTCTTCGGCCACAACCACGGGTTGTTCGGCGGTCTCTTCAGTGGTGCTGTCGGTGTTCAAGTCAGGCATCGGTGTTTTCCTTGGAAAAATTGGTTGATTGGTTGCCGGTACTATTCCCGGCTGTCACCCTTTGTTGGTTCTCTCCAAAGCGTCACGGATGGCTGACAGGCTACCGTCCCCGACCCCGAATGTGCCTCGTCAGGCTGTACGGGATGCACTTTTAAAATGTCGGACCACTCTTTTCCTGTGCGAACCTGCGACTTCGCGGCGGAACGTCAAGGGAATCGGATTGAATTGCTCAGAGAACTCAATCAAGACGTGCTTTTTTCTTGCCCTTCCGACATTTAGATTTCGTTGCCGCTACTCTCCCGGCTGGTCACGGTCGCTGTTTTTATGCTATTGCCTGCTTGGCGAACTACACCAAGCTCACACCGGGATGCCACCGTTCGGACCTCTGCTCTTTACCAGCCCATGCAGGCCAGCTTCTTTGCCGTCCTGATACGCCCAAGGGTGCAGTCAGGTACCAAAATGATTGTCCCCATAACGCCTTTCTCAGTGTTTGATTGTCCACCCATCCAAGCGTATTTACGCATCGGTTACCTGGGTTTGGCTGTGCGCATACACTCTTTCCGAATGTGCTTTGCTTTCTTTTCGTTCATGGCAATCTCCCAAACTGTTTGGTCTGCGTGGAGGGATTTGAACCCCCGACTGTCGGCTCCCAAAGCCGGTGCCCTACCAGACTGGGCTACACGCAGATGCTTTATTAATATCTAAAGTAATCATTGCAGATATCAACAGTCGCAAACTGACACCTTAATCTATTGGTAATTGACGGTTTTCCAATTGATGCCGATGCTTGTCAATCCACTGCAAAACCTCATGGCGCAAATATACCAGAGATCGACCATGCCAATACCCTGGAGGACCAAGCTTCTGCTCTCGCCAAGTGCGGAAAGTTTGCTCCGACCGTCCAATCAGTGAGGCTGCTTGGCTCAAGGTCAGTACATCATTCAGGATGTCAGATGCGCTCATTTTGGCTTTCCTCTTGCTTTATCCACTCCGGGCAACATTTTCCAACGTGGTGCCAAGCGGTAGGAGTTTTTTCACCGAATACCCGTCTGAATGTTGCGTCTTGGTTTCCCGGGCGATGATGGTAGAGCTGGTGAGTAGAGCTGGTGACAGGAATGCCATCACGCAGGAAGACCAGGTCAGAGATGCAAGCCAACCGTGTCGGCTCGATCAGTCGGTGCTGACCTGTCTTGGCCGGGGCGGTCTGGGTGGCATAACTGCCCGTCTTGCGGATCGAGGGGAGTACCTCGCTGGTCACCCACCGCTTGAACCGCTTGGCCTCCTCCTTCGTGCTGCCAAAGATCAAAGCGTACAGGCCGGACTCGTTTAGGTGGTTGGTTTGCTGGAAGCGTCCCAGGCTGTCGATGATGTCGCGTTTCGCTACATCATCCTCATCCACGTGTTTTGCAATGGCATCGCGTGAGTTGACATACCCCAACACCGCGCAAACATCCCCGGCGTTGAACCACGGGTTGTTCTGCTCGTCCAGGATGACCCGGACCTGTTTCTCTTCAAAACTGAATGGGATGATGATGATCACCGACTCCTCCTTGGTTTTGGCTTGTCAATTGCTATAGTCTTGGTGATCTATGGTGATAGATCAGAGAATAATGCCCGTTTGGGCATAAAGTCAATAGGAAAACCTCAAATGGGCATCGAAAATCGTTTAAAGAAAGCTCTCGCCATAAAAGGCTTTGACGACAAAGAGTTTTCCGTAAAATTGCACGAAATATGCGGCATGCCAAAACGGACAGCCCACAATTATTTGTCAGGGTTACGGAGTCCTGATGCCGAGAATCTGACGCTCATCAGTGCTCGTTTAGGCATCAACGTTGACTGGCTCTTGACCGGGGAGGGTGAAATGTTTCGCTCCCCCGACGACTCCACACCAGTCCAGTCACTTCCCCCCGACGAAATCACTCTGCTTGAGGCTTACCGCCGTTGCACCGAGCGAGAGCGCAACTTGATTACTGCATTAGCCAACGTGCTGGCTGACAAACAAACGTCCATCCAAGCAACTGAAAGGAAACCATAATGTCTTCACCCACCACTGTTCAGGCCGTTGGTATCGCATGGTATCGTCGAGAGGACTACCAAGCTTTGCTCGCCATTTTCTCCGACGCTGACAAACTCCCCAGCAGTTACGACGATTGGCTGAAAAGTGCCGAGAATCTTCTCAAGCACCTGGATGCAAGCGGTACAAGGGCCGTCAAGGCAAATATCGACCCGAATGACTTCCCTGTTTGGTGTCGCACCAGAAACCTGGACATCGATGCCAGTGCTCGTAAACGGTTCGCCAACGAGGTGGCCGCCAGCGTGATCAAGCGTGAAATGGGAAGTCACTGATGCAACATTTGTGATCATTTCAGCCCCTTTTTGTTTTGATTCTCCGCCGCATTCACAAAATCGAAAATCGTCCTCACCTCCTGCGGCAGATTCGGAAGCGTGCCCGGTACCCGGTGCTGGTACTGGCCTGTTCGACGGATCGCTGGCAACACTTCCCCAGCAATCCACTTCTGGAACGGCAGGGCCTTCGGCTTGTCGGAACGGCCAAGAAGAAAATAGAGGCCCTGCTCGGAGAGGATGATCATCTCTTGGTTGCCGCCAGGGGTCCGAACGGATCGGACCCCTTTCCATTCGTCTGGAACGTGGGCAGCAGAGTCCCCACCTTTCCATTGGACACCAAGTGCCTCAGCCACATCTTTGGCCACAACCCATGGCTTGCCGCCAAGGTCGATGACCCGGACCTGCTGTGACTCAAAGTTGAAGGGGACGACGCTGTTCATTGTGGCATTCCTGTTGCTTAAGTCTT
>PEAG01000020.1 GCA_002753505.1 Magnetococcales bacterium HCHbin5 | reverse complement strand
AGTGCCCCTGCGGGGCGTTTTGGGCGCGCTGCGCCCATTTGCTGCGCAAATGGGCTTTTGGGAAAGCGCGCCCGTTACATGCAGGGGCTTTGCCCCTGCACCCCACTGGGGACCGTGACGGTCCCCAGGCCCCTGCAATCGTTTTAAAAGATTGACAGAATAAAGGGTATCGTCATTATGTTAGCGCATATGGGCTCCGCCCCTGCACCCCACTGGGGACCGTGACGGTCTCCAGGCCCCTGCACCCGCTCCAGCCCCCTGCAATCCAAAAAAAAAGCCCCGGCCTGGGAAGACCGGGGCAACCGAAGAGGAGAGCATTCTGCAACAACAAATCGCTCTTATCCTCTTTTTTGCGGCCTGGACACGGGCTTGGGAGGTGCCCCAGTTCCCTTTGGAGCAGGACTGGTCTTGGTGGCGGCTGGAGCTGGTTTTCCTCCGGCTGGTTTTCCTCCGGTTGGTTTTCCTCCAGCTGGGGCCGGTTTACTGTTGGTAGCCATCTTGTTGTACACCCCTTTTAGAAGAGAAATTAATAACCTACTGACTTTCGATTCTAGTCTGTTTGCAGAACTTCTTCAAGAGCGATTATAAAAATAAATGGGGTCATGACCAACAAACTTGGTTGCCACGGCCCGGATATTAAAAAAAGCTTGAACAGCGTAACGTTGCGGCTTGACAGGGGAGATTCTCCCCGTATAAAAGTAGACAAGGCGGTTGCAGGTACGTTATTGCAAGGCTTGCCGGGCCATGCTCAATTGAGGAAAAGGGGAGAAGAGGGTGAATAAATCAGAGTTAGTGGACGCGGTTGCCACCAAGGCGAGCCTGACCAAAAGTCAGGCGTCGGATGCGATTGACGCCGTTGTGAGTGCCATTCAAGAGAGCTTGAAGGGGGGGGGACAGGTGAGCCTGGTCGGATTTGGGGTCTTCCTGACCGGAGAGCGGGCCGCCCGCACAGGACGCAACCCGCGTACCGGCGCAGAGATTCATATTCCCGCCGCCCGCCTGCCCAAATTCAAACCCGGCAAGGGACTGCGGGATGCGGTTGCCCTGCCGCCAGAGGTTGCACCGGTCAAGGCTAAAGACAAAACGGAAAAGGTGGTCGCCAAAGTGGACAAGCCGGTTGGCAAACCGGAAAAGGCGGGCAAAAAGGGCGGCAAATAGCAGTATCGTGGCCGTTTTGCAGAGGGTGGGGAGCCGCCAGGCTCCCGAAGCCCCCCCTCTTGTGCAGTTTTATCCGGGCGGGTAGCTCAGCCGGGAGAGCGTCGGCCTTACAAGCCGAATGTCGCAGGTTCGAGCCCTGTCCCGCCCACCATATCGTCAAGCGCGGCCGGTATGACGGGGTGCCACTCTCCACAGTGGTGGCCCAGGTACCACAAAAATTTATCCATCGCCACGCTGACAGACAAACGCCGCCCGTTGACAGCTGGCGGGGTTTCGGATAGTAATGAGGGAACAGGGCGCGCTGAGGCCAGGGGAGTGTAACCGAGAGGTTGACAAAACCCGGTCAGGCCCGGTGTCGCATCTGTCAGTCGGTCCCATGTGGGGGTGTAGTTCAGTCGGTTAGAACGCCGGCCTGTCAAGCCGGAGGTCGCGGGTTCGAGCCCCGTCGCTCCCGCCATTTTAGTGCATTTACTCAAGAAAAACAGCGGGTGAGCTTGCCAAGCAGGCTTGCCCGTTTTTTTACCGCCTGTTTTTTTTACCGGGTTGGCCCGCACGGTTGACTGGGCCGCTCAATTTCCACGCGCAACTAGATAAAGAGTGAGGAACCACACAAATGCAGATTACCGGCATGAAATGGGGAGCCAAACTGCTCAAGTATGTCGACTTTCCCACGGCAGAAATTTTGGGTGCAGAGGCCCAACCGGAGGAGATTCAAGCCCTGATCGACAAATACGGTGGTGTATTGGTGAAACCTGTTTTTAAGGGGGGGATCGGCAAGAAAGGTAAGGCCGGACTGGTGGGAAAAGCCACCGACGTGCGTACCGCGCTCAAAGAGAAAGAGCGTCTCTATTTTGCTGAACATCGGCACGGCAATGCTGTTGCGAAGTCTGAGGGTGTCACCTACGAAAGTTTTATCAAAGCGGACTATGAGGTCTATTTTTCCCTCACCGACAGCACGGTTTATCGGGCTCCCACCATGACCATCACCCACCACGGTGGGGTGGACATTGAAGAGCTGCCGGCGGACAAAATTGTCTCCGTGCCGTTTGACCCATTGACCGGCCTGAAGGGTTTTGTCATCTCCAATGCGTTGAACAAGTTGGGAGCCCCCAACGAAATCATCAGCCCGCTGGTGCAAAATTTGACCAAGCTGTGGGATCTGTTCCACAACTATGGCATGACCGTGCTGGAGTTGAATCCGATTCGCATCACGCGGGATGCCAGCGGTCGGCTGGCTCCGGTGGCGTGTGACTTCAAGTGTTCGTTTGACGGCGATGACCGCAACTCGAAGCGGCTCTTTTTGCCGGATGATCTGGACAACACCGATCTGTCCGAGTATGAGCTGGCGGTCAACCAGTTGCGCACCTATCAGGGCCAGTCGGATGTGTTTGTGATCAACCCGGCGGGCACGGTGACGGCGATGACCTTTGGGGGTGGTGCCAACGCCCTGGTGACGGAGTTGCTGGGTGATGTGGCAACCATCTCTTCCGATTTTGGTGGCAATCCGCCCTATGCCAAGATGAAAGAGATCAGCCGTATCACCTACAAGTATTGGCTGCCGCAGACCAATGTGTTGTTCATCATCGGGGGCAAGGCCAACAATACCGACATTTATGAGACCTTCCGCGCCATGGGCGACGCCCTGCGCGAATATTTTTCCGAGCGGGGCCCGACGCCGTTGTATGTGGTGGTGGGGCGGGGTGGTCCCAATCTGGTCCGTGGTTTGGGCTATCTGCGGGACATACTGGATGCGCTGGGTCTGCCGTATGCCATGTTTGGCTTTGACTCTGCCATGAGTGAAGTGATCAATCATGCCATGGCCGCCGACCAGTGGATGGCCGCTGGCGGACGCCAAATGATTGCCCAGAAGTTGGGTGTTCGTTAAGAAAGGATGCCGTTTTGGTCCTTCTGGGATCATTGGGAATGGCCAACACCGGGATTGATAGCCTGGTGGGAGTTTATGGGTCGCGTCGGGTCATCCAGACCGGCGGCGTGGTTTTCCAACATTTTCTGATTTCGCGGTGTGGTGGGGTTTGTGGCTGTTAGCATGAATGCGGCGCAGACCTCTCCATGACCGCAGAAAGATCGAGGGATGATATGGTCAGACAAGTGGATATGGGACTGAACGAAGGGTATAATTTTATGCATGCCCGCGGCGAGGATGAGTTTCCCTACTATGTGGGGGTGCGTTCTCTCGCCGATTTGGCCACCAAGCAGGATCGGGTCTGTGTGCTGAACATCATGGGTGGTGAAAGTTCGACGGTGACCCCGGTCAGCCATGTATATTCAGGGGGCAACATTGTCTGTGGGACGATGCCGGGTCGCAGTGGTTCGGTGATGAAGACGGCGGCGGGCGATATTCCGGTCTACAACAATGTGTTGGAGGCGATGCATGCGGGTCACAAGTTTAACGT
Organism: Magnetococcales bacterium HCHbin5; assembly: GCA_002753505.1. Classification (GTDB taxonomy): domain Bacteria; phylum Pseudomonadota; class Magnetococcia; order Magnetococcales; family Magnetaquicoccaceae; genus Magnetaquicoccus. The sequence continues at coordinate 44,826 of PEAG01000020.1, read as the reverse complement.
GGCCGTGGTTTATGTGCCGCCTTCCGGGGTGAAGGATGCGGTGATCGAGGCGGTGCGGGTCAATCCCGAGCTGCGCAAGGTGATCATTCTCACCGAAAAGGTGAAGGTGAAGCATGCCCGCATTATTCGTCAATATTGCCAGTGGCGTGGGGTGGATGTGTTTGGTGCCAACTGTTTGGGGTTGGCGGATGCCCACAACCATGTGCGTCTGGGTGGGGCGTTGGGTGGCAACGCGCCGGAGGAGTCGTTGGTGCCGGGTTCGATTGCGATTTTTTCCAACTCGGGCAACTTTACCACGACGATGGCGACCTATCTGCTGACGGCGGGTTGGGGGACGACGGTTTCGTTGTCTTCCGGCAAGGATGTTTACATCCATTTTGCCGCGCCCGAGTTTACTCATGCCATGCACAATGATCCCCGCACCAAGGCGATGGTGATGTATATCGAGCCGGGCGGTTACTATGAGCGGAATCTGGAGTTCAAGAAGCCGGTTGTCGCCTGTGTGGTGGGTCGTTGGAAGGCCAAGCTGACCCGTTCTTGTGGTCATGCGGGGGCCATTGCCGGTTCGGGGGATGATGCGGCGGCCAAGGAGCGTTGGTTCCAGGAAAAGTTTGGCATCACCGGTTGTTTCACCCCGGAGACGCCGATCTGTTCTGCCAAGGGGGCGGTGGTGACCAACATATCCCACATTCCGTTGGCCTTGACGGCGGTCATGATGATGAACGGCATCAAGCCGGATTTTGCGCCGCGTGGCAATCTGGCTCCCAAGTGTTGGTTCCAGAGCAGCCAGGGTTTGGCGTTGCCGCCCGAGTTGGCGGTGCCGGTGGTGGAGGCGATGGAGCCTTACAACCAGCAGATTGCCGATTTGGCCAAGCAGATTGGCACCACCTTCCCGCGGCAGTCGATGAAGGATTGTTCCGGGGCTTCGCGCATGGATGTGCAGAGTCAGGTTTCCCAGATTCATGGGGTCAGTGTGTTGGATGCTTCCACCCATCCCCTGGAGGAGAATCTGGTGCAGTCGTTGGTTCGTGAGTATCCCGATGCCAATGGGGTGGCGATGGCCAATGTGGCGTTGAATGCGTTTGTCAACCAGAGTGGTACGGTGTTGCTGGCGGCGGCGGATGCGGCGCGGGAGGCGGGCAGCAGTCCCAATGCGGTATTGGCTTCTGCGGTGGGTCTGGTGGGTCCGAAAGAGGTGGATTCGGCGCGGGAGGCGGCGCAGGCCTTCATGGATCTGTTTGGTTTGTCTGGTTTGCAGGATCCGGCGGCGGTTGACTTTGATTTTTCCGCCCAGATCAAGCAGGTGGGTGCGAGCGAGCGGTTGCAGGAGGTTTTGCTCTCCGAGAAGGGTGGCAAGCGGGGCCGCAACATGTTGATGGCCCTGGAGCAACGGGGTGTCCGGTCGGTTTTTATCGATTTTCTGAAGGCGTTGACCGATCGCCAGCAGGGCAATGTACGGGATAATGTGGTATTGGCGGCCATTACCACCCATTTGGCGTGGTCTGCCTTTATGCGCCGTCGTTTATCGATCAACACCTTGTTGACCATGCCTTGGCATTTTCGGGTTTTCAGCACCATGGTGGGTGCGGCGGTGCCGGCGGAAAACCAGGACAAAAAGAGTTTCTGTGGGGTGGACAATGGGGATTTGATGAGTTCCTGGAGTTTCACAGAGACGGCGTTTGCGGGTTTGTTGGGCCGGAAGCCGACGGAGGAGGAGCTGTTTTCCTTCTCGGTGTTGATGGGTTTGTTGATCACCAATGGTCCGGGTACCATTTCGGCGCAGGGTGCCAAGGGTGCGGTTTCTGCGGATGGGCCGGAGGTTCCGGGCCGGGTACAGGTGAACAAGTGTTATATGGGTTTCCTCACCCACACCGGTTTTGCGCATGGTGGTAATGGGTTTGAGGCGATCGCCTTCCTGATGGAGCGGTTCCAGAACAGCGGTTTGCAGGATCCGGGCAGTGCGGGTCATGGGTTGGATCTGGAGGCGATGGCGGTTCAGTATGCCAAGGAGTACAAGTCGTACAAGAGCAAGGCCAAGTCGGCGGGTGAGTTGGAGTATGCCAAGATTCCCTGTGTCAATCATCCCATCTTCAAGGGCAAGGATGTCAACTTTGATCCCCGGGAGGTGTTTGTGGATGAGCTTTTCAAAAAGCGTGGGGATTACAACGTATTCCAGGAATTTTATCATCAGTTGGTGCATGCCCTGTTCAAGACCGGGGTCAGCCGGGATGTCTATTGCGTCAATGTGGATGCGGTGATTGCGGTGATTTTGTTGAAAATGTTGTGGAAGCCCTATTCGGCGGGGGAGATTTCCGGCGATGCGTTGGAGCGGGCGGCTTTCACGACCTTCCTGTTTGGTCGTATGATTGGCAGTGCGGCCGAGATCGACGATCACACCAACCGGGGTCGCAACATGGATACCCGGACGGCGGCGAGTATGTGTTCGTATGCCGGTTAGTGGGTAGTACGGGTAGCAAGGGGGGTGTCCGGGGTCCGGGCACCCCCTTTTTTTTTGATCGGGGTCCGGGGAGCGTCACGCTCCCCGGTGGGGTGCAGGGGCGCGCTTTCTTTTCTTAATCTTTTAAAACGATTGCAGGGGTCCGGGGAGCGTCACGCTCCCCGGTGGGGTGCAGGGGCAAAGCCCCTGCATGTAACGGGCGCGCTTTCACCGAAGCCCATTTGCGCAGCAAATGGGCGCAGCGCGCCCAAAACGCCCCGCAGGGGCACTGCTGGAGGGCGGCAGCCCGACTGAGAGCTGGCCAAATTGGGCGTGGCTTGGAAAAAAAACCGTTCCTGGCCTTGTATCAAACCAAAAAGCTGACAATCCGAAGGTTCTGGTTTTTTATCCAAATATTTTCAACGGCATAACCGTGCGAGTCGGGCTGCCGCCCTCCCAAGGTCGCCCCTGCGGGGCGGTTTTGTGCGCGTTGCGCAAATTTTCTGCGAAAATTTGCTTTGGGAAAACGCGCAGTTCATGCAGGGGCTTTGCCCCTGCACCCCACCGGGGAGCGTGACGCTCCCCGGACCCCTGCAATTGTTGAAAAGAAGCTCATATGTTTGAAATCTTTCATTTTTAAATATTTAATAAAAACAACGACATGTGTTGCGATTGCACCGCAGATTCGACCGCCTGACAGCGGGGACGACCGCTGTTTTCTTGTTTTTAAAAGCGTAATATGTCAGAATTTCGCTTTTATGTCTGATTATCTTCTTTTGCACTTTATCCAGACCGAGGGTTGACGATGGAACGGTTGGTACTCCAGGAGGTTGCCCAGACCTTCAGCCATAACGGCGTTTTGTTGCCTGAAGGGGTTCGTCCGGGGCAACTGATTCTCACGGGCCCGCCCGGCTCCGGCAAGACGACCATTTTGCGTCAACTGGGGGGGTGGCCTGAGGAGGGCTATTTGGATATTTCCATGCGGGGCTGGTGGCACTCCCGAATGATGGCCCATCGTCCCAGAGAGCTGCACATGGGGCTGCCCTTTGTGGGGTTCGAGAAGGCCACGCCCGTTTATGATGTGGAAAGTCTGGATGATATTGAATATTTGGAACTGGATCTTTTTCGCATTCCACTGCCTCCTCCCGATGCGGGCCTGTTCAGGGGCAACTTTCGCAGCAAGCTGGTTTTTGAATTTTTATTGCCGCCGGCGGCAGTATTGTTTGAGCGGCGCATGGAACGGGCCAAAAAGGGAACCCACCCAGTAGACGCAGCGTTAAAGCTGCGGCAGGTGGAGGCGGAGTTGAGCTTTTACAGCACGGTGGCACTCTATTTTCACCAGAGTGGCATGAATGTCTATCTGCGGGAGTCGGCGGATGGACCGCCCAAGCGGATTCGCGATGAAACATCACCGGATGATCCGGTCGGAATGGTGCGAGCCCGGGGCAAGCTGGAGAAGGATATTTACCATTTGCACGACCAGTTGCGCCTGCGGCAGCGCATTGTGACCCGGGCCTGGAGCTATCGGGGCAACATGGATCTGGTGGATCTGTTTGTTCAAATGATGCGCACAACCCTGAACGTGGAGTGGTGCAATATTTTTCTTGCCGATCGGGACAATCTGGATGCCTGGTTGTTGAACAGTTCCGGCATGACGGGGGCGGAGTTCATGGCTTGTGGGTTGCACCCGCTGGTGATGGAGGTGATTGAGAGCGGGGAGTACGTGGTACGGGAGTGGGCGACCACCTATGGGGCGGATGCACCCGTTTGCGGGACCAGGCAGGCCAGAAATGCGCTGTTGGTGCCTATCAAGGGGGTTGTGGGTCGTCATGTTGCCGGGGTGATCCTGGTCATGAACACCAAAGGGCGTCGTTGTTTTGAAGAGAAGGATCGGTTGTTGCTGGAACGGGTGGCTTTGCATCTGCAACTGGCGGTGGAAAATGTTTCGTTGCGGCAGGAGATGATGGATTTTTCCGAAATATTATCCGGTCGGGCGCAGAGAATGAGTGGATTGGCCAGGGGTGCGTTGGCTGTGTTGTTGGCTTCGTTATTGTTTTCTCTGGGGGTTAACATGTATTTGCTGTTGCCGCCGGTCAATTTTTTGGATCTGCTCAAGATGTTGCCGTGACAATTGCAGGGGTCCGGGGAGCGTCACGCTCCCCGGTGGGGTGCAGGGGCAAAGCCCCTGCATGTACGGGCGCGCTTTCCCAAAAGCCCATTTGCGCAGCAAATGGGCGCAGCGCGCCCAAAACGCCCCGCAGGGGCACTGCTGGAGGGCGGCAGCCCGACCGAGAGCTGGCCAAATGGGGTATGGCTTGGAGAAAAAACCCTCCTGGCCTTGTGTCAAACAAAAATCTGCACATCCACAAGTTCTGGTTTCTTATCCAAACATTTTCCGTAACATAACCGTGCGAGTCGGGCTGCCGCCCTCCCAAGGTCGCCCCTGCGGGGCGGTTTTGGGCGCGTTGCGCCAATTTTCTGCGAAAATTGGCTTGGGGAAAACGCGCATTTCATGCAGGGGCTTTGCCCCTGCACCCCACCGGGGACCGTGACGGTCCCCGGACCCCTGCAATCATTCAAATCAATATTAAAACTAGCGACTGGCGACAATCTCCAGCAACTCCACCTCAAAAATCAGGGTGGAACGCGGCGCAATCAATAATCCCGCTCCCCCCTCGCCATAGGCACTGTCCGGGGGAATGACAAAACGGTATTGGCTGCCAATCGACATCAACTGCAACCCCTCGCGCCAGCCGGAGATCACCTCCAACAGACTGAAAGCGATGGGCTCCCGCCGCCTGTAAGAGCTGTCAAACTCCACCCCATTGACCAGGGTTCCCCGATAGTGCACCACCACCCTGCTGGAAAAACCCGGCTTTGGCCCCTCAGTCGCCCGCAACACCTCCCACTGCAAACCGCTGCGCGTGGTGGTGACTTCCGGACGTTGACCGTTTTGATGGCGAAAGGCCTGGCCCGCCCGCTCATGGTAGCCCGCCCGCGTCGGCCCCAACACCAGGTTGAACCCTCTAACCCACACTCTTTGCAGCCAGCTTTTCATGCGAGACCTCCAGTCCAGGATGTGAACCCACCAACACCAATTACTATAACATCCCAGCCGCGTCCACAGTAGGTACACCATTAATTTGTGAATAGTTATAAATTTTATGTAAAAATTAAACCAATTTTATGTGGATTTTATGTGACAAATTAGACTAACATGTCCGCCAGTGATTCGCTCCTGCAAGCAACACAGTTGCTGTATGTGTGGGGGGTGCGAGAGAAATTTACAGAATTTACTATATATTTATTCCTGTTTTCCGTTACTTTCCTTCAACCATATGGAGTCAAAGCATGATGCACTTGTTACCATGGGAAAAATTTTTCAGAGAAAAAAAGGGGGCCTTGCTGCTGTTTGGGCTGCTCTGTTTTGGACTGCTCTTTTTGGTGGATCCTGCCCTTGCTGCGAGCGATAAAAAGGGCGGGATGGACTGGGTGGGCATGAGCATGCGGTTGCTGGGCGGTCTGGCCATTTTTCTCTTTGGCATGGAGATGATGAGCGAAGCCCTGCGGAAGGTGGCAGGTGATCGGATGCGGGATATTCTGGCGCGTCTGACGACCAACCCGGTGGCTGGTGTGGTGACGGGTGCATTCACGACGGCGATTATTCAATCCTCATCGGTGACCACGGTCATCGTGGTGGGGTTTGTGACCGCCGGTTTGATGAATCTGACCCAGGCGATCGGGGTCATCTTTGGTGCCAATATTGGTACCACCATCACCGCGCAAATTGTTGCCTTCAAAGTCACCCAATATGCGATGATGATGATTGCCGGCGGTTTTTTGATGTGGATTCTGTCCAAAAATGACCGCACCAAGCAGTGGGGTTACATGTTGATGGGGTTGGGGCTTGTGTTTCACGGCATGGATGAAATGAGCCATGCAATGAAGCCGCTCAGAAGTTTTCAGCCGTTCCTTGACCTGATGCAGTCCATGTCCAACCCGATCATGGGTATTTTGGTGGCGACCGGCTTTACGGCCCTGATTCAATCCTCCTCGGCCACCACCTCCATTGTCATTGTGATGGCCGGGCAGGGGTTGGTACCGCTGGAGGCGGGTATCGCGTTGGCGTTTGGTGCCAATATCGGCACCTGTGCCACCGCCCTGCTGGCCTGTATCGGCAAAACGCGGGAGGCGGTGCAAGCCTCTGTGGCCCATCTGCTGTTCAATGTGATCGGTGTCATTATCTGGACCCCTTTTATCAGCCAACTGATTGAGGTTGTCACCTGGCTGTCGCCGGTGGCCGATCCCACGTTGACCGGGCTGGATCTGGTGGCGGCCGAGGTGCCCCGTCAAATTGCCAATGCCCACACCGTGTTCAACCTGGTCAATGCCCTGATTTTCCTGCCCTTCACCGTCCCCTATGCCAAGCTTGTCCGCACGCTGGTGAAAGAACGGCCCGTCTCGGTTGCCGATACGGCAGCAGCAGCTTTCCGGCCGCAATTTTTGGATGATGGCATGCTCAGCACCCACTCGCTGGCTCTCAGCATGGTGCGCCGCGAGGCCAGCCGGATGGGGGGGATTGTCGAAAAAATGTTGGCTGGTGTGCCAGAAAGCGTTTTTCATGGCAAGGAAGAGCAGATGGTTGTGATCCGGGATATGGATAACCAGGTCGACATTCTCTATGGAGAAATTTCCAAATATTTGGCCCGGATTGGTCGTCAGAATCTGTCTGAAAAGGATGCCGAGGAGGCGATGTCGGCCATGACGGCCACCACCGAGCTGGAAAATATTGGTGACATTATTGAGGTGCATATGTTCCACATTGCCAAAATGGTGGCGAGCAGTTCAGTGACCTTTGATGCAACCACGATGGGACAGCTCAATCAGTTTCACCAAAAACTGGCCAAAGCCTATCACTCCATGCTGCTGGCCTTTGAACAGAATCGGCCGGATGCTGCCAAGGTGGCTTTGCAGATGGAAAAAGAGATTGTGGATGAGATCGACCTGTTGGTTGTTGACCGCTATAACCAGTTGTTGAACTCACCCGACCCGGCCATGCATCGAGCCTTTACGCTGGAGAATGATATTCTGGAAAACTACAAGCGGATCTATCTCCATATCAAGCGGGTGGCCCGTTTGGTCCTGCATCAGGAGGGCTCAACGGCATTGGTAGCCGTTTAACCGTTTCAGGATGGTGCGGGGGGGGGCGTCTGCTCGTCCCCCCCGCAGTCATCGATTGCGTTTGGATGGGGTGACCGGTTTCCGCTGGATAACGGATACCCCGACTTTCCCGTAACAACTATGCGGTGTTTTTTCAGAGCCATGGCCAGGAAACCTACTAAATTTATCAATTATTATTGGGTATTAGGTGTTCCGTATGATGCCACGCCCCAGAAAATCCAGCAGGCTTTCTGGGATCTGGCGCGGCGTTATCATCCCGACACCAACAAGGAGCCGCTGGCGGAGGAACGCTACAAGCAGGTTGTGGCGGCGTATCATGTATTGAAATCGCCCGGTCGCCGCAGTCAGTTGGATGCGCAGATACTGAAAATTTCCTGTCAATATCTGGCGGGAGATCTGTTTTGTACGGAGTGGGGGGAGGATCAAAGTTTCCAGGATTTGTTGCCCAATTTGATGAATTTGCTGACTGTGGAGGGGGTAACGCCGACCCGGGAGATCCATGGTTTGGCCTATCCGCAGGAGGTTCGCTATCCGCAATTGCTTTTTGTGGGGCCTCCTGGTGTGGGCAAATCTTTGTTGGTCAACCGGATGCGGGCCTGGCCGGAGGAGGCTGCGCTGGATTTGAGTCTGCCCGGTTGGTGGCGCAACCGGGTTTTGGCGTTGCGTCCCAGGGAGTTGCATCTGTTGCTGCCGTTTTGTGGTCACACGCAGGGGTTGGCTGTTTTTGCGCCCTCCATTGTGGAGTCTGAGCCCTTTTGCCCGATTGATTTTGCCCGCATTCCTGTCCCGTCGTCCAAAAAGGTGATGTCTTTGACAGATTGGCGCAAAAAATATGTGTTTGAATTTTTATTGCCGGAGCCGGAGCAGATTTTTGCATGGCGTCGAGACCATCCCAGGCAGGGCAATGCGGGTTTGACCTTGGGTATTGTTGAGCGGCAGTATCACTATTTTGACCGCTTGGCGCGTTATCTCTATTTGCAGGGTTTCCCGGTCATTATCCGCCGGGGGGTGGATCAGCCGCCGTTGCGCTTTGCCATGCCGGCAGGTGGATCCAGAATGATGGATGAAATTGTTCAATAATGGCGGGTACCCCGTTTTAATCGTTCAAAAAACGGTTGCAGGTTTAATCGTTCAAAAAACGATTGCAGGGGTCCGGGGACCGTCACGGTCCCCGGTGGGGTGCAGGGGCAAAGCCCCTGCATGTACGGGCGCGCTTTCCCAAAAGCCCATTTGCGCAGCAAATGGGCGCAGCGCGCCCAAAACGCCCCGCAGGGGCACTGCTGGAGGGCGGCAGCCCGACCGAGAGCGGGCCAGATTGGGTATGGCTTGGAAAAAAAACCGTTCCTGGCCTCATGTTTAAAGCGAATAAAGCGTAATATCCGAACCTTCTGCTTTCTTATCCAAACATTTTCCATGACATAACCGTGCGCGTCGGGCTGCCGCCCTCCCAAGGTCGCCCCTGCGGGGCGGCTTTGGGCGCGTTGCGCAAATTTTCTGCGAAAATTTGCTTTGGGAAAACGCGCCGTTCATGCAGGGGCTTTGCCCCTGCACCCCACCGGGGAGCGTGACGCTCCCCGGACCCCTGCAATCGTTTAAAAGAGCAAAAAAAATGGGGAGCGTGATGCTCCCCGGACCCCTGCAATCGTTTAAAAGAGCAAAAAAAATGGGGAGCGTGACGCTCCCCGGACCCCTGCAGAACAGCTTGACTCAACGCACCAGCTTTCTGAATTTCGGGTTCGGAGTACACCGAAGCAAACGGTCTACGATTTTTCGGAACGTGTCCGGGTCTGTCTCGCGATTGGTCAAGGCTGCCAATATCTTTACCATGGTATCGCCCCGCTTTTTCGGATCCTCGTAAGGATGCTCATGCAACAACCGGGAAACAGTCGTCAGGTAGGAGACCATCCCCCCCTGCAGGCTCTGCACCCGATATTTCCCGGAAAATTTTCCCACCAGAAAATGGCTTCCTTCCCCCTTGCTGCAATAGAGCAACAGGGTTCGATGAGCCATTTGTGCCGCAAACCGTTGCTCAAATGCCTCGGTCCGCTCCTCGATGTCCAGCAGATAGACCCTTTTTGAACCGGGAATGGCAGGATCCGCATTCGAACTGCCGCGTACGTCAATCAGGATGGGAGCGGTCGGATTGGCCAAAAACTCCTCAATGGGCATCTGCTCTTTACTGCTACGCATAGTCAATCCCTACCTGTCAAACGAAAAGGGGGGCGATTGCCGCCCCCCAACAATTTACCCTGCAGCCAGATCAGAATGACTCGAACTGGTCATCCGAATGGGCCAGCTTGAGATCAACCCCCCCGGACTTGCGCGCCGGTGCAGCTAACGCCCTTGGCTCATGCCGCTTGAGATGAGCAACCTGTGGCTTGCCGGCCACCTTCGGCTTCTGGGCCGCCGCTCTCGGCGCGGGGGCTCTGCCCTGCTGGCCAATATTAAAGAAAGCGATGGATTGGGCCATCATGCTGGCCTGCGCACTCAACTCCTCCGACGTGGCCGCCAACTCCTCGGAAGCCGCCGCATTCTGCTGCACCACCTGATCCAGCTGATGGATCGATTGCCCGATCTCCGCAATGCCCTCCCGTTGCTGCCGACTGCACTCCGCAATGCCCCGAATGCGATCCGCCGTCTCCCTGATGTCGGGCACCAGTTTACTGATAATGGCACCCGCCTGCTCAGAAATGTTGACACTGGAACTGGAGAGCTGACTGATCTCCCCCGCCGCTGTCTGGCTGCGCTCGGCCAGTTTTCTCACCTCGGCCGCCACCACGGCAAACCCTTTGCCATGCTCACCGGCCCGTGCGGCCTCAATGGCAGCATTCAGGGCCAACAGATTGGTCTGCCGGGCGATCTCTTCGATAATGCTGATTTTTGATGCAATCTCCTTCATGGCCTTGACCGCCTGATCAACGGCCTCCCCCCCCTTGGCGGCATCCTCCGAGGCCTTCATGGCGATAGTCTGCGTGGTGTCGGAACTGTCTGTGTTGAGTTGGCAACTGCCCGACATCGCCTCCATGGCCGACGAGGTGGTCTCTACGGAAGCCGCCTGCTCAGTCGATCCCTGGGAAAGCGTTTGCGCGGAGTCCGAAATGGCACTGCTGCCAATGGCGACCTGCTCGGCGGCGACCGAAACCTCACCGATGACCTCCCGCAGCTTGTCAGCCATGCTGTTCATGGCATCCCCCAAACGACCCACCTCATCCCGGCGATCCACCGTGATCGACCGGGTCAAATCACCAGCCGCCAACGCCTCGGCCAACCGCACACCCTCATTCAGGGGAACGACGATGGAACGGGAGATGCTGAACCCCATGGTCATGCCCAGTGCCACGGCAACAATGACCAGCAGAATCACCAGGTTTCGACTGTCCTGATACAGTTGGGCATTGTCATCTGCAACCCGTTTGGCGCGCGCCTGCTTGAGTTTGGTCAGCTCTTCCACCAATCCGTCGACCGCATTAAACTTTTCCCGTGCCTTGCCAAAACTGAGATCCACCGAGGGTCTGTCCTGGGCCAACTCCTCGCCGTGTCCCAGACGCATGACCTCCTCGTGAACCGGTCGCCACTCCGCAATGGCCGCCTCCATCCTTGCCACCAGCTACTTGCCTTTTTCGGAAAAAAATCTGGGTTTGGCTTCGGCAACATGTTTCTGCAGATTGCTGAAGAGTTCGGGCGTTCTGGAAGCATACCGCTCCCGCTGCTCTTTGCTCTTGGAGAGCAAAAAGTTTTTTTCCACGCGCGCAATGGAGAGCATGTCGACATCGATTTTTAAAACCGCATTCGATCCCAGCATTTCCACTTCGTACATTCTGGCGTCGGCGTCAGCCATGGTCCCCATGTTGGTAACCCCGACCCACCCCACCCCGACCATCAGGGTGGAGATGAGCAGGAAGGCCATCATCAGCTTTGACCATATTTTCATGTCTTTAATCCACTGCATCGACTTTTCTCCCTGGTTGAATCGGCAAAAATAGGTACTGGGAGGGGTGCCACCTCCGCGACCTGTAAAGTCGTGCGGGCGGGTTCAGCCGCATGATCGGCACCGTTTTCCAAAAAAAATCCGACAGCAAGCTATCACTGATTTCCCGCAAAAAGCAAGTTGGTTTCTTGTGTGGATACAGGGTGATGGAGGCATGACTGGCTGCTGCGGGGTGCTTGGGGGTGAAACGCGATGGGGTCTGCAATGAAGCAACGTGCCGAGCAGACTGCGGTGTTTGCGACGCTGCCCAGGGTGGTCTGGGGTTGGGCAAAAAGATAAAACATTCGGGCGGACTTGTCTGGTCAGTTGTGGCCCTGGAAACGATAGCCGATGCCGCGAATGGTCTCGAGCATATCACCCGCCGCCCCCAGTTTTTCCCGCAGCCGATTGATATGGACGTCCACCGTGCGGAGCTGTACCGACGTGTTGGCCTCCCAAATGTCCGCCAACAACGCCTCCCGGGATTGCACCCGTCCCCTGCGAGTCAACAACAGCGACAGCATCCTGAACTCCAACGGGGTCAGAACCACCTCTTCACCACCGACCCACAGTTGGTGTCGCTTGCTGTCGATACGGAGCGGACCAATCGTCAACTCCATCTCCCCCATGGCTGCAGACTCTTCCCCACTGCGACGCAGAATGGCGCGAATACGCAATAACAGTTCCCGCACATTGAACGGCTTGACCACATAATCATCGGCTCCCAGTTCGAAGCCGATCACCCGGTCAATATCGGCCCCCTTGGCACTGAGAAAGACGATCGGCATCTTGCGGGTGGTCTCATGAGCGCGCAACCGGTAACAGACCTCGACACCGGAAATGCCCGGCAACATCACATCCAGCAGAGCCAATCCGGGGGGCTCATGTTGCAGGGCCCACTCCAAACCGTCCTCCCCAGTCAAGAAACCATGGGTGCGATAGCCCGCACGCTGTAGATTATATTCCAGCGTCGCCAAGAGATCTGCCTCATCTTCAATGATTAAAATATTGACCATTGGCTAGCACTCACAGGGCGCGCATCTTGGCAGGGGAGAGGAAAGTATATCATTCAAGGGGGGAACAACCGCAAGGCAAAGCGACGCATGGCACTGGAGATTCGGGTGAAAAAACCGTGCTGGCAAGGAGGAGGAGACCATGCTGCGCCCTTTTTGTGAGAGAGGATCCGGCAAATGCGAAACAGTGGAGCCCCAGGACTGTCCGGGGGCTCCACCTTGAACAACGGCTCAGGCTCCGAAGATCCCTTTCAAGATAAAGAAGATCAGGGCCGCACCAACCGCCCCGGCCGGCACAGTGACCAACCAGGAGACGACAATGTTAAGCAGAACCCGCAGATCCAAGGCTCCGATACCCCGCGCCAGACCGACACCCAACACCGCACCGACGGCGATATGGGTGGTGGAGACCGGCATACCCAGCTTGGAGGCGACCGCAGTCACGGTGGCGGCGGCCAGGGTGGCGGAAAAGGCGCGACTGGGGGTCAGCTCGGTAATTTTGGTACCGATGGTGGCAATCACCTTGGCACCATAGGTGGCCAGGCCGATCACGATGGCGATACCGCCCATGGTCAACACCCACAAAGGCAATGGGGATTTGCCGGAAATTTTACCCCCCGAGTTGACCACATCCAACACCGCAGCCAACGGCCCGATACCATTGGCCACATCATTGGAGCCGTGGGCAAAACACATGGCGGCGGCGGTGAAGGCCATCATGGGGATGAACACCTTTTCCGCACTGGCATGGAAAAACTCTTTGTCTGCGGTAGCATCCGACTGGATTTTGCCGATCATGATTTTGCCAACGATGGCACAGATCACACCGACCACAACCCCGGCAGCAACCGTCTCGGCGTCACTCAGCTTCAGCTTGAGGTGGCTCAGACCCTTGAAAAAGGTGATCAGGGAGATCATGAAGCCCACCAGGAAGACATAGAAGGGGCCCCATTTTTTGGCATTGTCGAAGGGTTTTTCGGTATCCATGATCAACTTGCGAATGCTCATGGTCAGGATGAAGGCCAGGATGGCTCCCAGAACCGGGGAGACAAACCAGGAGGCAACGATGGAGCCCATTTTGCTCCATTTGACGGTATCGACCCCTACCCCCACGGCGGCAAAACCGGCGACCGCACCGACAATGGTATGGGTGGTGGAGACCGGCCAACCACGGGTGGTGGCAAAATGGAGCCACATGGCGGTTGCCAGCACCGCCGCAGTCATGCCATACATCAGCAGGTGGGGGGCCTCAGCAAAAACCTGCGGATCCACAATTCCCTTGCGGATGGTGCCGGTCACCTGGCCACCGGCGATAAAGGCACCGGCAAACTCAAAAATCGCTGCAATAATGACTGCATTGCGCAGGCTTAAGGAACCCGATCCCACCGGCGGTCCCATGGCGTTCGCCACGTCATTCGCGCCAATCGCCCAACAGGCGTAAAAGGCGAAAATCAGGGCCATACTGGTGAATAGAGTTCCATATTGTGCAATAATTTCCATCTAACCATCTCCTCGGTGCATACAGTATGCGTAAAAGTAGGGGGTGAATTTAGCGGGCCAGCATCAGGCGAATGCGGTTGCTGGATTTTTCGGCCGCGTGTGCGATTTCGCCGACATCTTCCAGAAAGCGCACCCAAAAGACGGCGGCCAGGGGGGACATGGCACCCTCATGGGCAACCAGTTTGCTGCCCAACTGCAATATCTGGTCGACGGCCGCGTCACGTGCGACGGACAGCTCATCCAGCAGTTTGGCGACATGTTGTGCCTCGCGGCCACTGAAGCCGGTCTCCACCAATTCGTCCAACTCGTTCATGACCGCATGGGCGCGGCGGACGACGCCTACACATTGCTCAATGGTACTCTGCAGCGCAGTCGCCATGTCGCTGGGCACTTGCAGGTTGCGGGCGACCAGTGTGTTGGCAATGTGTTGGCAATGGTCCGCCACCTCATCGTTCAGATCCAACACCGCCAGCAGGTCACGGCGATCAACCGGCATGAACAGGCTTTTGGGAAGATTGGCAAAGAGAGTGTTGCGCATCTCATCCGCTGCCTTTTCCAGTGCATTCACGGTTTCGGCCGCCGCACGAATTTTGCTGGCATCCCCCTGGATCATGGCCGCGATCAGGTCAGGCATCTGATCGGCGCATTCGGCGACCTTGTTCATGTGGGTTTGGATGAGTTTGAAGGGTGATTTGCCCAGCATCCCGCTGAAAGGGTTGAGTGTGTCCATTGGTGTGGTGTGCTCCTTGAAAAGTGTGACTGAATGATCATAATGAAAGAAGAAGTTGAGAAGGACAGTAACAGAAAATTCACAGAAAACCCATTTTTTTAATGTTAAAAGATGGTTAATCGTTTGTTACACCGTGGTAAATTGCCGGTAACGGGTTGGAAAACAGGGGGCAGCTGCCAGCGTGTGCCGTTGTTTGTTTTTTTTATTGTTTGCAATGGTTTGGGCCAATAAAAATCTTTTAAACGATTGCAGGGGTCTGGGGAGCGTCACGCTCCCCAGTGGGGTGCAGGGGCAAAGCCCCTGCTGAATGGCGCGTTTTCCCAAAGCCCATTTTCGCAGAAAATGGGCGCAACGCGCCCAAAGCCGCCCCGCAGGGGCGACCTTGGGAGGGCGGCAGCCCGACTCGCACGGTTATGTCATGGAAAATGCTTGGATAAGAAACCAGAACGTTCGGATATTCAGCTTTTTGTTTGATATGAGACCAGGAACGGTTTTTTTTCCAAGCCATCCCATATTTTGCCCGCTCTCGGTCGGGCTGCCGCCCTCCAGGAGTGCCCCTGCGGGGCGTTTTGGGCGCGCTGCGCCCATTTGCTGCGCAAATGGGCTTTTGGGAAAGCGCGCCCATTCATGCAGGGGCTTTGCCCCTGCACCCCACCGGGGAGCGTGACGCTCCCCGGACCCCTGCAATCGTTTAACAGCTTTGCAGGGGCTTTGCCCCTGCACCCCACCGGGGAGCGTGACGCTCCCCGGACCCCTGCAATCGTTTAACAGCTTTGCAGGGGCTTTGCCCCTGCACCCCACCGGGGATATTGGGCAAATTCACGGCCAGACACTGGACAGCAGATTCCTGGAACAGGTAGAGTGGAGACAGATGGGGAGCGTCGCCGGGAGTGGATCCATGGAAGATGAGGTTGGCGACACGATCCCTCTCCTGTCTTGATCCATGCTCTTGTCCCTTTAAAGGTGAAAATACCGATGAGTGAGACCGTCCCAACCTTGCTGGAGGAGCTGCTGCGACTGGATGCCACGGAAAATCCGGCTGAACTGCTCCAGTGGGTATGCAGCAGACCGCTGGATTTGAATGGATTATTGGCTGGCATCCACCATCTGTTGACAAAATTCCGCTTGCGTTCCGCATTTGTGCTGGGCATGCTGCTGGCAAAAAATGGCTATCAACATACCACAATATCCCTGGCCCTCAGCTTGGGCGGGATATTTTATGGCAAGCCGGAGGAGGAGGCGCGGGGATTGGCCCAGTTGCCAGGCCAGCTGGATCGGCTCTCCCGCAAAGAGCAGGGGCGGCTCTATGACGAAATCGTGAACCCGGTGGTGCAGCAGATGTTGAAACCCGGCGTCGGTCGCTCCTTTGCCGACGATGAACTGTTGCGATTGATAGAGATCTGCAAGGCGGCCATTCCCCCACTGCGCCCCCTCTTTGACTGGAATGCGCCGGTGCCAGCCTTGTCGTTGGAGGCGTTGCAACAACAGGGTCGGGCGCGGGCCCGCCTGTTCAATCATCCACTACCGACGGCCAGGGTGCGGCGGCGGGCGGTGGTGTTCATGAAAGATTTTTATATAGCACGCCGTATTTTTGCAGCCATGCAGGCCCATGAATGGCAAGTGACATTGCATGCCACCCCTGGCTGGGGGATTACCCCGCAAGATTGTCACACGGTACTGGAGCTGTGTCGGCAGCAGGATGCCGAGTTGCTGGTACTCTATTTTGACCAGGTGGTCTCACCGACCCAGGCGCAAGCCTTCCATGAGTTGCTCACCCAGTTGCGACAGGAAAAACCGACCCTGAAACGGGTGGTCGTGGCCTGTGATGCCTGGTATTTCCGGAAAGGGCTGGTGGAGGGTGAGCCGGATTTGCAGTTCGGCCCCCTGTTTCAGCAATTGATGGGTCATGTGGATGCGGTTTGGACCTCGGACTCCCCCTCCCTGACCACCTGGGAGACCCCTCTGTTTGCCGGCAAGGTGCTGCATGCCCATCTGCCCCACGCGGGTCATATGGCCTCGCCGGACCGGCCTTTGATCCCGCAAATGCTGTACGTCGGCTATCAGTTGGATTGGTATCTCTGGCCCCGGATGTACTGGTTGTTGGCCGCTCGGCGGCTGGGTCTGCCCGTGGTGCAGAAGGAGCATCTGTTTGTGCCACAGACGGCATTGGTGCCCAAAGGCGATGAGGCCCTGATGGTCTATGGGCAGCATCTGCAGCGGTTGCGCGAGGCGACCTGTTGTCTCCATTTTACCCGCAAGGAAAATTTGCACTGCATCGTCACCCATCGCAGTTTCGAGGCTCCCCTGAACGGGGCGTTGCTGGTGCAGGAGTACGCGCCGGACATGCACCGCTTTTTTATCCCCGGAGAGCACTATCTGGAGTTTAATTCGATCGCGGAGTTTGTGGCGGTGAGCCGCTTCATCACGCAACGCCGGGAAGAGGCGGAGGAGATTCGTCGCAGTGGCAACGCCTTTGCCCGGGCGCAGTACAGTGATGACAAGCTGCTGGGTTATCTGGAAAAATTTTTGTGGCGTGACTGCTAAAAATCAAACCCCTGTCGTATATAGGGGTTGGTGCGCCGCTCCCGACCAATGGTGGTGCTGGGCCCATGACCCGGATGGCAAACCAACGCATCTCCCAACGGCAATAAACGATCGCGAATGGAGGCCATCAACTGCCCGGTGTTGCCCCCCGGCAGATCCGTCCGCCCGACAGAACCGGCAAACAAGGTGTCCCCGACCGCAATCCCCTCCTCCCAACGGAGACAAACCCCCCCCGGCGTATGCCCGGGCGTGCCGATCACCTCCAACTGCAGACCCGCCACCATCAACGTTTCCTGGTCCTGAATGGTCCGATCGATGCGGGGAATGGCACCGAACGGCAACCCCCAGGAGCCGGCATGGTCGGCTGCGGACTCCACCAGAAAACGATCCGCCTCGTGAATCCAAAAGAGAGCCCCCGTCCGCTCCTGCAACGCCGCCACCGCGCCAATATGATCAAAATGGCCATGGGTGTTGATAATGTGCGTCAAACGCAACTGCAAACGGGCAAGAAGCTTCAACAACCGCTCCGCATCACCACCCGGATCGATCAGGATCGCCTCCCCCTGCTCCTGGCTACCCAACAGTTGACAGTTGACCTGCAACGCACCCGTCTCGATAATTTCATGAATCGGTGTCATTCCCATGCTCTCCTTCCAGATAGGCGGCCAACGCGGGACTCAACCCTTCGCGCATGACCACTTGATAGCCCCTGGCGGTAAGCTCCTCCACCAGGGCGGCCATGTTGGCCGCCGCCGCCGGATGGCTGTCAAAAGGGAGCTGCCGTACCGTACCAGGGGAACCACTCCGCCCCCACTCCCGAATCACCAGCCACTCCCCCAACAGATCGCGCTGAATCTGGATGGCATAATACCAGATCAGGCCGTTGGTGGGGTTCAATCTTTGCAGGTAAGCCTTCATGGATGTGTGGGCACAAAGAATTGTCATGGATCCCGCATGTGCCGTTGACGACAACACGCCCCTTGATACAATGGATCCTGTCCGCCTATCAATGTGCCTGATGGTGACCAAAAGCGCAACCAGGAACCGTTTGGAGAGCCCCATATGTGGCATATTCCCCGCCCCGTGTTGAATCGTATGTTGAGCCATGCCCAACGGAGCCTGCCGGCCGAATGCGTGGGCGTGCTGAGCGGCCAGGGCCAGACCATTACCGGCTGGCACCCGTTGACCAATCAATGGCAGGATGGCCGCCGCTTTTTGGCAGACTCCACCGAACTGATTGCCCTGTTGCGCCAGTTGCGCACGGAGGGCCAACAACTGCTGGCCATCTACCACAGCCATCCCCAGGGAGATACCACCCCCTCCCCGACCGACCTGCAACAGGCCTATTATCCCGACGCCCTCTACCTGATCATCTCACTGCAAACCCAGGGTCGATTGGAGATGAACGGCTACCGAATCCGCGACGGTCAGGCCACGCTGCAAGCATTGACCATTGTGGATTAGCATGCTTGAATAGCTGGACCGGTCTGTGCGAAGACCGACAACCGTGACTACCTCATCCACCATGCTCCGGGGAAGCGAACGATGGAGAGTGCTGATCACCCGGTAACCAGTGGCCGGTCCCGATACCAGAGAGCCCATCTGTTGTGGGTTTTGTTGCTGACGACAGCCGTGTTGGCTACCCTCTGGCTGCATTGGTATATCGGTGACAGGCTCTCCCGCGTTACCGCCCCGCTGGCCCATGCCAGCGTCGACATCAAATTCCAACTGACCGCTTTCCACCTGAACCTGGAAGAGTTGATCCAGGGCTCTGCCTCCGTTTCCAAACAAGGCGTTTGGCAATATCTGAACGACACCCGCTGGCATCTGCAGGCCATGCTGCAGGGTGGAACCAATGAGGATGGCAGCTATTTGCCATTGACCGACCCGGCCACCCGTCTGCTCTTGGAGCAGATGGTTGGCAAACTGGATGCGCTGGAGCGGCTGGCGGTGGAGCGGCTGGCGCGCCAGGAGAGGGTGGGCAGCACGGCAGACAACGACTTTAACGCGCTCTATAACCAGTTTATCGATCTGGCCGAGTCCGTGCGGCAGGCAATCAAACGGGAGATTGCCCGGCAGGAGCAGCACTATCTTACCGTTGGCTTGGGGCTTGCCGGTTTTGTGCTGCTGTTGGGGTTGGTGGCCTGGTGGGTGTTGGATCGCAAAGAGGCGCACCGCCGGGTATTTGAAAGGCGCAACGCCCGGTTGGCACGGATCGTCGAATGTTCCGTCAACGAAATCTATCTGTTTGACGCCACCTCCTGGCGTCTGACCATGGTCAATGAGAGCTGTCGCGACAATCTGCGCTACTCGGCAGAGGAGCTGAGCCGGATGACTCCGCTGGATCTGATGCCGGAGTGTTCCCGATCCCGGTGGAGTCGATTGCTGCAACCCCTGCTGGATCGGACCCAACCGTTTGTGCTGTTTGAAGCCGTTTATCGGCGTCAGGATGGCAGCCGCTATGATGTCAGCATCAACCTGCAATATATCGAGGAGGAGCAGCCGCTGTTTGTCGCCTTCATGCGCGACATTACCCAACAGAAAAAGGTGCAGCAGAGTCTCCTGCTGCACGATACCGCCGTGCGTGCGGCTGCCAACACCATCGTCATTACGGACCGGGAGGGGGTCATCCAGTGGGCCAATCCGGCCTTTACCCTCAGTTCCGGCTACAGCCTGGAGGAGGCGGCCGGGCGGACCCCCCGCATTCTCAAATCCGATTTGCAGGACAAGGACTTTTATCAAAACCTGTGGCAGACCATTCTCTCCGGTCGGGTGTGGCAGGGGGTATTCATCAATCGGTGCAAGGATGGCAAGCTGGTGCATGAGGAGGCCACCATTACCCCGGTGCGGGATGAGACGGGGCAGATCAGCCATTTTATTGCGGTCAAGCAGGATGTGACGGCGCGGGTGCTGGCGGAACAGGCGTTGCAGGAGGCCAAACAGAAGGCCGATGCCGCCAACCAGGCCAAGAGCGATTTTTTGGCCACCATGAGCCACGAAATCCGCACCCCACTCAATGTGGTGTTGGGAATGTTGGAGCTGCTTCAGCTCTCCGGCCTGAACGCATCCCAGCAGGAGCAGGTCAAGCTGGCGATGGGGTCGGGTAAAATGTTGCTCTATCTGATCAACGATATTTTGGACTACTCCAAAATAGAGGCCAACCAGTTGACGCTGGATACCGTGCCGTTCAATTTGCGTACGCTGTTGGATACCACGGCTTTCAACATGTCACCGCTGGCGCAGGCCAAACAGGTGGAGCTGACCTGTTTCTATCCGCAGGAGTTGCCGGTTGCCGTGCGGGGTGATCCCAACCGTTTGGGCCAGATATTTACCAATCTGATCGGCAATGCGATCAAATTTACCCCGCAGGGGGGGCATGTGGAGTTTCACGGTGGATTGGTGGGGCGGACCGGCGAGGAGATGGAATTTTTGTTTGAAGTGCGGGATACCGGTATTGGCATTCCCCCTGCTGAGCGGGAGCATATTTTTGAACGGTTTGTGCAGGCCAATGTCTCCACCACCCGCCAGTATGGGGGAACCGGTTTGGGGTTGGCGATTTCGCAACGGTTGGTCCATTTGATGCGGGGCAGCATCGGCGTCGATGACAACCCGTTTTCGGCTTCCGGCACGGCATTTTATTTCACGGCGACGCTGTTGCGGCAGACGCTGCCGCCCGAGGATGCGCCGACAACGCTGTTGAGCGGTTTGCGGTTGCTGATTGTGGGCAGCCATGGGTTGCAGTTGGCCTTTTTGCAAAATGCCCTGCATGCCTGGGGGGTCGATTATGCCGATGTTGGCGCGCTGGACACGGCCATTGTGGAGTTGGAGGTGGCGACCAGGCGGGGCAAGCCCTATCAGGTGGTGATTGTCAATCAATGTGCGGGGAGCCGGTCGCTTGCCGCATTGTTGAATGCGGGGTCCGGTGTGGTGCGGGGTCTCTGTTTCATCTTGCTCATTGATCGTCTGGAGCAGGATCTGGGGAAAATGATCGATCTGCCGGGTGATGCGTTATGCCTGAAAAAGCCGTTTACCGTGGATCAGTTGCATGAAACCTTGCATGCTTTGCTCCATCTGGATAGCGGGCGACCGCCGCCGCAGGAGCTGGCTGTGGCCCGTTTTTCCTCCGCGAGTTGTCGCAAGGCAAACCTGTTGATTGTGGATGATCAGCGTGCCAACCTGATGGTTACGGTGGGCATGTTGAGCAAGTTGGGGTGCAAGCGCAGTCGGTGTGTGACGGCTAGCAATGGGGTGGAGGCGTATGAGCGGTTCAAGGAGAAATCCTATGATCTTGTTTTCATGGATTGTCAGATGCCGGTTATGGATGGTTATCAGGCGACCCGGTTGATTCGGGCCTGGGAGAAGCAGCAGAACCGTCCGCCGGTGCCCATTGTAGCCTTTTCCGCCGATGTGACCCATGCCAATCAGCAGGCTTTCATCGTGGCCGGGATGAACGATTTTTTGAGCAAGCCGGTTGCGTTGGAGGGGTTTCGGCAGGTGTTGGAGCGGCATCTTGCGATTGCCCCGGCGGATGCTGCCCTCTCTTCGCTCTCCCCGGGGGTCCAGGAGATGCCGCTTTTTTCCTCTTCTTTGCCCTCTTTGCTGAAGGCCTTGCAGATTGCCGGGTTCGAGGAGGCGGATGGCAAGCAGTTGGCGCAGGGTATTTTGGAGCAGTGGCCGGTGGCGTTGGATCGGTTGGAGCAGGATTTGCGGGCTGGTCAGCATGATGCGGTGCGGGCTACCTGTCATCAGTTGCGTGGTTCGGTGATTCACATTCTGTTTCCAGAATCACAGCGGGAGAGTCGGCGGTTGGATGAGGCGGTGCAGCGGCAGGATTGGGTGTTGGTTGCGCAGCGGTTGGTGCGGGTGCGGGGGGTATTTGAGTCTGTTCGCGGGGTATTGCTGGAGTGGCTTGCCCAGGATGGTGGATGACGATGCCCCTGCATGTTTTAATCTTTTCAAACTATTGCAGGGGCCTGGGGACCGTCACGGTCCCCAGTGGGGTGCAGGGGCAAAGCCCCTGCATGTAACGGGCGCGCTTTCTCGTAAGCCCATTTGCGCAGCAAATGGGCGCAGCGCGCCCAAAACGCCCCGCAGGGGCACTCCTGGAGGGCGGCAGCCCGACTGAACGCTGGCCAAATTGGGTATGGCTTGGGGGAAAAACCGTTCCTGGCCCTGTGTCAAACAAAAAGCCTGGAAGGAGGACGAGGCTTCCCTGAAACGCCTGACGGCAAAACCGTTCCTGGCCCTGTGTCAAACAAAAAGCAGAAGGTCCGAACCTTCTGCTTTCTTATCCAAACATTTTCCGTAACATAACCGTGCGCGTCGGGCTGCCGCCCTCCAGCAGAAGGTCCGAACCTTCTGCTTTCTTATCCAAACATTTTCCGTAACATAACCGTGCGCGTCGGGCTGCCGCCCTCCAGGAGTCTGCCCCTGCGGGGCAGGTTTTGGGCGCGTTGCGCACATTTTCTGCGAAAATGTGCTTTGGGAAAACGCGCCGTTCATGCAGGGGCTTTGCCCCTGCACCCCACCGGGGAGCGTGACGCTCCCCGGACCCCTGCAATCGTTCAAAAGCATGCAGGGGCTTTGCCCCTGCACCCCACCGGGGAGCGTGACGGTCCCCGGACCCCTGCTCACTTGGGACTATGCGGCGACTATTTTTTCGCCTTCAACTCGGCATCGATCACCGATTGGAACTTTTCCAACGGCACCGCACCCACCAAACGGATACCATTGACAAAAAAGGTGGGGGTTCCCGTGATACCCAACTGCTTGCCCTCTGCACTATCCTTGGCAACCCGCTCGGCCTGCCGCCCCCCATCCAGACAACCATCAAAAGTGGCCTGATTCAACCCCAAACTGCCCGCCAGCTTTTTCAAATCCGCCAGCTCCAGAGAGGCCCCGTCTGCAAACAACGCATCATGGAAAGGCCAAAACTTGCCCTGATCCGCCGCACACTGGGCCGCCTCCGATGCCTTGGGAGCCTTCTCGTGAAACGGCAAAGGATAATGACGGAAGACAAAACGCACTTTGTCCCCATACGCCTTCTCCACCGCTTTCAAACTCTGCTGCGCGCGCCGACAATAGGGACACTCAAAATCGGAAAACTCAACCAGCGTGATGGGCGCATCCACCTTGCCCCGCGCCAAGTCCGACGGCACAGTGACCGATACCCTGGGCTGCTGCAAAAAAATTTCCACCCCATGCTTGGCCCACAACCCCTGCAAATAAAGCTCCCTGGCATTTTCCCGCCGCTTGTCCAACATGTAATTTTGTACCTGATCCTCCACCCCCACCCCCTCGTTGGGCAGACGACTGCGGTTGGCCGCAATAAACTTTGCCACCTCCTCCTTGGTGGGCGGAACAATGTTGGCATCCGCCTTTTCCAACAACTCCGACGCATTCACGTTGGACGCCTTGGCCTCTTTGGTCAGCAAATGCTCGGTAATCATCTCCTGCAGACGCGCCTCCCGCAGCTCATAAAATTTGCTGGCCAGACTCTTGTCCAACTCCTCCTGCTCCAAAACCCACGTCCCCACCTTGGCCACCGGAGCAGCCCAGCCAGCCAGCGGCCAACAGACCGCACCCGCCAATACCCAACTGATCATATACGAAGGTGTACGCATTATTTTCTTTTGTCCCTGTCGTCCAACGTTGCCATGAATGTTACCCGCTTTCCAAGGTTGACTACCCGGAAGGGGAGTGCGCCGCCTCATCGCGATAAAGCGTCTCCGCCCGATGCTTGAACGCCTCCACCATGCGCCGTGACGCCTCCCCGAAAACAGGACCGAGGGTGATGTCAACCAACTTGTTTTTAAAACTGAAATCAATATAAAAATCGATCCGCGTCCCCCCCTCCACCGGGGTGAACAGCCATTCGCTCTCCAGATGCCGGAACGGACCGGAAGCCAGGGTGATGTGGATTTTCCGCCCGGGCTCAGTCTGATCCAGGGTGTAAAAAGTCTCCCGGATGCCCTTGAAAGAGAAGGTGATCTCCGATTTGAAACCGCTCTCCTCACACTCATACTTGCGTGCTTTGGTACACCAGGGGAGAAACTCGGGATAGCGATCCATATCGATCACCAGCAGATACATCTGTTCAGGAGTGAACGGAACAATGGTTGTGGCACTGTGTCGGGACATGGCAATATGCTATACGTTGAGGGTGGTCAGGGGACGGTGGGGAAAATGGCAACAGCCCGCTTGCAGAAGGCCGAGACCATCTGCTTGGAGATTTGCGTAAAAACAGGCCCCAACAACATCTCCTTCATCCGGCTCTGGAAGGTAAAATCGATAAAAAAGTCGATCCGTGTCTGCTGGGGCGACAAGGCGGTAAAGGTCCAGGTGCTGGCCAGATAGCGAAATGGACCAGAGCGCAGATTGACCTCCACTTTTTGTTCCGGTGTCAGAACATCCACCGTCTGGAAACTTTCGCGAATACCCTTGAATGCAACGGTCAGTTCCGCTAAAAGTTGGTTTCCATTACGTTCCATGACGCGGCTTTTGACGCACCAGGGCAAAAAATCAGGATAACGCTCCACATCCACAACCAAATGATACATTTGGCTTTGGCTGAAGGGTACCGTTTCAGAGACGCGAATCTGAGGCATGGGATTATTTCTAATAGAGTCCATAAATAGTGAAAATCCACGGCCAGTATGACCCGAAATCGCCCAGGAAGAAAGGATCCGTATTGGCCGCTCCTTCCATTATTGTCCCCATCCTCCATCCGAACGAGTCCCAGATGCTGCAAAGAACCTATTCCGACCAGGGCAACCGCCAGCCCGATTCCGATGCATTGCGGGCCAATCTGCGGGAAACCTCGGTTGCCCGGATCACCATTGATCCGCGCCAGGAGGTGTTGCGGACCGTGGTTGGCCGGGATGCAGGCATTCTGAAAATCCTGGACCGCCTGCTGACCGAGTGGAACCACCCTTTCCGCAACTGGCGCATCCTGCTGCCGGAGTTGCGGGGCTTTGTCCTCAAAAATGCCACCCGCTTCGCCTCCGACAGCCGGGGCGCAGACTGCTTTTCCCTCTTTTGTGACCTGTTCCTGGGGGCACTCAGTGAGCTGCAACAGGAGAGTTACGCCCACGCGGCCCTGGAAGGGTTGACCGCCTATATTGAAAAAATGGCCTCCCTGCTGACGCCGACCCGTCTGCCCGGCTACGCCGCCGCCTTTGATCAACTGTTTCATGCCCTGGCCGCCATGCCGGTGGAACGGTTGCTGCTGCTGGCCCAGACCCACCATCCGTTGCGCCGGACCGTAACCCTGCTGATCCAAAAGGGTGAGAGCGTCGTCCAGCGCGGGGCACCGTTCCCGCTCGACCCCCGCCCCATCTGCATGTTGGCCATCCGCTCCCTGTTGGCCACCTATCAATACTGGTTGCACCAGTCGGACCCGGAATGGTTTGCGGTGCTGGGGACCGACCCCTGCGAAGAGATTTCACATCGGGCCCTGCGCCGCTCCGTGGAACTACTGGAGGCGTTGGCCAGTGAGCCCCATGACCGGGCGTTGTTGAGTCGACTGGCGGAGTTGACCACCTTCACCGATATTGTGCGGGGCTATCGCACGGCGGCCGAACGGCTGGGCGAGATCACCAGCGACTCTTCGACCAGTGACAAGCAGATCGTGGAAGAGCGCAAGCTGCGTTTTCTGTTTCACATCATGGAGACCGAAGGGCTCTCCCTCATCCACGAGGAGACCCTGCGGGAGATCAACCGCAGCCTGGTGCATCTGGTGGAGCTGGAGCAGAGCTTCGAGGAGATCCATGTTTCGCTGCTGCGGGCCTTCTCCTTTCTCAAGAGCTATGTGGTCAAATATCCCCGTACCGCCCTGCAAAGCATTGAGGTGCTGGGCAGCGAAGTGTTCAAGCATGGCAACAGCCAGTTGGTGGAGGCCTTTCTGGGCCAGGTGGTCCGCTTTGGCTTCCAGTACAGCGCGTTCCGGGGGGTGGGGAACGACTGGCAGCCCATCTGCAACCCTTCTCACCTGTACAATATCCGGGTCTGGCTCAACCTGATCATCCACAATCCCAAATGGTCATCCACCCTCTTTTCCGCCCTGATCATCAATCTGAAATTGACCGGCGTCCTGATCCGGGATACCGACATGTTTCAGAAGGAGATCACCAACCTGCTCAACGGCGACATTCGGCCGATCTATAATCTGCTGAAACAGTTTGCCCGCCTGTTGCCGGTCTATTACAACGAGATTGGCGCAGAAGGGGAGTTGCGGGAGGTCTCCACCGAGCTGGATGAAATTTCCCAACGCCAGGATCGGCTGATCCATTTTTTGCGCAAGCAGTGCCATGTGGAGAGTACCAACCGGATCGTTGACCTGGTGCAGAACATATTTCTCTATTGGCAATCGGGCCATCTGGCCCTCCTGCAGGAGGTGGTCTCCCCGGCCATTCTGGCTGAGGTGACCCCTTCCGGTCCCTGGTTTGACGGGGTGCATCAACTGGTGCAGGCCATTTGCAGCCAGGGGGAGGTGAATGAGATCGAGGATACCGCGCAGGCCTCCACCAACCCGTTGAACTGGTCCAACGAGACCCTCCAGCAGCAGATCATGGCCCGCACCGAGTTTCCCGAAACGGACCGCCGGCGGGTGATTTTGCTGATCCGGCTCTACCACCTGTTGGACCTGAAATATAATCTGGGCTTTCTGGGCATTCGTGTTCCCCTGATGCAGGCCATCGAGCATGGCATTCCCCAGATTGCGCCTCTGTTGGCCATTCTGGAGCAGAATGTCACCGGTTATCCCCGCCTGGAGGCCACCTTGAACGCTTTGGAGGCCCTGAAAGAGGTGATTCTGACCCCGGAAAACTTTCCCGCCCGGGAGGAAATTTTTCAAAAACGCCACATAGCGGTGGATATTCCGTCGGTGTATGGCTGTTACCAGGAGTTGAAATTTGATGCCCTTGCCTTGAGTTTCCGGTTGGAAAATCTGGCCAAGGTGGATCTGGAGCTGCTAAGCAGCCGGATACCGGAGACCTTTGTGACCCGGGCGACCTTTTTCAAGGTATCCAAGTATCTCAAGGTGTTTTTGCGGGCTCTGGTGCTGGATGGCATTGTCTCCCGCCGGATGGAAAACATGTGCGAAGTGCTGGACAGTTTTCTGGAGTTGAACCAGTTTTCGTTCCATCAATATCTGGACATATTCCGCAATTTTTCCGAAGGGGTGAAGGATATTATCCACACCTACTACACCACCCATCATCGGGACAACCTGGCCATCATTGTCTCCATGGTGCCTGCGGAGCAGTTGTTGCCCCGGTATGCGGCGTTGCGGGACGGGGATGAGGTGGCCACGTTGGAGCGGATCAGCGAGGCGTTTTTGCGGGATCTGATCGCGGAGACGTTTGGTTTGCAGGCGTTTGATCTGTTGATCACCCATGTGCGGCGTATTTTGTTGCATCAGCAGGAGTCCATGGAGCCGAAGCTGTTGGCGGACATCATGACCTATGATCCGGCCAAGCTGTTTTGTCCGCTTCATACCCCGGATCGGCGCACCCGCAATCTGATCCATCTGGGGAACAAAGGGTTCAATCTGGTGGAGTTGGTGGGGTGTGGGATTGCGGTGCCTTCCGGGGTGGTATTGAGTACGGAATATTTTCGTTGTCGGTCGGTGATCGAATCCTATCCGCCGGCCTGGGAGGATTTTCTGGTTCGTCTGCGGGCGCAGGTGGCCACAATCGAGCAGGAGACCGGCCTGGGGTTTGGCAATCCGAGTCGGCCGTTATTGTTGTCGGTGCGGAGTGGGGCGTTGATCTCCATGCCCGGCATGATGCAGACCATTCACAATGTGGGGATCAACGAGGAGATTGTGGCCGGGTTGGCGGTGGAGTCAAAGGATGGATTTTTTGCCTGGGACAATTATCGTCGTTTTATCCAGTCCTGGAGCATGTCGCTCAATGCGCCCCGCAGTGTGTTCAGCGATCTGATCTGGGCGGCCAAGATTCGGCACAACATCAAGCGCAAGCGGCAGTTCACGGCCGAGCAGATGGCAGAGTTGGCGCGGGCCTATCACAAGGCGGCCAGTCGGTTGCAGATTGTCATTCCGTTGGACCCGTGGCAGCAGTTGTTGGCGGCCATTCAGCAGGTGATTGTCTCCTGGCATTCGGTCAAGGCGCGGGAGTATCGAAAAATCATGGATATTGCCGACGATTGGGGGACGGCGGTGGTGTTGCAGCGGATGGTGTATGGCAATCTGCATGATCATGCGGGTTCGGGGGTGCTGTTTACCGGTCATCCCCATCGCAAGTTGGATCGGGTTTTGTTGTGGGGGGATTATACGGCTGGCAATCAGGGGGAGGATATTGTCGGTGGGTTGGTGATGACCAATCCCATTTCGCTGGAGCAGACCCAGTATGATCAGCGGGATCCGGCCACCTCGTTGGAGCATTGTTATCCGGATATCTACCGAAAGTTGCGTGAGGTGGCCCGCCATCTGGTTTATGAGCAGGGGTGGAATCCGCAGGAGATCGAGTTCACGTTTGATGGTCCGCAGGCGGACAATCTGTTTGTGTTGCAGAGTCGGGACATGATGACGGCCAAGCAGGGTACGGCCATTTATCATCGTTTTCGGGATACGGTGGCGTTAAAGCAGAATCGGCTGGCGCGTGGTTTGGGTGTCAGTGGGGGGGCATTGTGTGGTTTGGCGGTGTTCAATCTGGAGCAGATTCAGCGTCGTCGGGGGATGGATGCCAAGACGCCGTTGATTTTGATCCGGTATGACACGGTGCCGGATGACATCAAGGAGATTTCGTTGACGGAGGGGTTGTTGACGACCCGGGGTGGGCAGACCTCTCATGCGGCGATTGTGGCGGCCCGGTTGGAAAAGACCTGTGTGGTGGGGTGTGCCAGTTTGACCATTCGCCAGGCCGGGGGGTGGTGTGAGGTGGATGGGGAGGTGATTCGGGAGGGGGACAAAATCAGCATGGATGGCAATGCGGGGTTGTTGTTCAAGGGGTGGCATCCGATCCAATCCAGTGTATTGCGTGGTTAGTGCCTCCAAACGATTGCAGGGGTCCGGGGAGCGTCACGCTCCCCGGTGGCTGTTAAACGATTGCAGGGGTCCGGGGAGCGTCACGCTCCCCGGTGGCTGTTAAACGATTGCAGGGGTCCGGGGAGCGTCACGCTCCCCGGTGGGGTGCAGGGGCAAAGCCCCTGCATGTAACGGGCGCGCTTTCACCGAAGCAAATTTCCGCAGGAAATTTGCGCAGCGCGCCCAAAACGCCCCGCAGGGGCACTGCTGGAGGGCGGCAGCCCGACCGAGAGCTGGCCAAACATGGGACGGTTCGGGGAAAAAACCGTTCCTGGCCTTGTATCAGAAAAAAAACTGAATATCCGAACCTTCTGCTTTCTTGTCCAAACATTTTCCATGACATAACCGTGCGAGTCGGGCTGCCGCCCTCCCAAGGTCGCCCCTGCGGGGCGGTTTTGTGCGCGTTGCGCAAATTTTCTGCGAAAATTTGCTTTGGGAAAACGCGCAATTCATGCAGGGGCTCCGCCCCTGCACCCCGCCGGGGACCGTGACGGTCCCCGGACCCCTGCAATCGTTAAAAAGAAGACCGCAATCATGTTAGCGCATATGGGGCTCTGCCCCTGCACCCCACCAGGGGAGATAATCTCCCCTGGACCCCATGACCGTTTAACTCTTTGCATGCCGCCAGGGCCAGGGTCACACCCGGCCCCCGATCCTTACTTACTGCTTATAGACCAGCACCGGGCAAGAGACCCTGCCCAGCAACCGCTCCATGACACTGCCGATAAAGACCTTGCCCAAACCGGTGCGACCGTGACTGCCCCCAATCACCAACCCCGCCTTGCAAGCCGCCGCTGCGTCCGCGATGACGTCCGCAATGGGATGCCCCTCTAACACCATACCCTCCACAGCGACGCCTTCGCTGCGGGCCCGGGCAACCACCCCCTCGACCGCATTGCTGACCACCTTGAATGAGGTGGTATCGTTTTTACTCTCCACCACCGAGATGACCTGCAGTGGCAGGTTCTCTCTTTTGGCCAACCGAACAGCCTCCTGACTTGCCCTCTCACTGCACGCGGAACCATCGGTCGCCAACAGCAGGGTGCTGTTGTTCCAGGGCAGAGCATCTTTGGGAACAACCAAAACAGCACGGTGCGACTGTGCAACCACCCTGGCGGTGGAATCACCGAGCATCAGACGGGCCAACCCCCGACGCCCCCGACGTCCCATGACCACCAGATCCGCCCCGATCTCATCCGCCGCTTTCATGATCTCCTCATGCGGGGTTTGACCGCGTTTGATCAGCAGATCGCACGAACAGCCCTCTTCCCTCTCCATGCGGGCCTGCACCCCACAAAGGGACTGCCAGGTGATGTTTTCCTGCTCCTGCAGCAGCTCAATCCCCATGCCCAGACTTTCCAAAGAGGGGTCAAACAGGGCGGCCTGCATGGCCGTCACCTTGCCTCCTGAGGTACGTGCCAAAGCAGCCGCCAACCTTTCCGCCCCCAATGAAAAAGGAGAGCCATCGGTTGCCAGGAGAATATTGAAAAATGGCCCTTGAGAGTGTATGGCGGCAGCCTCGTTCATCTGCGTTTCCTTAACAGGGTTGAGTGTCATAAAACAGGGGAAGATGTGGTGATCCTGTCAGGTGGACAGGAGCCAAGCTAAAGTGTGTCGCCAAAGTGAAAGTGAGTCAATGGAGATCAGAAGAGCGTTGCCAATACCTTGCGATGGAGAGTGGCCAGGGGGAGAAGTTGCCAGGCTTCCCGGGCAACCCAACGCATCGCTTGATACCCCTCCCCTCCTCCCCCTTCCCACTCGGTCGCCAGCTGACAGACAAAGGGATAAACCGTCAGCTGAAAATGGGTGAACGTGTGCTTGACCTCTGCCAATGGCAACGGCAGGCTTGTCCGCACATGCAAACGGTCAAACAGTTGCCGGGCAACCACCGATGGTTCCGGAGGGAGGGCATCCTCACTACCCCACTCCAAAGTTGGTGGCTCCCACAGGTTGGCCAACAACCCCCGTGCAGGGCGTTGACAGAACAGCAGCTGCCGCTGCGCATTAAAAACCAACAAAGCCACCTGCTGCCGATGGGGCTTGACCGGCCTCGGCGTCACCACAGGATAACGGCCTACCGCACCCAAACGGTGGGCCTGACAGGAACCCTGCCAGGGACAACGGCCACAAAGGGGCTGCGAGCGACGACAAAGGGTGGCCCCCAAATCCATAATGGCCTGGGCATAATCACCAGGGCGATGGTCAGGCGTCAGGGAACGGGCCAACGCCCATAATGCCTTCTGCGCCACCCCGCTCGACAGGGGATCGGGCAAAGCCAGCAGACGGGCCAACACCCGCTTGACATTGCCATCCAGAATGGCGTGAGGCTGATTGCGACCGATGGCCAGAATGGCCGCCGCCGTACTGGGACCGACGCCCGGCAACAACAACCACTCCTCGATCCCTTCCGGCAACTGCCCACCCCGCTGGCGCAGCAGATGTTGCGCCCCACGGTGCAGATGCCGCGCCCGCTGGTAATAACCCAACCCCTGCCACAACAGCAACACCGCCTCTTCACTCGCCTCGGCCAGACTCTGCAGGGTCGGGAAACGGGCCAGAAAGCGTGGGTAATAGCGGAGGACAGTGGCCACCCCGGTCTGCTGCAACATGATCTCCGATACCCAGATCCGATACAGATCCCGCTCACCACGCCAGGGCAACGGGCGACCCTCGCGGTCATAAAAGGCCAGCAATGCATCGGCCAGTTGCGCCGCCTCGCCCGGCCCTATTTTTCCCATATCAACCCGCGCCGAATATACTCAAAGGTGGCACGAATGGTCAGCTTGCGAATGGTCCAATCCTCCGGGAACGGTCCAAAGGGGGCCGCCTTCTGAACCCCATCCAGGGCCGCCTGATCCAGAATTTCCACCCCGGAAGAGCGGGTGATCTGCACCGACAATAACGACCCGTCCTCTTGAATGGTAAAAACCAGCCCCACATTGCCCGCCAATTTGTTCCGCTTGGCCTCCTCTGGATAAACCCAGCCCCACTCGATGCGCTGCTTGACCTTGGTAAAATAGGAGACATAACGGGTCTGACGGGTATTGAGATCCACCACCTCGTCATCCCGGTTGCTGGAACGGTTTTGGAACCGACGGTTCCGCTCCCATTGCGAGAGACTCTCCACCGACGGGGTCAAATCCAGCCGGGGTGTTGCCGCTTTGGCCTTGGGCTGCTGCGGATTGGAGGGGGGCTTGACCGCCTTCTGGGGTGGTTCGTGGGCGGGCTGGGCGGGTGGATCGTGGGGAACCTCTGGCTGTTGGGACGGAGTGGCCTCTGGCTCGGATGATTCCGCATCCGTCGGTTCGCTCTCCGGCAACTCTGGCTGTGGTGTAACATGTTTGACGCTGGCCTGCTGTTTGGGAGCGACCTTTTTGGCCAACGGTTTCGGCTGTGCCGGTTTTGCCACCGGTTTAGGCTGGGGGGCGGGTGCGGCCATCACGGCCTCGGAGGCGGCATATTGCGCCGGGGCGTTGGGAGCCGTTTTGGCCACCGATTCGCTGTTGTGGGTCGCCTGATGGTTGGCCTCTGCCAGGGCGTCGGGATTTTCTGGTGCGGGTTCCGGTTTGACCGGCAGGGTGACCAGATGGACCATGTTTACCGTTTCCACCGGCGGCCGTTGATGGGGTGCCAGCAGCAGCCAGAGGCCGACCGGCAGCAGCAGATGGAGCAGGATGGCCAGGCCCAGGGAGAGGAGAAACTGTTTTTGCGTTCGATTCATCGTCGCTCTTGCAATAGGCTGAAACGGGCCAGTCGTTCCAGAATGAGGAATGCCAACAGGCCATTCACGATGCCGGTAAGCCATGAGCCCAACAGAAACCAGGGTAACGCAAGGAAAATGCCAGAGTGACTGATGATCAACAGCCAGGCGGTGACCACCTGAAAAATCATATGGGCCAGAGAGGCCAGCAGAGAGACCCCGACCGGTCCCAATCCTGTTTTGGTGTGATGGTGGAGGGGATGGTCAGAAACTGTGGCTGTGCCGCCGACAGTGCCAGACAACAACGAGAGCAGCCCCAGCACCAGCAGCGCGCCGGTGGCTCCCGCAAAGCTGAGAAAAAAGGTGGGCGAGAGAAAGGTTCCCAGCGCAATGGAGCCGACCAGAACCCGGATGATAGAGACCCCGACCGCCGCTTGCCAACCCAGTTGGAAATAGGCCACCAGGGTAAAGCTGTTGGCCAGGCCGGGTTTAAACCAGGGGCCCAGGCCGGGCAGGGCAGACTCCAGCAGGTGGGTTCCAACGGCGGCCGCCGCCAGATAGGCGATCAGCAGTTGTCGGCGTGGCTGTGCGTTGAGTGTGGTGTGGTTCATCGGGCGATACTGTCATAGGGCTGGTTGTCGGCTGGCGCAGTGCTGCCCCCTTCCACCCGGATCAGAATGCCACACGGTATGCAGGCCAGCATGGCACCGGAGCGGGAGATCCAGCCGCTGCGGGTGCCGATCATGCGGGGGCTGGCATATTCCAGCAGTCGCACACGGCCATCCTCCACCTCGATGGCGACCGATCCCAGGCGACCCTGTACCTCTTGCCGTTGATTATGGGAGAGGGGAAGGGTCAGGATGATCTGGTTGTCTCGTTCGATGATGGCCTGTTGGCCGGGGGGGCGGCTGCTGATTTGCCAGCCAAAGCCACCGATCAGCAGTGCGCTGAGCAGGATGATCCAGCGGTCTGCGGTGGTGGTAGCCCGTTGCAGCAGCTCTTTATAGGGTGATGCCATATCGCTCATGCCGTTCTCGGTATGGACCGGTGGCAATGGGGTGATGGGGTATCGGCTAGAGAGTCCATGTGGGTGCCCGGGAGCTATGGCTGTTTGGATGGGCTGTTGGTGGTCGGTGGTGACGGCTTGGGCAGCCACTCCCCGATAAAGCCCGCTGAACGGATCGGCTTGCCGGTATCGGTGATCAACAGGACCGCGCTGCCGGGAAAATGGTCCAGCAATGCCATTCCTTTTTCTGCCCCCAACACAAAGATGGCGGTGGAGAGGGCATCGGCGGTGGTGGCATCGGCCGCCTGCACAGAGACAGATTGCAGGCCCGAATCGGCGGGCAGCGCAGTGGAGGGGTCCAGTATGTGGTGATAGCGTTTGCCCTGGTAGAGAAAAAAGCGTTCATAGTCGCCGGAGGTGACCATGGAGATATCCCCTTGCAGCAGGGAGAGGGCGACGACCTGATCGGCCTGGCGCGGATCCTGGATGCCGATGCGCCAAGGTTTGTCCCCTTTGCGGCCGATAGCCCGCAGATCACCGCCGGCATCGACGATGGCATTCTGGATCCCTTCCTGGCGCAATACAGCGATGGCTTGATCGATGGCGTAGCCTTTGGCGATTCCCCCCAGGTCCAGGCCGACGCTGGGACCGTTGAGGCGTAATTGCGTGGTGTGGTCGGCCAGGGTCTGCAGGGAGAGGGGTTCGGTGGCGGGATAGCCTTTCAACCACGCTTCCAGAGCGGTTTGGGTGGGTGGTTCGGTGGCGGCTTTATCGCTGGAGAATCCCCAGAGTGAGGTCAAGGGTTCCAGTCCCATGGCGAAGGCTCCCTGCGATTGGGTTGAGATGGTGAGACCCCGGCGCAGCAGTTGGGCCAATTCGGCGGGGAGTGGGCTCCAGGTTTCACGTGAAACCCGGTTCAGATGGCTCACCGTGCTGCTGCTTTGGTGGGAGCTCATCAGGGTTTCGATACGGCTCATCTCGGCGAAGGCCCGTTTGACGGCCTGATCGGCTTCCATGGGTGAGGGGTGGCTGGTGGTGATGGAGACCATGGTGCCCATCAGCAGGCGGGTGGTGGTTTGGACGGAG
The DNA here is from genome assembly GCA_002753505.1 of Magnetococcales bacterium HCHbin5. Lineage (GTDB taxonomy): Bacteria > Pseudomonadota > Magnetococcia > Magnetococcales > Magnetaquicoccaceae > Magnetaquicoccus. The sequence continues at coordinate 9,616 of PEAG01000020.1, read as the reverse complement.
TCGCTGTGGGAGAGTTTTCCCAGCAGCAGGGCCATGCTCAACAGGGCGATCATGCCCAGTGGGAGGCCAAATTTTAGCAGTGTGCGCCAGCGGTCAGACATGGTTGTTCATCCTATCCTATATCGCCCCAGAGCAGTTGACAGGCTGTGATGACGGTGAGGGCTGCGCTCTCTGTTCGCAGTATGCGCGGTCCCAGGCTCAGGGTGGTGAAGCCCAGTTTTTCTCTTGCCATGCTCTCCTCCTGGGGGTCGAGGCCCCCTTCTGGTCCCACCAGCAGGGTCAGATGGTTACCCGGGTGGGGGCATTGGCGCAGGCGTGGTTGGTGTTGGTCTTGTTCCCAGAACAGCCAGCGGGGTCCGGGTGGCAGTTGTTGTGGCAGATCGTTCCAGGAGAGTGGGGGAAAAATTTCCGGTACCAGCAGGCGACCGCTCTGTTCGGCGGCTTCGATGGCGATGCGTTCCAGGCGTCGTTGTCGATTGGGGGTGAAGGGGTTGCCGGCGTTGCTGGTGCTGCGGCGGCAAAGGAGGGGTATGATGCGGTGGACACCGGCTTCGGTGGCCTTTTGGATACTCCACTCCATGGCGTCCGTTTTGGCGATGCCTTGGACCAGTGTGATGTGCAGGGGGGATTCTCGCTGTACGGGTATGAAGGCGAGCGGTTCCAGGTATGGGACGGGTTGGGTGTGGAGTGTGGTTTGCCACTCGCCGGCTTCAAAGCCGGTAAAAAGGGTGATGGTTGCCCCGGATGATAGTCGCAGGGTGCGCAGCAGGTAGCGTTGCACTGTTTCATTTAAATCCTGTCGCTGTCCCACCTGTAGCGGGTGGGGCCAATAAATGCGTGGAATCATGGTGATTGGGTAGGGGGAAATGGGTTGACGGAAGAGTATTATTACCACTACCACCCGTTTTGCACCAGAGATGATGCGTTGGAGGTTGGCTTTTACTGGTTGGCAACCAGGGGGGGGTGGAGGTATAGTGATCGGTCGTGAGGTTTGGGCTTGCCGGTTTGGCCTGGCCTGGCTTGACAGGAATAGATTGGGTTGTTCGTATTCGTATTCGTATTCGTATTCGTATTCGTGTGCTTCTAAACAATTGCAGGGGCCTGGGGACCGTCACGGTCCCCAGTGGGGTGCAGGGGCAAAGCCCCTGCATGTAACGGGCGCGCTTTCACAGAAGCCCATTTGCGCAGCAAATGGGCGCAGCGCGCCCAAAACGCCCCGCAGGGGCACTCCTGGAGGGCGGCAGCCCGACCAAACATTGGCCAAGCAGGAAATGGTTTGGAACCAAAGCCGTTTTCTGGCCATGCCGGGATGATGGTTTGGAACCAAAGCCGTTTTCTGGCCATGCCGGGATGATGGTTTGGAACCAAAGCCGTTTTCTGGCCATGCCGGGATGATAGACTGAATATCCGACCGGCTGTTTTCCTGTCCATGCCGTGTTGATGAGATAACCGTGCGTGTCGGGCTGCCGCCCTCCCAAGGTCGCCCCTTTGGGGCGGTTTTGTGCGCGTTGCGCACATTTTCTGCGAAAATGTGCTTTGGGAAAACGCGCAGTTCATGCAGGGGCTCTGCCCCTGCACCCCGCTGGGGAGCGTGACGCTCCCCAGACCCCTGCAATCGTTTAGGCTGTGACGGTTTGGCAGTGCCCTGCCGGGATGATAGACTGAATATCCGACCGGCTGTTTTCCTGTCCATGCCGTGTTGATGAGATAACCGTGCGTGTCGGGCTGCCGCCCTCCCAAGGTCGCCCCTTTGGGGCGGTTTTGTGCGCGTTGCGCACATTTTCTGCGAAAATGTGCTTTGGGAAAACGCGCAGTTCATGCAGGGGCTCTGCCCCTGCACCCCGCTGGGGAGCGTGACGCTCCCCAGACCCCTGCAATCGTTTAGACAGTGACGATTTGGCAGTGCCGGTTTGGCCGAAGCAGTACCCATTTTCTGTATTTATTGATCCCAACATGAAGGTGATACGATGCCCCAGAAGCAACCGCTGACAACAATTCTATTCGCTTATGGATTCCGACCATTTTTTCTGGTTGCCAGTTTCTGGTCGGTATTCATCATGACTGTGTGGATACTGCTGTTGAATGGCTATTGGTCTCTGCCGACCTTTCTGACACCCGTTCTCTGGCATGCGCACGAACTGTTGTTTGGCTTTGTCGCCGCCAGTGCGGCAGGCTTTTTGTTGACCGCCTCTCCCAATTGGTCCAAAAAACCGGCACTCAAGGGTACGCCATTACAGTGGTTGCTCTTTTGCTGGGTGGCAGGCCGCGTCGCCATTGTCTCCGCCCCCTGGTGGCCGGCCTGGCTGGTAGCCGCACTGGATTTGCTGTTCTTGTTGGCGTTGATCGTGTCAACAGGGACAACACTGTGGTACTCCGGCAACAAAATGCATCGCATCTTTCCTCTGTTGCTGACACTCTTTCTGGTTGGCAACGGGCTGATGCACGGGGAGGCCACGGGGCTGCTGGAGAATACAGCGCGGACAGGTCTGTACCTGGGAGTGGATGCAATTGTTTTTTTTCTGGTGATGGTGGGCGGGCATATCATGCCCATGTTCACACGGAATGCACTGGCGCAAACAGAAAATTTACCGCCGTTCAAGATTATTCCCATTTTGGAAATCGCCGGCCTTGTCACGATGGTGGGAGTGGTCCTGGCGGACGTTTTTTTGTTGGGGCAACCGTTGGCAGCACCGTTCCTGGTGCTGGCCGGCATCGTGCAGGCAGTACGCTTTTCCCAGTGGCATAGCTTGAAAACAGTGTCCATTCCCCTGCTGTGGGTGCTGCATTTAGGCTATGCCTGTCTGGTATTGGGCCTGGTGGGGCGGGGAATTGCGCAGTTGAACGGGCTGATCTCCCCATCGGCAGCACTGCATATTTTGACGGTTGGGGCAATGGGGCTGTTTACCTTGGGGATCATGTCGCGGGTCTCTCTGGCACATACCGGGCGTGCCTTGCAAGCTTCACCACAGTTGACATTGGCATATGCCTTGATAGCGTCGGCAGCAGTGGTCAGAGTCTTCGGGGTTGGCCTTTGGCCGATGGAGATGCTGTCACTGGCAGCTCTGTTGTGGATCGTTGGGTTTGGGCTGTTTCTAATGGAGTTTTTTCTGTTTTGGATTCGTCCTCGCGTGGATGGTCAGCCGGGTTGAATGACGATCCTCCTTAACGATAGCGGGGGTTCGTGGACCACAACGGTCTACAAAACCCCGCAGTCATTTAAAACAGCAAAAACAAAAGATCAGTGAAAACTCAGACGGCCTGCAATCCCTGCAACGATCCGCCTCTCCTAAGAAGAGAGCAACTTGTGGCGTTTTTCATACAGTTCCAACATTTTCCAATGCACGATGGGAATTTCCAACAGAGTGCTCAATTGCACGCGGTGCAACACCACACCCTCTTCAAAACTGAAATGCCACACCCTGCCATCGGCGGCAAAATAGCTCTGCTCACCAAAAAAACCACCGGACCGAATCACCTCTACACTCTCCCCGGCCGCATTCAACAAGGAGACCTCTCCCCGTTCCACCAGCCACAACGAAGCCTCCTTTTCCAGCGGCATACAGCCCGTACCCTCCATGGGTAGCCGCTCCATGGTCCGGGCAATACGCCCCAGGGACAAGAAGGTGGTATGCTCACCAAACAACCAGGTTTTGCGCAAAAAGGAGACCTTGGCCATCATGGCATTCATCTGCTCCATCAGACCATTGTTTTCCAGAAAGGCCCGTATTTGCGCCATGGGAAACTGGATGACGCTGCAATGGGAAACCGTACGATAGGTCCATTGGCGACGGCAACTATTCTGCTCCTGCAACTCTTTTTCAGCCGCCGTGGACTGCTGCTGTCCGGTGGCGGTCGCATCCACGTGCCGTTCTGGTTGATCACCGAAAAGTGCTTCACTGCCGATCAGGGAGCCAAAGGCCAGCATGTTGTGGATATTGGCCGACGAATTGAGATAGGCAACCGTGCCGGAAAGGATCATGTCCAGATGCTCATGATCATCCCCATCCCGCCGCCCGCGCCGGATAATGGTGCCGGCGTTATATTCCACCACCGGACTGGTCAGCAACCCCTGGATGGCAGCCACAGGAGCCTCTGGGAAAAAGTCCTGCAAAAACTGAGCGGCCCGCTCCAACCGGTAATCCCGTTGACCGGGAATCAACACATCCTCAGCCCCAAAAGAGGACTCGGAACCAATCTCCATCTCCTGGGTGGTCAAACTGCGGGCGATATGGGCCAGAATCAGGCGGTCTGAATTGTCGTGGCGAAAATCTTCCGCCACACCATGGATCATGCCGCCGCCAATATCCAATTTTTTCAGGGCAGCCGGGCGCAAATAATCCGCCTTTACCTTGTCCATAAAGGCAGCAGGCACATCCCCCGGTTTGTCGCCAACCATCCCATCCAACACCTTGAACGCGGAAAGGTCCGACCAGTGGGCGTAGGTCTGATAGCTGCCCTCCGAATCGACGGCCCGAAACAGAAAAAGCGTCGTCTCCAGCGGATGGGGAGAGAAGAGAGGCATGACCTCCAAACCGTCAAACAGGTTCCACTCACCGACCACAAGATCCTGAATCTGGAAAAATTGGGCAAATTTTTCTTCGTCCAGCGACATCAGGGCGGAAAACTTTTTGGTGACGGAAGCACGTACCAGGGGGGTGGCAAAATATTTCAACCGCCGGTCACTCTGAATCAGCGCAGGCAATCCCGCAAAATGGTCATCATGGGCATGGGTATGAAAAATACCATCCACCTCGCTGATATCCACCCCCAACGAAGTCAAGGATTGCAGAATACCGGGACTGGCATCGATCAGATAGATGCGTCCGTGAAACATGATCATGCTGCCCATACTGGGGCGATTGATGTCCCAACCATCCCCTTCGCCGGTATGGATGACGGCAAAGTGATGCTGTTTCAGTTGGTGGCGGCCCAGGGGATAGGGGGACTCGTACGCAACCCCAGGCGGTAAATTCAAGTCCACTTCAGTGGATTCACCTTGGAAACTGAAGGTGTAGCGATTGAATCCCGAACGCTCGACGGTCACGCCGTTCCTGATCTCTACCGCCTGATCTCCCACTTCGACGGTATCCAGAAAATCTGCCGGCGAGCGAATGGCACCAAAGGCAAACTTGAGCTTGATACGCATCATGACATCGGCCGTCTCCTCATCCACGCCGGTGGCCAGAATCTCCTCTTTGGAGATCAGGCCGTAGTTGCCCCGGTATATATAGGCCATTTGGGCCCGTACCTGGGCCTCTGAGCCGACCAGCATCGGTTTCATGCCGGTATTGTTGGGATGTTTGGGAATGATCAGCCCCTGCCGATAGAGCATCTGCAACACCGGAAACTCGGCCAGATTGGCAAAACCACCATTCTGCACCAACACATCCGAAAGCAGGATCACATTGGGACCGGTTTCAAAGGGCACCCCGTTCTTGCTGGTGTTGCTGATATAACCACGCCGCATGAGGTGTTTGACCACCTCGCTGGGACAACCGCAGAGGATATAGAGCCCCGCTTCCGGTATCTGCAACCAGAAGACCCCTGGGGTCACCTGCAGGGTCAACAGGTTGCGCATGGCCACCCGCATGGCAACCTCCGCCTGTTTGCGAACCACAATCTCCTTTTCCAGATCGACCGTGCGCGCCCGCACCTGCCGTCGCAGCCATAGATTACCGACAAACAACAGGACAACCATGCCGACCGTACCGGCTGCCACCGGCAAAACCCACTTGGGAAACACCTTTTTGGTGCCCCCTTCAAACCACAAATTGAACGACTCATAGTAGAACGATTCGCTGTCAGCCTTCAGGGCCCGGATATCCCGATCCAACGCCTTCAACAGATCGCCATTGCGGTGTTTGGGAGTGGCATAGCGGACCTCCATCGGACAGCAGAGTATAGGGCTTTTATAGACATCAAACCCTTTGTCGATCATCATGCCGGCCGAACGGGAGATGATACCGGCATCGGCATCGTTTTCGGCCACGGTATCCAAAACGGTCTCATAGTCCACCAGATCCAGGGGATAGATCTTGATGTCCAGCTTTTCCAGCAGGGCTTTGAAACGGACAAAATAGATGTCATCCCGCATGCCGGCAACGATCCGGCCCTGCAGTTTGGGCAGGGCATCCAGATCCGGGCTCCAGACGTAGACCTGCCCCCAGTTGGCAAAGGCGGTCTCGTCAGAAAAGTCAAATTTTTCTGCACGTTCCTGGGTATAGGCGATGGCCACCTGCAGGTCAATTTCGCCGTTGGTCAACCGCTGATAGGTTTCGGCCCAGCTGCCGAAAACATATTCCAGTTTCCAGCCCTCTTTGTGAGCGGTCTTTTCCAGCAGATCGATATAAAAGCCTTTGATCACCCCCTCTTTATCTGCGAACACGCCGGGTTCGTTCTGATAGACGCCCACCTTGACGACGCGCTCCTCTGCATGGAGCCAGCGAGGGGCCAGCACGGCACAAACCAGCAGCGTGGAAACGATGCCAAAGAGTGAAAAAGATCTAATAAATTTCAGCATGACCGCACCAGTTCCCTCTACGATTGATCGGCAAAACCAGCCAACGTGGTTTGCTTCCTCCAACAACGGCACCCCCTGCGGATTGGCGTCCGAAAGCACACCATAAGCCGATTATACTTATAGCATAGTCAAGGAGATACAAGCCAGAGAATTATCAAAGTCCCCGGCGTTACGATCCAGTCGTGCCGTAGTAATCCAGATACCAGGCGACAAACCGTTCGATTCCTGTTCGGACGCTGGTTGAAGGTCGAAAACCGACCGCCTGTTCCAACTCGCTGATGTCGGCGTAGGTGTCGGGGACATCACCCGGTTGGAGGGGCAGCAACTGCAGTTGTGCCTTTTTTCCCAGCACGGCTTCCAGCGTTTGGATATAGATCATCAGCGGCACCGGTTGGTTGTTGCCGATGTTGTAGAGTTGGTAGGGCAGGCCGGGGTGTGGGGATGTTGGCTTGCCGGGGTCGGGTGGGGTGTTGGTGGTGGCGTTGGGGGGGCAATCCAGCACCCGGACAACGCCCTCGATAATGTCGTCCACGTAGGTAAAATCCCGCTGGTGTTGACCATGGTTGAAGACGGGAATGGGTTCATTGGCTAAAATTTTACGGGTGAAGAGGAACAGGGCCATATCTGGCCGTCCCCACGGGCCATATACGGTAAAAAAGCGCAGCCCGGTTGTCGGGATGCCGTAGAGATGGCTGTAGGTATAGGCCATCAGCTCATTGGCTTTTTTGGTGGCTGCGTAGAGGGAGAGGGGCTGATCCACCCGATCCCGTACGGAAAAGGGCAACCGGCTGTTGGCACCGTAGACGGAGCTGGAAGAGGCGTACAGCAGGTGGGAGATTTGGTGGTGGCGGCAGCCCTCCAGAATGTTGAGAAAACCGACGATATTGCTGTCTATGTAGGCGTGGGGATTTTCCAGGGAGTAGCGTACGCCGGGTTGGGCGGCCAGATGCACCACCTGGTCAAATGTGCATTCGGAGAAGAGGGCGGCGATGGAGTCTCGATTGACCAGGTCTTCGCATAAAAAACGGAAACCGTTCTGCTCCTGCAACTGGGCCAGGCGTGCCTTTTTGAGTGCGACGTCGTAATAGGCGTTCAGGTTATCCAGGCCAACCACCTGATCTCCCCGCGCCAGCAGACGAACAGACAGGTGGAATCCAATAAACCCGGCTGCTCCAGTCACAAGAATTTTCATGAACGCTCCATGGGAAATGTTTGCAAAATACCGCACCTCCGCTGCATGCCCCCCTGATACTGCCTGGTTTTCCACTTGGCAGCAGATCCAGGTGGCGGTATACTGTAACCCAGATATAAGGATTTGGTAAAGGCACTGTTGCGGTCTGTTGGCCGGAAAATCAAGGACAAGGCAAAATGGAAGAGCCCGTTGCATCCCGTGAAGAGCAAGAGCAGACCGCCTCTTTTACTGCGGTTCCTGATGGGGAGGGGCCGTATCCTTTCGGGGCAGAGGTGCGGGAGGAGGTTGCGTCGTCGGAGTTGATGGAACGGGAGCGGGCGGCTCCGGTTCGTCGAGCGGCCTGGAGCAATGCGGCTGAGCAGTCGGTGCTGGGTGCCATTTTGCTGGACAACACCATTCATGATCAGGTTGCTGACATTCTCAATCCCCAGGATTTTTATGCGGGGGCTCATCGGGTTATTTATCAAGCCATTTGCACATTGCTGGATCGTGGGGAGCCGGCGGATCCCATTGTTTTGCAGCAACATCTCCAGAAGAGTGATGAATTGCAGTCAGTGGGTGGCAGCGGTTATCTGGCCCAGTTGCTGGAGACGGTTCCGACCACTGCCAATGCGGCGGCCTATGCCCGTCTGGTTCGGGACAAGGCGTTGTTGCGGGAGTTGGCGCAGCAGGCGACCCATATTGTGGAGTCGGTTTATCAGAGCAAGGTTATCCCGACGGAGCAGTTGTTGGATGAGGCGGAGCAGCGCATTTTTTCGGTGGGTGAGGGGCGCAACCAGCGCAGTGGCAATTATGCCGCCTTGAAGACGGTGTTGATGCCGGTGTTGCACACCATCGACATGTTGATGAAGCACAAGGGTGCGGTGACGGGTGTTGCCACTGGTTTTGCCGATTTGGATAAAATGTTGGCTGGTTTGCAGAAGTCGGATCTATTGATCCTGGCCGGGCGTCCTTCCATGGGCAAGACCTCTTTTGCGATGAACATTGCGGCCAATGCGGCGGTGGATCATCAGGTACCGGTTGCCATTTTTTCGCTGGAGATGTCCAAGGAGCAGTTGGTTGCCCGCATGCTCTCTTCGGCGGCGCGTATTGATGCGCAAAAGTTGCGTACGGGTTATCTGGATGACAAGGACTATGGTCAGTTGATCTCCATGGCCAATCATCTGGCGCAGGCCCCGCTTTATATCGATGATACGCCTGCCATTACCATTGCGGCGTTGCGGGCCAGGGCGCGGCGGATGAAGCGGGAAAAAAAGATTCAGTTGATTTTGATTGACTATTTGCAGTTGATGCAGGGTGAGTTGAAGACGGAAAACCGGGTGCAGGAGATTTCTCAGATCAGTCGCGGGTTGAAGGCTTTGGCCAAGGAGTTGAATATACCCATCATTGCGTTGTCGCAGTTATCCCGCAAATTGGAGGAGAGGCCCAACAAGCGGCCTATTTTATCTGATTTGCGGGAGTCGGGTGCCATTGAGCAGGATGCTGATGTGGTGATGTTTGTATTTCGTGAGGAGGTTTACAAGGAGAATGATCCGGCTTTGGCGGGGTTGGCGGAGATTATTGTTGCCAAGCAGCGCAATGGTCCCACCGGCAAGGTCAAGTTGACCTTTTTGCGGCAATACACCCGTTTTGAAAATCATGCCGATTCCCGTTATGGATAAAGTGGTTATGCGTTTATGTGTTGTGCGCTAACATGATTGCGGTCTTCTGTTAAACAATTGCAGGGGTCCGGGGAGCGTCACGCTCCCCGGTGGGGTGCAGGGGCAAAGCCCCATATGCGCTAAGGAGCCTAGCCAAAATAAGTTGAACATTCGTTAAATTTCGTGCATCATTTCTGCATGGACGCAATGGAGATAATTGAAGACAAATACCGTGTGCTTTCGGGCCGTCTTGACGAAGCGGCG
>PEAG01000003.1 GCA_002753505.1 Magnetococcales bacterium HCHbin5 | reverse complement strand
GCAAATTTTCGCAGAAAATTTGCGCAACGCGCACAAAACCTGCCCCGCAGGGGCAGACTCCTGGAGGGCGGCAGCCCGACGCGCACGGTTATGTCGTGGAAAATATTTGGATAAAAAAACCAGAACTTTCGGAAATTCAGCTTTTTGTTCGATACTTCGATACATGGCCAGGAATGGTTTTTTTCAAACCCTCCCAACTTTGGCCCGCTCTCAGTCGGGCTGCCGCCCTCCAGCAGTGCCCCTGCGGGGCGTTTTGGGCGCGCTGCGCCCATTTGCTGCGCAAATGGGCTTTGGGAAAGCGCGCCCGTTCATGCAGGGGCTTTGCCCCTGCACCCCACCGGGGACCGTGACGGTCCCCGGACCCCTGCAATTGTTTTAAAAGATGACCGGCAAAAAGATCTGTGCATAGGGCAGGCACCCCACCGGGGAGCGTGATGGTCCCCGGACCCCTGCAATTATTTGGCCGTCAGGCGTCCAACTCACTTGAACTGATAAAAATCCCGATTCAGATAGGCCACCACATCCGCCTCATCCTCCGGCCACCACTTGGTGTTCAACACCTGCTGGTTGCAAAAGGAGACCTGAGCCTTTACTTTTTCCAGTGAATCCATCCGCCCTTTTCGGGTATAAAGTCCCTTGGCGTCCCCGTTGGCCTTGGAGGCGTGACACTGGGTCATGCAACTCGGATCGTGCAACGCTTTCCCCTTGTCAGCATCTGCACTCCAACCCAAAACAGGCAGCCAACAAACAACCACCGCCGCCGCCACACCCATTGGGTATGCTGTTTTCATCGTTTAAATTACTCCGCAAAAGAGATGACTGCCATGGACCAAGAGACAATGAGCAGCCCACAACCCGCTGCCCCCACCAACATCCTGGTGGTGGGAACAGGAGCCGTGGGCGGATATTACGGGGCACAACTGGCCAAGGCCGGCGCACGGGTCTCCACCACCCACCGCTCCGACTTCGCCACCGTGCAGGCCCACGGCATCCAGATCGACGGCATGCAGGGCCCCTACCATTTTCAACCCGCTCAAGTCCTCCAATCCGTCGCCGACTACAACGGATTTCCGGATTATATCCTGGTTGGTCTGAAAGTACTCGAAGAAATTGCTACCGCAGATATTATTCGCCCCGCAGTGGGACCGGATACCACCATCCTGCTGCTGCAAAACGGCGTGGAAACAGAGCCCCCCGTGGCGGCCGCCTTTCCCAATAACGAAATTCTCAGCGGCCTGGCCTTTGTCTGCCTCAGCCGCACCGCCCCAGGTCATATCCGCCACACCTGCTACGGCCACCTGGCCATCGGCCGCTTTCCCGACGGCCCCTCCCACGCTGCCCGACAACTGGCACACCTGTTTGAAACCGCCGGCACCCCCTGCTCCGTCACCGAAAGCATTGTCCTGGATCGCTGGAAAAAACTGGTCTGGAACGCCGCCTTCAACCCGGTCTCGGTACTGGGACAAGCCACCACCCAGGAGATCCTGGCACACCCCCCGACTGCACAACTGGTCGAACAACTCATGACGGAAGTATGCCAAATCGCCGCCGCCGCCGGATACTCGCTGCCAGCAGACTGCGTCCAAAAAAACTTGGCCGCTACCCGCAAGATGAAACCCTACAAAACCAGCATGCTGCTGGACTACCTGGCAGGCCGCTCCATGGAGGTGGAAGCCATCCTGGGCAACGCCCTGCGCGCCGCCCAACGCCATCACGTCGCAGCACCCCATTTGGAAAATCTCTATAGCCTGCTCTCACTGCTTGCCCAACGGACAGACGCAACCCCCGCCACCACTGGGTAGCGGGTCGCCACAACGAAAAACATCTAGTAGGTCTTGAGCCAAGTAACCAGGATATAAGCCTGAACCAAAGAGATGGCAATCAAGCCATAAGTACCACCGACACAGACAAAAGACAAAAACCGAACCAACGCTTCCTGAGCATGCCAACGCTCTTTGGCACTCGCGATATACTTCGACATCTTCACTTCTCCCCTTGGATTCCGCCACTCTTTCTTAGTTCAACCTAGAGAGATCTGGAGCAATCTGGGGCAGCGTCCCTGCGCCGACAGATCCAACCGATCATGGGCAGGGAAGAGCAAAAGCCGCGCCAACTTATTTTGGCAAAACGAATCGATCCCCGTCGGACAGGGAGAAAAATACGCACGTGCAACAGATTTGTAAAAGAGAATGACAAATCAATGTATTACTATTTTATTAATGCAATCAAGGCATTTAATTGCTGAAAGGCAGCGGTCTCCCTCTCCCGGTAATAGCGTTGGATCTGGTGCGCTTCGTTGACAGCATAGGGTTGAAAAACGATGCGTATGCTGTGACGCCCCTCCCGCTCTTCAATATTCAAGATATTGCCATCCAACACAATTTTTGGAATTGACGCTGTTGTCACCTCGCTGTCAACAGTTTGGACAGGCAGTGTAAAGCGTACCTTGAGGGGGGTGAAGATAATGGTTTCATTGAGTATGGGATCGGCTCGCAGCACGATGCAGAGACCGCTTTCTGAAATATTGGCGATCCAGCCCCGCAACGTCTGCTTGTGGATGCGCAATTCGATGGGAAGCGGCTTGACGGGCACCACCCGGGGCAGAATGCGGCGACCGATGGGACCATCGGTGGAGACAATCTGTTTCAACAGTGCCGTCCGTTGGGTCATATCCACCTGGGCCACCGCAGCCTTCAAACCCAGATGCAGATGGGGCAACGCCAGATAGGTACCCCCCTCCTCCCGCATGGCCAACAGGGACTCGGGCTGAATCTGTACCAACACCCCTTTCGGACCATATTGCAGCACAAGCCCCTGGTTGACCACCGCAACACCGGCAAACTGGTTGTAAAATCGGATCTCCTGAATCCGGCTGTGAACGGTCTGAAACTCCCGGGTGATGTCGACATGATTTTTAAGGGCTGGATCGTCCAGATAGATGGACATGCGGCATAGTGGCGCGCTTTCCAACATGCAAACCCGCTCCTCAATACGGATAGGCTCGTTGAAAAAGGCCCCCACCCCCTTCACAATCCCCTTGAACAGCTGGCACAACCGGCGATCGGAGACGTAGGCGGCGGCAATTTCACCATATTTCAGGCGATAGGTCCGGATATCCGGCGGTTTCAGGCCGGTACCGTCCGTGCGAAAAGCAGAGAGGATGTCTTTGTTCAAACGTTCCAGAATATCCAAGGTCCGCCACTCTGGCTGGATCAATCCCATGGAACGACCCATCTCAATCAGGCCAGGACTCATATGGCAACCCAACTGCTCCAGGGTCTCCCCCATGGGCAGCTTTAATACCTTGGCAGAGGCCGCAAAGAGATCCGCCGCCCCTTCGTCCGGGTAAAAACGGTCCGGGGAAAAGCTTTGTTCCACCAGATTGGCCTCCCGCATGGCCCGGGCCCAGGCCCCTTTGCCGCTGCGTGACTCCAGAAAATCTTCCAAAGCTAAAAAAATTATGCCGTGCATCGGTTCTCCAACCTCTATATCCTTTGGGATCACCCTGTGGCTAAAAGCGAGAAACCACAGCACACCCTGTCCATTATTTGGAGGCATGATTTATGGCTACGGTAACCCATTCTCCCATCATCATTCTTGGTTCCGGCCCGGCGGGCTACACGGCTGCCATCTACACCGGCCGTGCCAACCTGAACCCCATCCTGATCCAGGGAATGCAACCAGGCGGACAACTCACTGTTACCACAGAAGTGGACAATTTTCCAGGGTTTGAAGAAGGGATCCAGGGCCCCGAATTGATGACCAGAATGGAGGCGCAAGCCAAGCGGTTCAACACCACCATCCTCTCTGACCTGGTCGTCCAGGCGGATTTGGAGCCGGCTCGCCGACAGGGTGGGCCGTTCCGTTTGACCTGCGACTCCGGCAACGTCTACACCTGTGACGCCCTCATCATCGCCACCGGAGCCTCGGCCCGTTGGCTGGGTTTGGAGTCGGAAAAACGGTTGAGCGGTTTCGGCGTCTCCGCCTGTGCCACCTGTGACGGCTTTTTTTATCGTGGCCAGGAGATTGCCATTGTCGGCGGCGGTGATACGGCCGTTGAAGAGGCCCTTTTTCTCACCAACTTTGCCAGCAAGGTGTTTCTGATCCATCGCCGCGACGCCCTGCGGGCAGAAAAGATGATGCAGGCCCGCCTGCTGGCCCACCCCAAAATTCAGCCGATCTGGAACTCGGCGGTGGAAGAGGTTTTGGGAGATCCCCAGGCGGGAGGTGTCTCCGGTGTGCGGATCAAGAATGTCCAAACGGGAGAGAGCCATGTGCTGACGGTGACCGGGCTCTTCGTTGCCATCGGCCACACCCCCAACACCGCCATTTTTGGAGAGCAATTGGAAAAAGATGAGGCGGGTTATCTGATCACCCGACCCCACTCCACCGCCACCAACATTCCCGGTGTCTTTGCAGCCGGCGATGTCCAGGACAAAACCTTCCGGCAGGCCATCACCGCTGCCGGTACCGGCTGCATGGCGGCCTTGGAGGCAGAACGCTTTCTGAACGAACAGGCTGGGGTTGCAACCCGTATCTAAGGATAATCTGTGCCTGAGATATTGCACACATTCAACGACCCGCCCCACCGTACGGCCTCCTCGGTAGCCGGCATGGGGCTGGGTCGTTTTTTTATGCTGTTCACTCTCCTTGCCCTGCTGATCGCTGGCGGCTATTACGGTTGGCGCAACGGAGTGCTGCGAGAGTCGGCCAAAAGCAGCCTCAGCACCGTCAGCGTCCAGCAGGCGGATCTGGAGGATACCGTTACCGCAACCGGTACGCTGCAACCCAAAGAGTTTGTCGACGTAGGGACGCAGGTATCCGGCCAACTCAAAACATTGCATGTGGGGATCGGGGCCGTGGTCCAGGTGGGAGAGCTGCTGGCGGAGATGGACCCGACCCTCTACCAGTCCAAGGTGGATGCCGGCCGTGCCCAGTTGCGCTATCTGGAGGCCCAACTGGCGGATCGTCAGGCACAACGGACGCTGGCAGAGCGACGATTCAATCGCCAACAGCATTTGATGCGGGATGATGCGACGGCGATCGATGCACAACAGAGTGCGGAGGCAACGCTGCACTCCGCCAAGGCCCAGGTGGAGGCGTTGCAGGCCCAAAAGCAGCAAATGGAATCCACCTTGCGGGGCGACCTGGCCAATCTCGGCTATACCAGCATTTACGCACCCATGGCGGGCACCGTCATGTTGCAGGTGGCCAAGCAGGGTCAGACCTTGAACGCCAACCAACAGGCCCCCATCATTGTCCGCATTGCCGATCTCTCCACCATGACGGTGCAGGCTCAGGTGTCGGAAGCGGACATTCCCAAGCTGCGGCTGGGCATGCCGGTCTACTTTACCACCCTGGGCAGTTCAGAGCGGTATCACAGCACCTTGCGTCAGATTTCACCCACCCCCAACGTTGTCAACAATGTTGTCCTTTATGATGCCCTGTTTGATGTCCCCAACCCGGACCATCGCCTGATGACCCAAATGACTGCCCAAGTCTTTTTTGTGGTCGCTGCTGCAAAAGATGCGTTACAGATTCCGCTGACAGCCTTGCAACCACCCTCGAACGGCTCCAAAAAAGGAGAGGCTGGCCATCGGACCAGCTCCGGGAATCGAGAGGCCATGAACAACACAAGCGGAACAGACCCGCGCAGCCTCTTTGCCGATGGCCGGGCCCGCGTGCAGGTTCTGGAAAACGATGGGGAGATCACAGAGCGAGAGGTGCAGGTGGGGGTCATGAACCGTTTCACCGCCCAGATTCTCTCCGGCCTGGAGCTTGGAGAGAAGGTGTTGACCGGTGGCAACAAAGCCACTGCTGCGGAGTCAAAGGGCCGCAAGGGGAGAAGTGCGTTGACCCCCATGTCGGGCCGGCACCCATGAGCGCGGCTGACTTGGCCGCTACGCCACCGCCACTCATCGAACTGACCCAGATCACCAAAACCTATCAGAGCGGAGAGTTGGCCGTCACCGTTTTGCACGGTCTCTCGCTGCGTATCTATGCTGGCGAGTTTGTGGCCATCATGGGGGCTTCCGGCTCAGGCAAAACCACCTTGATGAACATACTGGGCTGCCTGGACCGTCCCAGCAGCGGCCAGTACCGTTTCATGGGCGCAGACATTTCGGGCTTTACTGCCGATGGGTTGGCAGGATTGCGGCGGGAAGCCTTTGGGTTTGTGTTCCAGAATTATAACCTGCTGGCAACCGCCAGTGCCTTGGAAAATGTGGAGATGCCTGCCGTTTATGCCGGGTTGTCGCCCCGGAATCGCCGCACGCGGGCAACGGAGTTGCTCGCAACGCTGGGTCTGCAGGAGCGGTTGCACCACCGCCCTGCGCAGCTATCCGGTGGACAGCAACAGCGGGTCTCCATCGCCCGTGCCCTGATGAATGGGGGAGAGGTGATTCTGGCAGACGAACCGACCGGGGCGTTGGACAGCAAAAGTGGCACCGAGGTCATGGCCATGTTGAAGGATCTCTCCCGCCAGGGTTACACCGTCATTTTGATCACCCACGCCGAAGAGGTGGCCCGACAGGCGCAGCGGCTGATTCATCTGCGGGATGGTCTGGTGGTCGAGGATTCCGGCTCCCCTGTGGAGACCCTGGCAACGCACCCCAGAGAGGAGAAGCGGCACAAAAAGGAGATTGACTCCTGGTTTGGTGGGGTGGTGGAGTCTGCCAAGACGGCGTTCCGGGCCTTGCGGGCGCATCTGTTTCGCACCATCTTGACCTTGCTGGGGATCATGATCGGGGTCGCCTCCGTGATCACCATGCTGGCCATTGGGGATGGGGCCAAGCAATCCGTGCTGGACAGCATGAATGCGATTGGGACCAATCTGTTGCTGGTGCGTCCAGGGGCCCCCAATCAGAGAGGAATGGGGGGCTCCGTCTCCACCTTGTTGCCGGAGGATGCCGACGCCATTCTCAGCCTTCCCAACGTGTCGGCGGCAGTCCCGGAGATCGGCAAGGGGGTAACGGTCCGTTTTGGCAACGCCGACTACCAGAGTCAGGCCACCGGCACCTCGCCCCAGTTGCCGTTTGCGCGGCATTGGGAGCTCCAGTCCGGGTTCTTTTTTTCCAATGCCGATTTACTAAGTTACGCGGCGGTGGCTGTCCTCGGACAGACAGTGGTGGATAATCTTTTTCCCCCTGGGGTGAATCCGATCGGTCAATATGTGATGCTGGACACGGTACTGTTCCAGGTGGTGGGGGTAATGGGCGTACGGGGAGCCTCCCCCATGGGACAGGATCAGGATGATGTGGTTTTTATCCCCTTGACGACCGGCGGTCTGCGGCTGTTTGGGCAACGTTCTCTGCGCAGCATCACGGTTGCGGTGCAGGATGTGGCCCGCATCGATGAGACGCAGGAGGTGGTGACAAAGTTGCTGAAAAGTCGGCACCGGACCGAAGATTTTCGCATTCGCAACATGGCTTCCATTCTGGAGACGATGACAGAGACACAGAATACCCTCACCCTGCTGTTGGGTTCTGTGGCGGCGATTTCACTGTTGGTGGGGGGAATCGGGGTGATGAATATCATGCTGGTTTCGGTGACAGAGCGCACCCGCGAGATTGGCATCCGCATGGCAACCGGGGCACGGATGCGCAATATATTGCAGCAATTTTTGACTGAAGCGTTGGTGGTCTCCCTGCTGGGAGGGCTGTTGGGTGTGTTGGTCGGTTTGGGGGCGACGGCGGTAGTCGGGATGTTTGGCACGCCGATCCAGTATGCGTTGGGTCCGGTCTTGTTGGCTTTCCACTGTGCCTTTGCCACCGGGTTGATTTTTGGTTACATGCCGGCGCGCAAGGCGGCGCAGGTGGACCCCATTGTGGCCCTGGCTACCTGAGGGGTTTTCCGCTGGTAAAACAACCGCAGGGAACCGGGAACCGTAACGGTCCCCAGACCCCTGCCATTATTTAAAACACGGAATCGAGGCTATTTTGCCTCCTGCGGCAACAACTCATCGACCGGGCCGACCTCTGGAGAGTGGCCGAGGCCAGCGGCGGCATCCCGCTCACCAAATTTGCGAACCACAACATTCGGCACCTCGCCCTGACTCACCGCTGCCCCCTGCGCAACCGGGACGGCCAGCGGCTTCCACTCCCGGGCCATCTCCTGCGCCTTGATAATCTGTTCGGAGGTCATTCGCTTGGCTACATAGTCACGATTTTCCGCAAACTTGTCCTCTTGAGATGCGGCCAGATTCAACCACATGTGGGCCTGAACGGCATCTCTGGGAACTGATTTGCCTTCAAAATACATCATGCCCAAACTGTTTTGCGCCCCGGCATGACCCCGCTCGGCCGCCTTGCGATACCACCTGAAGGCCTCGCCATAGTTTTGCAACACCTCATCACCATTATAATAACGCCCCCCCAGTTTAAACTGGGCCTTCGTGTCTCCCGCCTCCGCCGCCTGACTCAACTGGCTCACAGGCTCCCGAAAAGGGTGGTAGTTATATATATCTTTCGGAACACAAGCGGTCCCAAACAGTGCCAGCAGCAAAACAGCAAAAAATCTCATACCCCTTCTCCTGTCCGACGGTGAATTTTTTATCCACAGTGCAAAGGCCATCCCGTTGGCCTGTTTGACCACATGAACCCGTTGTTGCAGAAACATATTTTCCCGACAGGGTACCAGAAGGCAGCAGACAAAGTAAAAGAAAAAACCTGCCCCATCCCCTTGGGCACCCCTTTCTCCAGCCAAAGAGCAAAAAAAATACCCTTGCCCAATCGTTTTGTCCGTACGCCGCCTGAATGAATCCCTCCGCAAACGCAGTTCACACGCGCTGCCGATCAGCGGTCAAATAGACATCATACCGGGTGTTTTTGCTGTAAATGGCCATACTTGGCCTCTGATCTCCCAGCACGGGAGCCTGACGCGGCCGCTTTACCACCACCCGTTGCC
The DNA here is from genome assembly GCA_002753505.1 of Magnetococcales bacterium HCHbin5. Taxonomy (GTDB): domain Bacteria; phylum Pseudomonadota; class Magnetococcia; order Magnetococcales; family Magnetaquicoccaceae; genus Magnetaquicoccus. Next base: position 117,941 of record PEAG01000003.1, on the reverse strand, counting down.
GGGCAACCCGTACTGCGACGGCCAACAATGCCGCTGCATCGTCATCATCTCCAACCAAAATGCGCAACCGACGCATCTCCTTCTTGGATAACGCGGAACCATCCCGATGGGGATACATGGGATCCAGATAGACCACATCCGGGCAAACCCCTTCCACCTCCAAACCGGCCAGAACCAGCCGGGCATCGCCCTCCTGCAGAGTCAACAACAGCGGCTGCTCCAGCCTTTGCGCCGCCAAACGTCGCAGGCCATCCGCCAACAAAGCCGCCACCACCGGCGAACGCTCCACCATCTGCACCTCTCCTCCCAAGGCAGCCAAGACCAACGCATCCTGTCCCAAACCCGGGGTCGCATCCACAATGGTGCAGGGACGGCTGCCACGCAAACCCACCGCACGGGCCAGAGGCTGCCGCAGCCCCCCCTCCCGCTGCCGCCGAAAGCCCCCTTTGCCGGCCACAAAATCCACATACACGGCCCCCCCCTCTGCCGGATCCGCACTGCGCAACTCCAACCGGTCAGCGGTCAGTGTTAAAAACAGCGTTGCCACCCCGGGGTCAGCCCTCTGGGTCAGCGGCAAAGCCAACCGGTCCGCCCACGCCCTGCCCTGGGACAGGAGATCTGCCGAATCCACCAATACAGCGACCAACGGTTCCGTGACAAAATGGGTGGAATCCAACACAATGCGCCTCAGCCGGAAAAAATATGGGCCATGGGTTTAATCAACCCGGGAAAAGGTCCATAATGACCCAACAGACAACAAATCTCAATCCTGCGCCTTATCAAGTGGTGTAACCGATCATGCAAAAAACCATTGCGTTCCAGGGTGTACATGGTGCCTACAGCGAACAGGCCTGCCGGGAAAAAATGCCCGGCAACCTCTACGTGCCCTGCAAAACCTTCGAGGATATCTTTCAACAGGTGGAAGAGGGGGTGGTGGATCTGGGTATGCTCCCCGTCGAAAACAGCGTGGCCGGTGTGGTCAGCGACAGCTACGACCTGTTGGCCCGCCACAACCTGTTTATCGTCGGGGAGCACTACCAACGGGTACGGCACTGCCTGCTGGGCATTCGAGGCAGCCAACTGGAACAGATTCGCACCGTCTACTCCCATCCCCAAGCCCTGGCCCAATGCCATGCCTTTATCAAAAAACATGGCTGGGAACGCTATTCTGTCTACGATACCGCCGGAGCTGCCGTCGATCTGCTCAAACGGGGCAACCCGACCGAAGCCGCCTTGGCCTCAGCCTTGTGTGCGGAGCTGTATCAGTTGGATATTTTGCAACAAGATATTCAGGACAGCCACCTGAATACCACCCGCTTTTTGCTGATTGCACGGGAAAGTGCCCATCCCCCCGCCGCACTCCCCTGCAAAACCAGCCTGCTTTTTGAGGTGCGCAACATCCCGGCCGCACTCTATAAATGCCTGGGCGGCTTCGCCACCAATGGCATCAACCTGACCCGACTGGAGTCCCGTCCCCTCCCGGGCCGACATTGGAGTTATCATTTTTACCTGGATTTCCAGGGACACCCGGAAGAGCCTGACTGCCAACTGGCAATGGAAGAGATCTCCTTTTTTACCGACTCTCTCAAGATTTTGGGTTGTTACCCGGAAGCCTCCAACCATATGGAGTGATCCCTCCTCATGATCAACTATCCCAACATCGATCCTGTCCTGCTGCATATCGGCCCGTTGGCCATCCGTTGGTATGGCCTCATGTACAGCCTGGCTTTTCTCATCGGTTGGCCCATGCTGTTGGCGCGGGCCAGGCGGTTTTTGCCGCGACTCTCCCCGGATGACGTGGGGGATCTGATCCTGTGGATATTGCTGGGGGTTGTCCTGGGTGGTCGCGGCGGCTACATTCTTTTCTATCAATTTGACTATTATTGGCAGGAGCCGTTGGCCATGCTGCGGGTCTGGGAGGGGGGCATGGCCTTCCACGGCGGCTTGCTGGGCGTGCTGACCGTCTGTCTGCTCTACGCCCGCCGCCATCAGCTCAACTGTCTGGCACTGGCCGATCTGGTGGCTCCCATCGCCCCCATCGGCTTTTTTCTGGGCCGAATCGGCAACTTTATCAACGGGGAGCTGTGGGGCCGCACAACCGACCTGCCCTGGGGGATAATCTTCCCAGGGGCCGGTGCCGAACCACGCCACCCCAGCCAACTCTACCAGGCGGGATTGGAGGGGCTCTCCCTCTTTTTGCTGCTGCAATGGTTGGGACGGTCAGCCCGCCCGCCCGGGTTTTTGTTGGGCTGGTTTCTGGCCGGTTATGGTCTCTGCCGCTTCGTGGCTGAATATGTACGGGAACCCGACCCCCAATTGGGTCTGCTCGCCTTGAACTTGACCATGGGTCAATGGTTGAGCCTCCCCATGATTGTGGCGGGGGTGGCCTTGTGGCTCTTTTCGCTGCGCCATCAATGACCGAACACCCTTCCGCCTTGCTGGAGACCGTTGCCACCCTTCCCCTGCTCCCGGGTGTCTATCGGTTTCTGGGGGGCCAGGAACGGGTGCTCTATGTCGGCAAGGCCAAGTCCCTTAAAAAACGGGTCAGCTCCTATTTTCACCAGCGGGGCAGCCACCCTCCCCGGATTCAGGCCATGCTCGCGCTGGCCCGAACCCTGGAGGTAACGGTCACCACCACCGAAAACGAGGCCCTGATCCTGGAAGCCAACCTGATCAAACGGTTTCGCCCACCATACAACGTGTTGCTGAAGGATGACAAATCCCATCCCTATCTCCACCTCTCCACGGAACACCCCTTTCCCCGCCTGCTGTTGTTGCGCACCCCTCCCAAAGCGGACCGGGCAGAGGACTCCGCGCCCGCAAGCACAACCGCTCCGACAAAAGGTCAATGGTTTGGCCCGTTTCCCTCGGTGAGCGCGCTCCGGGAGACGGTCAAATGGCTGCAAAGCATGTTTCCCATCCGCACCTGCGAGGATAGTCAGTTCAAGCAACGGCAACGCCCCTGTCTGAACTATCAGATCAAGCGGTGCAGCGGCCCCTGTAGTGGTCGCATCTCGGTGGAGCAGTACACCCTGCTGGTGCGGGACGTTTGCCTGTTTCTGGAGGGCAGATCGACCGCCCTGCTGGAACAACTGAAACAGAGCATGTGGCGGGCAGCGGAAGAGAGGGCCTTTGAAGAGGCCGCCAAAATACGGGACCGGATCAAAGCCATCACCCTGATTCAGGATCAGCGACGGGTCAACCTGGCGGAAAACAGCAACCTGGATGTGGTCAGCATCGCCCAGGATGGCAACGGTTCGGCGGTGCAACTGTTTGCGGTCCGCAATGGCATCAACTGGGGCAATACCAGCTTTTTTCTGGAAAACAGCACGGAACAGAGCCCGGAGGCGTTGCTGGAGGCCTTTCTGGGCCAATATTACAGCCCCCGGGACGGGGAGAGTCGTGCCACCCCCCCGGCCGAAATTATTGTCAATCGGGTATTGGAACAGCGAAAATGGTTGGCCGCCGCATTGAGTGGTCTGCGGGGCAGCCCGGTCCGACTCCACAAGCCGACCCAAGGTGAAAAGTTGCGACTGCTTCAGATGGCCACCCTCAACGCCGAACAGGCCCTCCTGCGACGCCAGCAAAGCCTGGACACCTTTGACCATCTCCTGCAGGCATTGGCCAGCCTGCTCTCTTTGCCCCAGCCTCTGCAACGCATTGAGGCATACGATATTTCCCATTTCCAGGACAGCCATCCCGTCGGCTCCCTGATCGTGTTTGGCCCGGAAGGCTGGCAGAAGAGCAGCTATCGCCATTTCACCCTTGCGGACCCGGAATTGCTGGATGATACCGCTCGCATGGCCCGCATGCTCTCCCGTCGTTTGAGCCGCCTGCTCCCCCCAGAGAGGGCCTCGGACTCCTCTGAGCCACCCCCTCCATGGCCGGATTTGATCTTGCTGGACGGCGGACGTGGACAACTGAACGCCGCACTGGCAGTGGCCGACCGTCTGGTTCTGCCAGGACTGAAGTTTTGCGCCATCGCCAAAGGAGAGGAGCGGGATGCGGGTAAAGAGCGGCTCTTCCTGCCCAACCTGCCAGAACCCATTGTCTTACCCACACATTCTCCGGTATTATTCTTGCTACAGAGGATACGGGATGAGGCGCACCGGTTTGCCATCGGTCTGCACAAATCCCAGCGAAGTCGCGCCCAGGTCTATTCCAGCCTTGACAAAATCCCCGGCATTGGGCCACAAAGAAAGCGAGCCCTGCTGCGCCAATTTGGCTCAGTCAAAAAATTGCGACAGGCCAATGTGGGGGAGTTGATGACGGTAGCCGGAGTATCCGAAGGGTTGGCACAACGCATTGTTCAATTTTTTCAGGAAGAGCCCTGAGTCAAAATGGTCTGGAATCTACCCAACTCACTCACCGCCACGCGGATTGCGCTGATTCCCTTTTTTGTGGGCTTTTCCTATCTGCCCGGTCGGTGGGGATATATTCTTTCTGCCCTGTTTTTCAGCCTGGCCGCCATTACCGATTGGGCTGATGGCTATATCGCCCGCCAACGGGGAGAGCTTACCAACTTTGGCCGATTTTTCGACCCGGTGGCCGATAAACTGCTGGTCATTTCGGCCCTGGTGCTGCTGGTCTCCAACGGCCATGCCCCGTTTATACTGGTGCTGATCATTCTGGCCAGGGAGATCACCGTGATGGCCCTGCGGGAACGCATGGCCGGCCTGGGCCACCGGATACCCGTCTCCAAAACCGGCAAGTGGAAAACAGGCTTCCAGATGACCGCCATTATCATGCTGCTGGTGCAAGAGGGACTGTGGGAAATCCCGTTCCAGATACCAGGGGTGCTTTGTCTTTATATTTCAACATTTTTGACTATTTTGTCCGGTTATTACTACCTGAAAAATGCCTGGCCAAACCTGAAAACAGGAACATGATGCATGAAATCAATCAAGAACGGTTGACTCTGGCGCGTTTTTTTTTTAGCATGCGCCCATCGCTCATTAAGGGGGCGGCTGCTGTAAGCAGAATTAAACATGCGGGAGTAACTCAGTGGTAGAGTGCAACCTTGCCAAGGTTGACGTCGAGGGTTCGAACCCCTTCTCCCGCTCCAATTTTTTTGTTCGGCCGGGTGGCGAAGTGGCCTAACGCGGAGGTCTGCAAAACCTTTATTCCGTGGGTTCAAATCCCACCCCGGCCTCCACGCCAACTCCCCTCCGGTCAACGGGATTGGTGTTCACTTTTTTGTTCTGCAAGTAGGTTGTTTTTGCCGTGCGGGAGTAACTCAGTGGTAGAGTGCAACCTTGCCAAGGTTGACGTCGAGGGTTCGAACCCCTTCTCCCGCTCCAATTTTTTTTTAGCTGCTGAATAAATTTTACACAAAAAGGTGGCCATATTTTTGGCGTGGCCTTGCTGTCTCCGGCCTTCATTATAAAACAGGTCGATCTGACTCTGGATCGGCGAACGCCCGTATTCGCGGGTGGGGTTTTTGTCTGCTTAATTTTCGCAGGCCAAATTTTATTTCAAGGAATCTATTATGTTCTATGCCGACGAGCGCGTTGTCATCTTTATTGACGGGTCCAATCTGTATGCTGCCATACGCTCCCTGGGATTTGACTTTGACTACAAAAAGCTGCTGACATTTTTTCAGAATAAAAGTCGCCTGGTGCGTGCCTATTATTACACGGCCCTGGGCGATGATCAGGAGTATTCACCCATTCGCCCCCTGGTGGATTGGTTGGCTTACAACGGCTACACCGTCATCACCAAACCCATCAAAGAGTACATAGACCCCGCAACAGGCATCAAACGCACAAAAGGCAACATGGATATTGAGATTGCCATCGGCATGCTGCGCATGGCCCCCTACTATGACCATGCTGTCCTCTTTTCCGGCGATGGGGATTTTCGGAGCGTCGTGGAGGCAGTACAGGATCTGGGTAAGCATGTCACCGTCATCAGCTCTCTCATGACCCAACCCCCGATGATCGCGGATGAGTTGCGCCGCCAGGCAGACGAGTTTATTGAGCTGGATTCCATTAAAAAAGAGTTGATTCGGAGTGCGGTCTGACGCACAAAGAGAGGATGACATGAGCAAAATTGCCTTTCTCTTCCCCGGACAGGGTTCTCAGGCCGTTGGAATGGGTCAGGGTCTGGCCGCTGCTGACCCGGCCGCTGCCGATCTGTTTGCCATGGCCGATCAGGTGGTTGGTTTTCCACTGAGTACCCTGATGTTTGAGGGCCCGGAAGCCACCCTTACCCTGACAGAAAACGCCCAACCCGCTTTGGTGATCACTGCCCTGGCGGCCCATCAACTTCTCGTCAACCGCACGGGCATCCGGCCAGATTATGTGGCGGGCCACTCTCTGGGGGAGTATGCGGCCATTGCCGCAGCGGGCGGCTTCTCTGCCGCCGAGGCGGTGCGACTGGTTCGCCTGCGGGGGCAAGCCATGCAGCAGGCTGTCCCGGTGGGTGAAGGTGGCATGGCGGTTTTGTTGAATGTGGCAGCGGCGGAGGTGGTGGAGCTGTGCGCCGAGGCGGCGGCAACCACCGACGGCATTTGTGTCCCTGCCAACTTTAACACCCCTCAACAAATCGTCATTTCTGGCCATAAACGGTCTGTCGAGCAGGCGGTTGCACTGGCCAAGGGACGGGGGGCCAAACGCTGTATCATGCTGGCGGTTTCAGCCCCCTTTCATTCGCCCCTGATGGAACCGGCCGCCGCCGTCATGGCGGGCGCGTTGGCGCAAACAGCCATTCAGGATCTTGCGGTTCCCCTCATCGCCAATGTCACCGCCCAAGAGGTCACCTCGGCGACCACCATCCGCCAACTTTTGGTCCAGCAGGTCACAGGCAGCGTGCAATGGGAGGCCTCCATACGCCGGTTGATCGCCCTGGGGGTGGATACCTTCATTGAACTGGGAAGCGGCAAGGTACTCACCGGCATGATCAAACGGATTGATGAGTCGGTACAGGCTGTAGCGGTTAATGGTGTTGAGGACGTTGACAAAATATCCCCCCTGATCCTGTCTTGATAGATTGGAGTCCTATATGACCCACCCCGACAAAGAGAATAAATTGACCCTGCTGGTTCCCGTCGTGGAAGAAAATGAGGGATGTGCGCCAGAAGGGGGAGATCCCCCCCCATCCAGTAAACGATTGAGCTCCGAGGAGGAGTGGCGGCTCAACAAGGCGGCTGTCGGCCGTTTCAGCAGAAATGGTCAATGGAAAGAGGCGTTGGAACTGCTGACCGCGCTGTCAAAAAAACAGAAGAGCCATGAAATTTACAAAGCGTTGGCCATGCGGGTCTGGATCGCGTTAAAGACGGATGCACCGGTGACGGATGTTGTCCTTGCACTGTTCCATCTGCTGAATACCCTGGGACCACAGCATGAGGTGGCCGGTCCCATCGCCGCCCTGGCCCACCTGATGGCCAAACACCGGACACCAGACCACCCGGACCGGGCACTGGCGCAGGGACAATCTCAACAGATGTTCTCTTTGGTGATGGATTCGGTGGGTATCGTTGGGGATGATGCCTTTAAAAAATGGGTTGCTCAGAATCGATTGGATGATCCCGAGTACTATGTGCCCATTGTCTTGAATTGCCTCGAGGTCATGGTGGGAGATGAGTGGTGGATTGACCGGGAGGCCTTGCAGAGGGATGCCATGGGTGGCCCGTCGACCAAAAAGACGACCACGATCATTCCCCTGGTCAACAAAACCCTGCAATAACGGGGGGCTGTCGGTATCGCTAAACTGATAATGGCACAAAGTTTGCTTGACTCAATGATAGCAGGTCACTCATTGACAAGGATACCAAAAATGGAGCCATTACAGATAGTTGCCAACAAAGAAGAGTATAAAATTTTTGACTGCGACCAGGATCAGACCGTCGTCACAGGCATTCGCAGTTTTCGCGGTGCGTGGATCATTTATGAGCGGTTGTCCAGTCTGAAACAGGCGGTGCGCCGATATGCTGATCCATCGGCACCGGCTTCGGCGGGTCACACAACTGGTCACTGATTGCCTGGGATAGGGCAAACCCTTTTGGCGGCTTTGCCCCAGGCATGTCAGCACGGACTGCCGTTCCTGCTCTTTATGATTGGTTGCAGGAGTGGGGACTGTAACGGTCCCTACTCCTGCCATTGTGAAAAGGTTTGGCAAAGCGCAACCGCACCTGACCTCGTCTGCTCCCTTGACCTGTGCTACCGCTCTACCCGATGGCAACCCCCGTATGAATCTACTGCGTTCCGGTCTCTTTTTTGTATTGTTTGTAGCGGGCATCGTTGTTTATGCCACTCTCATCGTGGCCGCGTGGCCCTTCACGACCCTGGCTCAACGGCGTCAGATCGCCTGTTCCTGGGCCCAATACAACCGTCGCCTGTTGGCTGTTGTCTGCGGTTTGCGGGACCGCATCATCGGTCTGGAACGACTGCCTCCCCCACCGTTTGTGCTGTTGTGCAAACATCAGTCGGCCTGGGAAACGGTCACGCTGCACGCCCTGTTCCCAACCTTTGTGCTGGTCTTGAAAAAAAGCCTGCTCTATATCCCCTTTTTTGGTTGGGCACTGAAGGCAACCGGCCAGATTGCCATCAACCGCAGCCGGGAAATAGAGGCATTGCGCATTCTGCAAACCGAAGGAAAACGCGCCTGTGCGCAAGGAACATCGATTCTGATTTTTCCCGAAGGCACCCGCGTCGCGCCGGGGGCCGTCGGCCATTATAATGCAGGCGGCGTGGCACTGGCGATGGCGGCCGGGGTACCCATCGTGCCTGTGGCACACAACGCCGGCCTGTTCTGGGGCCGTCGATCCTTTGTTAAAAAGCCGGGAACCATCCAACTGCGCATCGGCCACCCTATCGAAACCCAGGGACTGGAAAAACAGGCGCGCAAGAATCTGTTGATCCAGGTCCAGACCGCCATTGAGGAGATGATGGCTGAAATTGCACAGGAAGCAGGCTTGACAGCAGCCGATTCCACCCCGGTACAGCCGGACAGGCCCGAATAAAAGCGGGTCAGCGGCGTAACCGGTATAAGGCATACCACTCCTTGTTGTCCCCCGGCCGTCCCCCGCGCCACAACAGTACGCCATCCGCAGGAGGGTTGTGGATTGTTGCCGACTCGCTTTGAATCAACAACAGGTCACACGGTGGATCTGCGGGACCGTTCTCCAGCCGATGGGTAAATATTGGCCCAAAATAGTGCAGCAGGGCCCGTTGTGGCTCTCCCAGCGCACGACTGGCGATACAGGTGGACGAGGCGGGTATGGCCTGTTTCAACCCCTCTACCATGGAGCGATAGCTCTTGCCATGATCGATCACCGGCAGCCAAAGGGTCATCCATAACAGCCAAACCAGAGCAACACCGCTGCTCCAGCCTGTCAGCAGATCCCTGGCCGAGGGAGCCATGCGACGGATCCCCACGATCCAGGCCCCGCTGGCCAACGCTGCAACCGCAAAGGCCAACCCCTGCCAGGGGGTTCCACCTGCAGGCAGACTCATCACCCCTACACGCTGCCAGAATGCAGGCGGCACGAGTTGCAGAATCACCAGCAACCATACCCCCCATATCAGCAGGAGCAAACTGCCAAACAGGGTGATCAACAACATGCCGGGCCAGCGGGGCATTTGTCGGCGATAACCGGCCACGGCCGGGGTCGCCAGCAGGGCGATCGGGAGCAGAAAAGGCAAGATATACAAGGTGCGCATGGCGGCCGAGGCAAACAGGGTGAACAGCACAACCGATGCCATGACCAGGGGCAGCTGCACCGGATAACCGGGGGTGGTCGCGGCGACCGAAGGCCGGGATTGCCAGAGGGCGAGCAGAGCCAGCGGGATCCCCGGTCCGGTAAACCAGGTGAGTGCTTGCAGATAATAGCTCGGATCATGGCGAGTGGCCAACTCGGAGGAGCCAAAAAAGCGGCCATAGTTGTTGTCCCAGAACCAGGTATCAAATTGAACCGGATGGTACTGGTACAGAAGATAGGGCCAGAGGGTCAACCAGGGGAGTGCCACCAGCAGGGCGACAGCCAGCGCGTAAAAAAAGCGGCGGTTGCGCCAGTCATGAAACAGCAGCAGAACACAGACAACCCCGCCCAGGATGACCGGAGCCAACAGACCCTTGGCCATGAATCCCAACCCGGTCCCCAATCCCAACAGCCCGCCTCCCAACAAAAAGCAGCGGCCTGTCAGTGCCAAGCCATACAAGGCTATGGCAAAGCCGGCCAACAGGGCAGTGTCGGTGATCATTTGATGCGCATGGGGCACCAGACCAATGGCACCCAGGAGCAGAAGCAGGCTGATGCGACCATTGCCTTTGCCATAGAGTTCCCGCCCGGTCAGGGCGACACAGAGCAAAACAATCGCCATGTAGAAACCGCTGGTCAGACGCGCCCCATCATGCAGAGGCAGCCAGGGCGAAAAAAAATGTGCCAGCTGGGCCGCAGTGATGTAGTAGATGGGCGGCTTTTCCATGAAGGGTTCACCACCCAGGGTGGGTACGACCCAATCCCCGCTCTCCATGATGTGGTAGATGAGACCCATGCTGTAACCCTCATCGGGTTTCCAGGGGTCATGTCCCACCAGCCCCGGCAACAGCCAGGCCAACACCAACAGGCCCAACAGCCAGCCGGGAGGATCTCCGCTCTCCCCACGCCTGAATGCGGAAAGGGACCATGGAAATGGTATCAATTTCATGTCGGGCCTATACTCTGCGGGCGGGCAAGGTGGATTGACGCAATGACAGGATCTCCCACCCGGCCTGTTGAGCCGTTTGGGCCAATCGCTGATCCGGATCGACCGCCACGGGATGGGATACCTGGGTCAGCAGGGGAAGATCGTTATGGGAGTCACTGTAAAACCAGCTTCCCGCCAGCGTGGTCTGGTTGTCTGCCATCCATTGGGTCAGGCGTTGCACCTTTCCCTCCCGAAAGCAGGGAATGCCGGCCGGTCGGCCGCTAAAGCGGCCCTGCTCCAGTTCCAGTTCGGTGGCCAACAGGTGGGAAACCTCCAGCAACTCGGCAATGGGACTGGTCACAAAGTGGTTGGTGGCGGTGATAATGACCAGGGTATCCCCTCGTTGTCGGTGCCATTGCAGCAATGCTCTGGCCTGTGGTGCCACAATGGGGACAATACGCTCTGCAACAAAACGGGCCCGCCAACGGTAAAGGGTTTCCCGATCATGTTGTGCCAATATTTCCAGTTGAAACTTCAGATAGGCCTGAATATCCAGATTACCGGCTTGATAATCGCTGAAAAATTTTTTGTTCTGCCTCTCATAGTCTGTTGCGTCCACAATGTTTTGGCTGACCAGAAAAACTCCCCATAAATAGTCGCTGTCTCCTGCCAGCAAGGTATTATCCAGATCAAACAGGGCTAAAGCCATTTTATCTCTCCGTAAAAAATGATTTTTTAACAAAAAAGCTCTTGATTTTTTTGGTATCGTGTCCCAAGATCAAGCTGGAATGGTTTGTTTGATATCGCCTGATAGTGTACACAACACAATGGAGAGGGTCCAATGGTGAACGCACTGCCGCAAACTTCGGCCACAACAGCGGCCAATTCGGCGCAACAATATAACAACAATAATGTTGCAGTCGTCAATGAACAGATCCGCACCAATGACGAAGAGCAGTTGCAAGCACAAAATGTGGAAAAGATCCAGAAAGAGGGCAACGAGACCAACGCGGAGCAGGCAGACGCACGGGAAGAGCGGGCCAGAGTGGAGGCGTTGTTGAAACAGCGTGCGGCCCAGGCGCGAACCGAAGAGGCCGCCGTTGAGGCAGAACGGGTCAGTCGGGAGCAGGCGGCCGCCCTGATTCAACGCACCATTGCCAACACGACTCCCAAGCGGGATGCCGTGGCCGGCGGCAATGCCCAGACGATGGATGTGGCTGGCTGAATATTTGGCGGTTCCGTAGCCTGAGCCCGAGCCTGACGGCTCCGTGGTCCGACGGTTTCGTGACTGCGCCGGGCCAGGGTTTTGCGCGCCCCCACCGGGGTAAGGGTTTTGGCTGTTCCCGGTCCCCGGGTGGGTTTACGTCTCTCGATGCGGCTTGGTGAGCGAGTCATGTTGAATTCAGTCTCTGCAGGTACCCTGTACAACATACCCAACCCCTTGCAGGCTCCCCTCGACCTGCAGCGGGTCAATACGGAAATTTTGACTCAGAATCTTGAACGGGTACACGAGCGCAGTGCCCCACCCATAGACGGGCAGGCAGGTGGTTCTGCGGTCAAGAGCGCGGGCGCGGAGGAGCGCGGGACTGTCTTCAAGCTGCGTCCGTTTGTCTCCCTTGAACCCCCGGCATCCAACACGACCACCCCGACCCAGGCCGCTGCCAGGATGGAGCTGTTTCTCTACCGGACGGATCGCCCCCCCACAGTGTCCCCGTTGCCGCAGAGCATCAGCCCGGCCCAGGCCGCTGCCAAGTACGCCGCCAACACCCCAATCCTGCGGGATTTTGCCGTGGCCGCCCCGTCCGTCAATCTTTTTGCCTGAACACCCCTGCCGCCAAGAGCCGTGCGCACCGACGTGCGCACCGAGGCGTATCAAGCAGCCCTCTTAACCAGGCCAGAAGAAAAACTCTACATAAAACAGCCCGCCGGCAACCTTGAAGTACTGTCTGACACTGCCGAAGTTGGACTTGTACTGCATCCGGTAGTTTGTCCCGGAAATAATGGTTGGGGGCGTGAGGTGAATGGTACCATACTCCTTGGACAGCCTTGTCTGAACCCCTCCACCGATCATATTGGCCAACTCTCCGAGAGCGTCTCCGGCCTCCCCGAATATGGTATCGTACGCCTCCCCGGAAAAGTTGGTCGCCATCTGCAATGCCAACGGAAGGGACGAGGCCAAATGGACGCCGCCGTAAATACCACCGGAAAAATTGACAATTGAGGTAACCTCGGTTTCGGGGGGACGGTAAGGATCCCCTTCCCGCTTTACAACCATGGGACCGGGAGAAATATCCCAAGTCAGATAGGTACCGAAGACTTCGCCGACTGAATCCTTGATCATGGCAGCGAAAGCACTCATTGCGGCCGGACTAAATAAGTCTTCTTTCATCTCACCTCTTCCCTGTTCCTGTGTTGCTGAAATAGGAGTCGAGCAGCACTGATCTCTCCCCGATCTCCGAACGATATATGCTATTTTGCCGCATACAACCACGCCGTTGGTGGCTTTCTCCGTGTTCTGACCTCCCCAATCCCCCTTTCCAGCGAACCAATCACGCCAATTTTGGCGCATAGCCCCTCTGTTTTCTTCGCCCTCCAAACAACAACCGAGGAGCATTATGCCCTTCGGGCAAAAAAACGGCAACCGCAAAAAGCAACGGCAAGGGCATGGAATCCACCCTGCCAATCCTCATCGAATCACCCATCAGTACCAGTAAGATAACTTGCTGGCAAACTGTTCCCACTCCCTGTTTCCTTCCAACAGGTGCCGTTGGATACGCGCCTCCTGCCAAGCCTGAATGGGATGGGGTTCACTGCTCCCCTCCTTGCTGTTCACCCCACGGGTCAAAAAACGACTGCTGGTGTGCAAATGGAGCAGCATGTGGATATTGTTGTGTACCCGGCCCAGGCACTCCTGAAAAGAAGAGCGGGCCCCCGCCTGTTTGCTGCGCTTATTGGCAAACAGATCTGCGAACAGATCCGTTGCATGTACCAACTGATCCACATCATTATGCAACGCACAACGAGCCGTCAAACTCATGCCGGACCAATGACGCCCTTGCTTGCGCAATTGACCATGACACTGCTGCAACCAGTCGGCAGCCAACCGCACAACCGGCACTTCCAATCCTTCCCTCTGCACCGAATCGGATAAAAATTCCCAATGGTTGCCGGTGAGCCAGTTTTCCAAACCCAGGACCAGGCGCACATAACGGAACGAGGTCAGTGCCTTTTCCAATCGCTTGACAGCAAGAATAAGGCCATTTTTTGTTTTCAGCAGCAGCTCCTCCAATCCCGGATGGGTGGAAAATTGTTCTGTCAACGGTTCCAATGTCTCCTTGAGCAGGCTCTGGCACTCCTGCACCAAGGCCAACTCTTTCAACAACCAGCCAAACTCCTTATCCAACTCCGGAGCGATCTCTTTGGGCAGTAGCGCATGGTAGAGGACAAACAGGGCATGCAAACGGGCCATGTATTGGTGCAACAACCGGATCCCTTCCAATCTGGCCTGTTTGCCTCCATACAATACGGTACTGTGCAGGGTTTGCATCTGTTGCAACAGATTCCCACACAGGGCGACAAACGCCTGTCGGGCTGTCATCTCCGGCTCCAGAATGGGAGCCATTGCCTCTGCCATCCCTTCCTCGCTGGAGCCAACAAACTTGCTGTCTTGAGAAAGCGGAATCGTTGGCATCAGCAGAGAGGGATCCAACCAGGCAAAACCACGGGCTGCCGGGGTCAAACTGACCAGACCAGGCCCCCCCTTGTCGGGAACCCCACTTTTCTCTTGTAAAAAAAGGGTATAAGCCAACTCCAACCCGGTCTGAAACCAACGGGCCAGATCACCCGACTGAAATTCCAACACCAGTTCATGAAAAGGGTGGCGGGTGGCACCAAATTTGAGGTAGCCACGCTCCTCCCGCAACAGCATGGATGTACCAGCCGGAAAGTGCAGCGGCCATCTCTGTTCCCGACAATGCAAGGTAAAAACAGGAGCCAGTGTTCGGATGTCATTATTGTTCAATATACTGGCAGATACAACTTTTCGAATCGCTCTCAGGTCAAGTTCCTGGTCAGCCACCGCTGTTTCCAGCTCTTTTTTTTCCTGCTCTGCCCCCTCCTCCATGATGCACCATTGGATCCACTGCTCGCCTCGACGATTCAGGGTAATGGCCCCATGATGTCGATACAACTGCAATGCAGGCGTATCATAGTGAATTTCGTTATGTTCCTGGATGTGCAGCTCCCCACCAACCCCACGCACAATCGGATGATTCTGCAGCAAAGGCCCCACCCCGGCTGGCACCAACAGCCCGCTCAAATCGAACCGGATCATTTTAGTCAGCGACAGAGCCACGGTGATCTCCTTGGGGTGCTATTTGGTGCGCAGACGTTTGCGCAGAGCTTCCAAACGCTCGCCCAACATCTCAATAAAGACTGTCTGCTCCTGCCCCACCGTGTTGATGACCTCCTCCAACACCCGGCCCAGATCGCCAACCTTCTCCACCATCTGGCGGGTACTCTCTTCACTCTTGCTGAGCAACCCCCCTCGCATACCGTTCAGATCCTGGCTTAAATTCTGGTTCAGGGTGTCGATCACCTGGATCAGGTGGCTGTGGTGGGTGTTGACATGCGAGATTACTTCGGAAATTTTTTGATCAATTTTTTGGTCCTTCTCCATGTCGGAACGGGAGCTGTCTGCCCGCCAATCCTCCATGGTGGTGACGATGGCGTCCCGCTCGAGGGAAAAGCGGTCCCGCAACTCGGAAAGCCCCCTGGACAGACCACCAAAGGTCTGCTCCAGGCGATCCGAGAGCAGCTCTGTCACTTTCTCGGCCATCTCCTGGGAGGATTCCGTCTGAGTATGGGCCTGTAACGTCGCGTTCAGATCCTGAACCAGTTGCGCCGCCAAGGTTTGCACAAGCGTACTGGTCGTCTGCTCACTCTGCCTGCTCAGTGCCTTTACCTGATTGGCCAACTCCGTCGACACAGCGGCACTATTGGCCTGAAACTGGTCCTGGAGCTGGTCCAACAGACGGTTCTCCACCTGGAGATGCTGTTGAAAAAGCTCCTGCTCCATCCTGGCAAATTGTTGCGTAAGCTGTTCTGTTGCCTCTTGCAACGGATGGACAAAGGCTTCCACCATGCCAGCGCGCAAGCCGTGGATCGCCGTCAACAGATCTGCCATATCCGTCTTGTCCGGGGCCTGTTCCAGACCCTTTTGCAAGCCCAGGGCAAGATCGGTGACCGCCTGCTGTTGATCTTGGATCGCTGTGCGCAGATCCACCATATCCGCTTTGTCCGGGGCCTGCCGCAAAGCCTGCTCCAGGCCCTGTTGCAGACCGGTGGCGAAAGCGGTGATCGCCTGCTGTTGAGCTTGAATCGCTGTATACAGATCCACCATATCCGCCTTGTCCGCCTTGTCCGCTGCCTGTCGCACAGCCTGCTCCAGGCCCTGTTGCAGACCGGTGGCGAAGTCGGTAACCACTTGCTGTTGACCCTGAATCGCCGTCAGCAGACCAGCCATCTCTCTTTTGTCCGGTACCTGATGCAGGCTCTGCTCCAGACTCTTCTGCAATCCCAGGGCAAGATCGGTAACCGCCTGCTGCTGACCCTGAATCGCCGTCAGCAGATCAGCCATCTCTCTCTTGTCCGGCACCTGACGCAGGCTCTGCTCCAGGCTGTTTTGCAATCCCAGGAGATGGTCGGTGACCGCTTGCTGCTGACCTTGAATCGCCGTCAGCAAACCGGCCACGTCCCCCTTGCCCGGTACCTGATGCAGGCCCTGCTCCAGGCCCTTCTGCAAACCCAGGGCAAGATCGGTGACCACTTGCTGTTGACCTTGAATCGCCATCAGCAGATTGGCGATGTCTGCCTTGTCCGGTGCCTGCCGCAGGCTCTGCTCCAGGCTCTTTTGCAAACCCAGGGCAAGATCGGTTGCGGATTGGTGCTGCCCCTGGATCGCTGTACGCAGATCCACCACATCCACTTTATCCGCTGCTTGCCGCAAAGCCTGCTCCAAACCCTTCTGCAAACCCAGGGCAAGATCGG
Organism: Magnetococcales bacterium HCHbin5; assembly: GCA_002753505.1. GTDB lineage: Bacteria > Pseudomonadota > Magnetococcia > Magnetococcales > Magnetaquicoccaceae > Magnetaquicoccus. The sequence continues at coordinate 101,265 of PEAG01000003.1, read as the reverse complement.
CTGCAGATTGATGTTGGCCTTGGATCGCCGCGAGCAGATCTGCGATGTCCCCCTTGTCTGGTAGTTGCCGCAAGGCATGCTCCAGATTTTGTTGCAAACCCGCTGTGAGATCGGCTACGGGCGGATGTTGCGGCTGCGGTTTATTGGCTTGCTCCAGATGGCCATTCATCTGCTCCAGCAGGCTCAACTGACGTTGCAGCAACTCTTGTAGGAGGGCATGGTTATGGTTCAGCTCTGATTTTGCTTCCACCACAGCGCGGGCAAACTCCCCCAGAGCCACGTCCAGCCGTTCCCCTGCCGAAATCAACTGAATTTCAAAGGCACGCCCATCCTCCCGTCGCCGCCCATAGGTCTCCATGGTTCGGTGCAGCAACTGAGACAAGTCAACCAGAAAGCCGCTCAAAACCGTCTGGATCGAATCCGTTTCGTGCAGCCTGTCGCCAGGCATGGACGGATTGGCATAGGGCATCAGGGGCTGAATGGCGGAAGGGGTTGCCGCCGGTGGGGTTGCGGTCGGCACCTGGGCGGCCAAACTGTCAATGAGACGCCCCATCTCCGTCTGGAGTTGCAAGGCACCCGGTTGGCCATGATTGACCAGATGCGCCAAATATTCCGACTCGATGCCGGCCCGGAACAGATCATCCATGTAGTGCTGCAGGGTGGCCACTTGCGCATATCGCCAATGCAAAAGAAATTTTTCGACAATGGTGACAAGAATGGCGGTAAAAATGGCGAAAAACGAGGCGATAAAGGCAGTGGTGATGCCGCCAAACAGATTTTTTAACTGGTAGGCAATCTGCTGGGCCTCCACCGAAGGGTTGAACTGGCTTAGGCCCAACAAAATACCGGCAAAGGTACTGACAATGCCCGCACCGGTCAATATGCCCGGCAGGTGCCGAAAAAATTCCACCCGCATCGGCAGGTCCACCAGGGCCTGGGTACTGAAAATGGTCTCCGCCGCAACGGTGGAACGATAACAGACCTGGGACGGTTGGTCAGGCCGTGCAGGTAAGGTTTGTCGATGCAGTGTTTCCGCATACTCCTGCCAAAGGCGTGTCATCCGGGGATAGTAAAACCACCGCCACGTGATCAGGTTCTGGGAGGGTTGGGTCAGTCGTCCCCCCTTGCGAGCCCTGGCCACGCTGCCCTTGACCAGTGCCAGGCGAACAAAGTCCACCAGTGCCTGCCACACATAACCGACCAGGAAAAAAAGCAAAAAGCCGCCCAACACTCCTGCCAGGGTCAGGACGATTGTATTATCCGTCTGATGCTGAAGTGGGACTTTAAGAAAATCCGGCAGCAGGCCAAAACCGGGAATCGTTTCCACAGTCTGCCCCTGGCTGATCTGATAACCGACAAATGCGGCCAAGCCGATGAGTGTCCACGTCCACAACGCGGCAATCAGGGCTGAAAAAAACGCGGAAGCATTGCCCATGGTGTACCTTTTATCCACTGATGGGGAACATCGTCTCAAGCCCGTCAAGCGACGAACGAACGAGCCGGGCAGGTAAAACGACCCGAACAGCCATTATAACATGGCCATACAGGGGGCAACAGGATTAAAGCGTACCGTGGCGGGGCAATCATGCTGGGAAGAATAGCCATTCATCCGCGACGCATGCCCCCCTGCCACCTGCCGCATATGGTCAAGTGTTCAATGGCAGGGGGGCCGCAAGTCAGAATTCCAGCAAGTGAACCAGGATTTGGCGGTTTAACTGTTGAAGCGTAACGGCAATGGCGTTGTCCGTACTCAGTCCAACAGCTGAATTTCCTTGCTCGATTGTTGGGAGGGCCTGTAGGGCAGATCCAGGCAACTCCGGGTTTGGAAAAAGGCAAGGGAATCTTTGACCAGTTCTGCCTGTGCGGAAAGCTCCTCAGCAGTAGCTGCCATCTCCTCCGAGGATCCGGCATTCTGCTGAATCACATGGTCCAGTTGTTGGATGGCTTGGTTGATTTGACCGGTACCCTGATTCTGTTCCTGACTGGCAGTCGCTATTTTTTCCACCAGTTCCGCCGTTTTTTGAATATCCGGTACCAGTTTTTTGATAATCTCGCCCGTTTTCTCGGCCACCGCCACACTGGAGGCAGAGAGTTGGCTGATTTCCCCAGCCGCAAATTGACTCCGTTCGGCCAGCTTTCTCACCTCGGCCGCAACCACCGCAAAGCCTTTGCCCTGTTCACCGGCGCGTGCCGCCTCGATAGCTGCATTCAAAGCCAGCAAATTGGTCTGTCTGGCTATCTCTTCAATGATCCCTATCTTGGAGGCAATCTCTTGCATGGCTTGCACAGCCTGCTGTACCGACGCATTTCCTTCCTCTGCATCCTTGGCGGCCTGTCGAGAGATAATCATGGTTGTTTGAGCATTGCTGCTATTTTGCTCAATACTGGAGGAGATCTGCTCCATGGCAGCGGAGGTCTCTTCGATGGAGGCCGCCTGTTGCGAGGCCCCCTGAGCCAGGCTTTGGGCAGCATCGGAAAGCTCGTTACTGCCGGCAGCGACATTGTCGGCAGCAGCGGCAATGTCTTCCGTAACAGCCCTCAGTTTGACAATCATGCACTCCATGAAGGCAGCCAGACTGGTCGTATCCCCTGCAGGTACGGCCAGGTCGACACTCAAGTCTCCCTGAGAGATCTTTTGCACGAGGCCCGCCAGAACAACCGGCTCACCGCCCAACGGTCCACGAATCATGCGGGTGGTGTTCCATGCCAGGAAAAAGGCGGCGAAAAGGCTTACCAGTGAAACACCCACCACAACATTAACCGTTCGCTCATTGTTTTGCTGCACAAGGGGCCCCAATGCCTCCTGGTCCGCCATGATCGAACGGGTTATCTCTTCCACATCCTTGCCCACTTCCGTACCGATCCGCTCCAACAGTGTGTGTTGGGTGTCGTTACGCCGGTTGATATTCTGGACAGCCTTCTGGAAGGCATCGTAGTAGGCATTACGGGCCACAACAAAGGCCTTGATCGAGGCCGTTTGCGGTTCAGAATATTCCAACTCACTGGTCAAAGTGGCGACCAGCGACTGGATCGCCGTCTGCAACTCCTGCTCGACCTTTGTGACATCGTCTGCCATGTTTTGACCAAGAAACCGGGTAGCATGCAACAACCCCAGCAGAACATGCTCTTGCAACTGGCCAACATAGTAGGCACTTGACGAATCCCTTTCCGACGAGGCAAGTTTGGAGATGGCTGCCAGATGCTTGCGCATTTCCAAACTGTTGGGATTCATGCTGTCGGCAACCAACTGCTCCAAATCCTTGTACAACTGGACAATCGTACCAAACCCCTGCTCGTAATCCCGAATATTTTTTTCCAACCGACCGATCGTATTGGCCCGCTCTGGATGGGTGATCGCCTTTTTTGCATCACTCAAAAACTGGTTCATTGTGTTGACATGCTGCTGGTATGAAGCCACATAGGCCTGATCACCGAGGGCATTGAAATTTGCCACATCCATGCGCACCATCAGCATATTCGCTTGCAGTCGCCCGACCAGATTGGTATCGCTGGCAAGGCTGCGGTAATCCATAAAGCCCTGGATGGCCTTGCCCAATCCCGTGTAGGAAGAACCGGCAATGATGAGCAGCAACAGAATCACACTGCCAAAGCCAATCGCCATGATTCCAGACAGTCTTAAGTTGCGAATCACATTATTTATCATGTCGTTCATACCACCCTCTACTGTCGATTGAAAGTTAAGATGCGGATATTGTTTTTCCGACTTTGACCAGATGGAAAACAAAAAACCTGTTTCCCTGCCTCGATTTTTGTTGCTTTTCAAAAATCACAAGCGTAGCCTCTAGGTCAGGGTGTCTGTTTACACGATCGTAACCAATCTACCAAATAAAGGGGGCTGATGTCATGAAAATCTCTGGAAAGATTTCAAAATTTTTTTTTCTCGCCGCAACTGTTCTGTTCGCGTCCGGTCTGTCCGCCACGGTACAGGCTGAGGAGGCCCTTCTGGGGGCCAGTGTGGCCGCCGCTCAATCCAAGCATGCCCTGGAAGTGACCATTCCCGAATTTACCCTGAATGGTGTTGCTCTGAAACAAGACCGCAGCAAGCCCAAACCCGACGCCTTCAAGGATCCTGCCAGCCGGAAGTGTCCGCCCTTTTGTGTAGAGCCGGAGACTCTGCCCGGGGCCACCACCATTCGTGTGGAAGATTTTGCCAAGATGGCTGCCGACATTTCGGCCAAAAAAATTCTTATCGTCGACATGAGAACCCCGGACTGGTTCCAGAAAGGAACAATCCCGGGAGCCATCAGCCTGCCATTCAGCGATCTGACCGGACCGGAAGCCAAGGTCAAGTCCAAGATCAAAAAATTGGAGGGAAAGGATATTATCGCCTTTTGTAACGGCTGGTGGTGTGGACAAAGTCCAGAAGGGATCAAAAATCTGGTCGCGCTCGGCTATACCGGCAAAATTTATTATTTCCGGGACGGCAACCAAGGGTGGGTGGATGCCGGTTTGCCCCTCTCCACGCCGTAATGGTTGGTTGACGTGATGTTGCCCGGAATGCCCCTGCGGGGCATTCCGGGCGCGTTTCCATACAGAGGAAGCCCCTCTTACTGGGCTGGCCAGGAGGGGGTCTCGATACCGGTTCCCAGATCGGCCAGAATCAACCGCTGCCGAACCTCCAGCAGTTTGGCCAACAGGGCTGGCTCTGCCTGACGATAAGCCTCCTCATCCTCTATCCGCCGCACCACAATGCCCAACAGCTCTGTGATGGCGTTGCCCACCGAATTCTGGCTGATGGTGACAATCAACCGCCCCCGATCATCCCGATAAAGCAACTGCTTGTAGGCGGGTTGCCAGCGGATTTCATTGGCAAACTTGGGATCCTGCAACACCTTCAGCCTGACCTCGCGTGCTGCATTAAAAAAATCGTTATTGAACAACAATATGTTTTCCACTTGGTCGGGGAAATTGGCCCCGGGAGGAACAGAGGCGGCCCGGTCCGAGACCAGCGCAAAAAAGGTCCGGTAAAAATCCAGAAAACCCAGCAAAACCCGATCATACTCTGCCCAGAACAGCGCATTGCCCAACTGTTCCGCCCCCCCCTCCACCTCCCAACTGGGCAAGCCCTGGGGAAAACCGGTCACCCGAATCTGGGAATGCTCCGTCGCAACCGGCTTCAACAGTTGCAAATCCAATATGCCAAAAAAGTGGTGATAGACGGCACTCAACGTGTGCAAAAACAGCCCATGATGGCCGCTGTCCGTCAGGTTGACATCGGTGGGCATCGCCTGCTTTGCCTGTCGCAACATCTCCTGGGGAAAAACCATAAAATGGTTATGAATCATGCGAATACTGGGCACACCCGGCTTGTTCAACGGCCAAGTAGGATCCAGGCTGGCCTCGCCACATAAAACCAGTGCCTCCCCGGGATCCGGGTATTTTTCCAACATGTAGGCCATGATGGTCTGGGTCATACGGCTCCAGACCTTTCGCTCCCGCACCGACAGTTGATCACGGCGTACCGGACGGCCCAAGGGGTTTAAAATGCGCTGTGAAGTATCCAACATGATGGAGGTGTCAAACTCCATACTATGTCCCAACAGCTTGCGATACATCAAAAAATCTTCCGGCGTCCGCAGCAGGCCGTTCTCTTGGGAGAGATGTTTCAGGTTGCTGGGACTGTTAAAAAATTCCACCGCTGTCATTCCCTCTGGAATGGCCAAAGGCATTTTGAGACGGGGCGCGACAATTTCACGTGGTCCGATTTCCATTCGATTCTCCATTCTGTTTATTCCGTTGACAGATTCCTGCTTCCGCAAACAGGTGACTTGGGATATGCTGGCGGTCGCTGACTTGATAAAGTGTTTTCCCCTCTCCTGACCTTGTTGACCCGACATGCAAACCAAACCCACTCCGGAAGCCTACCTGCACCTGCTGCAAACCCTGGCCGAGCAGGGCAACCCGAAGGCACAATACAATCTTGGCGCGATGTTGCTCCACGGACAAGGGGTGGCAAGGGATGATGCAGCAGCGGCCCAGTGGCTGCGCAAGGCGGCCGAGCAGGGCATCCCCCTGGCGCAGCATAATCTGGCGGTGATGCTGCTGCAAGGACAGGGTGTCAGCCGCGATCCCGGTGAGGCCGCCCGGTGGTTTTTGGCGGCCGCCCGACAGGGAGAACCCCGCTCCCAACATACCCTGGGTGCCCTCTACTATGAGGGGCTGGGTGTCGAGCAGGATGTCAGCCAGGCCTATTTTTGGCTCTGCCTCTCCACCACCCACACACCCGCAGAGTTTCAATCGGAGGCCCAGGCCGTTCAGGCCCATATCGCCGCCCAGTTATCCCCCGAAGAGCAGGCAAAGATTCAACGCCAGGTCGCCGGTTGGCAACCACACCCCCACGGTACCCCGGGCAATCGGCGTTAACATGGGCCTGCTCCCCACAAAAAAACAAAATCCGGCCCAGGATACCCCCGGCCGGACTTTGTTTTGTTTGCCATCACTCACTCCGTGAGTGATGGATAAATTTGGTGAGCCGTGCTGGATTCGAACCAGCGGCCCGCAGATTAAAAGTCTACTGCTCTGCCAACTGAGCTAACGGCCCATATAACCCCCTGCATCCAAACAAAGCGCGCATTCTATACTCATTTGACCCGAAAGAAAAGCGTTCACGCAATCCGGTCCCACTTTTTTCTCGCTAATCCCGCTCATCCAACCAGGCCATCTGAATGGCTTCCAGAATTTTCTCATTGCAACGCTCTATTTTATCATCGAAACCCGGCAACTCGGACACCCACTGCATCAGGTCGGTAAAGCGAACCGACAAGGGTTCCAGCTCCGGCTTGCTCTCTGCCAGGGCAATGCCAATCTCCTGCACATCTGTCCATTTCATCCTGTTCTCTCCGATCTTATCGACAAGGTTACCGCTGTACGACCCGCCAGGAGTCTATCGCACCTTGATGTTGACAGAATATTCGGGCACTGTCACCCGCAGGCCATCCAACGCATCAGTCATGACAATCTGACACCCCAGCCGACTTTTTGCGGTCAGACCAAATGCCCTGTCCAGCAAATCCTCCTCATCCTCACTCAACGCCTCCAAACGGTCATACCACTCCGGTGCCACGATTACATGGCAAGTGGAACAGGCCAACGACCCCTCGCAGGCCCCTTCCAATGGGATTCCGTGGGCGTGAGCCGTCTCCAACAGGGTGTCCCCCACCTCTGCCTCAACACAAATGTCCATGGGTAGAAAGGTGACTTTTGGCATCTCATAACGCTCCTTATCCAAAATCCGCAATATTGCGGCCTGTCATCGCCGACTGGATGCTCCGGTCCATGCGACGCTGCGCAAAAAATGCGGTCTCTTTGTCCAACTGGCTCATCATCTGGTTGATACGCTCCGGATCTTCGCCCTGCGTCGCCTCCCAAAGCCGCAGTGTGATGGCCTTGACCTGTTTCAACTCCTGTTCAGAGAGCAGATCACTGTCCTGCTTCAAGGCCGCACCTACGGCACTCAGCACCCGCTCTGCTTCCACCTTGGCTTCGTTCAGCAGCCGCAGTCGCATATCCTCCTCACCGTGGGTGAGAGCCTCTCGCAACATCTGTTCAATTTGGCCATCACTCAGCCCATAAGAGGGTTTCACCGCCACCGATTGTTCAATCCGGGTGGTCTCCTCCTGGGCGGAAACGGTCAGCAGTCCATCGGCATCGACCCGAAAGGTGACACGAATCCGCGCCGCGCCCGCCACCAACGGCGGAATGCCACGCAACTCAAAACGGGCCAATGAGCGGCATTGACTGACCAACTCCCGCTCCCCTTGCAACACATGGATGGCCATGGCGGTCTGACCATCCTTGAAGGTGGTAAACTCCTGGGCCCGGGCCGTTGGGATGGGGGTGTTGCGGGGAATAATTTTTTCCACCAACTCCCCCATGGTCTCAATGCCCAGAGAGAGGGGCGTCACATCCAGCAACAGCAGCTCCGCACTGCTGTTGCCCGCCAGCAAACTGGCCTGATGGGCAGCCCCCAGGGCCACCACCTGGTCGGGATCCAGATCCGACAAGGGTTCCCGTTCAAACAGTTGGGCCACAAATCGCCGTACCAGCGGCACCCGGGTTGAACCTCCCACCAACACCACCCCTTGCAGATCCGCAACCCGCACCCCGGCATCTTTCAGTGCCCGGCGACAGGCCACCCCGGTGCTGTTCACCAGATCGGCAATCCACCCTTCAAAGGTTGCCCGGTCAATGGTCCGCTGCAACAGGGTGCCATCGGGCAATGGCAGTGCCACCGCCACCGACTCTGCTGCCGAAAGGGCCTCTTTTATCCGCCGGGCCTCTTCGCGACAGGCTTGCAGCAGGTAGGGTGTGGGTTGGGTCTGGGCCGACTCCCGCAACAGGTAGGCGACCAACCGCTGGTCAAAATCATCCCCCCCCAGGTGGGAATTGCCGCCGGTAGCCAATACCTGAAACACCCCCTGGTTCAGTCTGAGAATGGAGATGTCAAAGGTGCCGCCCCCCAGGTCATAGATGGCAAACAGACCTTCCCGCCCCTCTCCCGTCTGGAAATTGTCCAAGCCATAGGCCAATGCGGCAGCCGTCGGCTCGTTGACCAATCGCAACACCTCCAGTCCGGCCAAACGGGCCGCATCCTTGGTGGCCTGCCGCTGGGCATCATCAAAATAGGCGGGCACCGTGACCACCGCCCCGTGGAGCGGGCCATCCAGGGCCTCTTCAGCGCGGGCTTTCAACGCCTTTAAAATTTCCGCTGACACCTCCACCGGTGAGAGGGTTCGCTGCCCGATCGCGATGCAGACCATTCCTCCCTCGCCGTCCAGCAGCTGCAAAGGGGTCTGCTCTCCCCCCTCCTCGGCTGCCAACTCGGCCAGCCCCCGCCCCATCAACCGTTTGGCGGAGCTGACCGTCCGCTGTGGCTGGCTCAACGCCTGCTCCTGGGCCTCCCGCCCGACCAGGAGGGTGCCATCAGCCCCGTAATGCACGACGGAGGGCAATGCCGCCCGTCCCTCCTCATCGGTGATACAGACCGGCTGGCCGGCCAAATCGATGGCGGCCACCAACGAGTAGGTGGTACCCAGATCAATCCCCACCACCCGCTGACGCTGCCGGGGCAGAGCAGCCGCAGCAGCCAGTTCATGGGGCTTAAGGGATTGGCCGGGTTCCGCAATATCCATCAAAAAATCCATCTCAACACCCATCCTCGACAACGGTTTGATCGGTCACTATTTCCATAACATGAGAGGGCCATCCGCTGCAACCGCCGTCACCTTCAGAACAACGCCTGCAGAGAGGCCGCTTCAGGGCGCAAAGGGGGCAATCTCCACTCCAGGAGCTTGCCCAAGCAACAAGGCACAAATCACTTGAGCGGTAATGGGGGTCAACAAAATGCCGTTACGATAATGACCGGTGGCAAAAAACAGTCCCGGCAAAGAGGAGGCTCCCAGTAAAGGCAGATTATCCCCAGTGGCCGGTCGCAAACCAGACCAGCTTTGACTCCATCGGGCCTGTTTGAGCCCTGGCACCATGGCCATGGCCATCCCGGTAATCTGGTGTACCCCTTCGCAGGTGACCTGTTTGTCAAACCCTCGATCCTCCAAGGTGGAGCCCATCACAATGCGCCCATCAGTTCTGGGCACGATATAGCCGTTAAATCCATAGACAATATGCCGAAAAAAGGCTGGTCGACTCTCCAGTTGCACCATTTGGCCCGCCACCGGTTTCAGCTGGGTGCGCAGGGGGGGCAGGCCGTTCAGGCGGGTACTCCAGGCCCCACCGGCAATCAAAACCGCCGCCGCCGACAGCGGTCCGTTATCTGTCTCCAGCCCCACCACCCGCTCCCCTTCCCGCCGCAACCCTCGTACTTGCACCCCATTCAAAAAGGTGGCTCCCAATCGACTGGCTGCCGTCGCCAGGGCACGGGAGAGCCGTTCCGGCTCCACTTGATGGTCGTCCGGGTAATAATTGGCACCCACCAGACGCGGGTTCAAGGCGGGTTCCAACCGTAATGCCTCCGCACGGTCTAAAATTTCGACACGCAGGCCCCGCTCCAACATCCATTCAACCCGCCCAACCGCCAACCGACCCTCAGCCGGGTCCAAGGCCACCTCCAATACGCCGGAGGTTTCATAACCGATAGCAATCCCGGAAAGGGTTTCCAAAACACGAATATATTCCGGGAACAGCTGCCGACTGGCCAGACACAGCTCAAAAAAAGGTCCGGCAGCGGCCACCTCCGATTGCGCACCCAGAATGCCGGCGGCGGCGGCAGAGGATTCGGCCCCGGGCAGGGCCCGCTCCAGCAGCGTGACTTTCAAGCCCGCTTCCAGCAGGCGATGGGCACACGCGCAGCCCATCACCCCGGCTCCCACAATCAAGACATCTGGATTCACCCGGATTCTCCCAAGTTTAACATCAAGCAGACAATCGTTTTTTTTCTTTCCAGATCATACGAACGCCATTTGTTTTCCGGTACCAGACTGGCGTCCACCCGGCTGAACTGCTGCCGATGGCGACCAAACCGACCGCGCAGGAAAAAATCGGCCACCCGGTCATGACGGGTACAGGCAAACAGCGTTTTCAAACCCAGTCGTTTGGCGTCATGCACCACATGGCTGAGCAACTGGCCACCGACACCAACCCGTTGAAAGCGGGTCAAGGTATAGAGAGAGACGATTTCACCGGCCTGCTCCTGCTGATAGGGTGCTGTTTTCAGGGCGCAGATCCCCGCCAGCCTGTCTTCCAGAATAAATGCACCATAACTATTGGCCAACACATCGGAAATAGCCTCCTCGGGCCGGGCCAGCAAAAATCCCTCCTGCTCACCCTTGCGCATAATGGCTGCTGTATGTTCAAAATCATCCAGACCCAGGCGGCGCACCCGGCAGTAGGGATGACGGGAAAAAAAGGAGCCCATGCCCTGGTAGGTGAACAACTCCTGATCCAACTCCGCCAGGCGACAGAGGGAGATTGCCTTGATACCACCAGCCAACAGGGCCTGAAATTGGGTTAACAAACGACTCCGTTTGGCACTGTTTTCCCGCACAATATCGGCCAGACGGGCACTGTTGATAAACCCCATCACCTGCTCATTGCCATCCCGAATACCACCCTCCTGGTCGGTCCAGATCAACCGGGACATGCGCAGGCGCAGACCGAGGGCCACGGTTTTTTCCTCAAAAAGTTGCGGTGTCTCTGCAGCAATACCCAAAGCCACCAGCGGCGGACGGCCCAGCCGTTTGGCCGGTTGCCACAACACGGCAGGGACAGAATGGGGATCCACCACACTGGAACGGAACAGATGGGGAGCCAATGACAAAAAAAGCGGCTCCAGGTGCGCGAGCATTTGTGGAGATTCCTGATAAACAATCAACACTTTACCCGTCTCTCCATTGCACGCCCAGGGCTTGGTGATCAGCTCCTGCAGTACCTGCTGGAAGACGTCCAAGGAGAGAGGAGAGAGGTCACTGTTCTCGGAAAGGACAAAGGTCAGAAAAATGCCTTGAAACGCTTTCAGGAAAAAGGCCCGCTCGGAAAAGGCCAGCTCGGACGCATCCGGTGTGCCTGCCTGAGCGTGGGCGGGGAAAAGATCCATGCAGGAAAGACCCAGCGACAGCAAATAACATTACAGAAAAAAAACAAGACCGGAGCAACACAGAACCCCTCTGAAGCACCCCCCGGAGGCGATGCCCCGTTCCGATTGAACCGGTCTGTTCCCTATCAATCTCAGGAAACCGATCGGCGAATCAGGCTGGGCTGACGTTGGCCGCCTGCAACCCCTTTTGGCCATGGACAACCTCAAAAGTTACCTTTTGTCCCTCTTCCAGTGCCTTGAATCCTTCTACCTGTATCGCAGAAAAATGGACAAACACATCCTCTCCACCATCTTCCGGGGCCAAAAACCCAAACCCTTTGGCATTGTTAAACCATTTGACAGTACCCGATATTCTTTGCGACATACCATGCTCCATTCAAAAGAATCAATCGTAGGAGGTAAAACGTAAAACCTGTTATTTCCAGCTAGTTGCCTTACGACCAACCGTGCGCTCAGGTTAGGTAAAAGCCTGGGCAAAAGCAAGCACTATCTTTCATGCATCAAATATTTTTGGGTTAAAAGGCATGATCCCTTTCGGCAGCGCGAGCTGTCGTCAAGAGGCTGGCCGACCGGGTTTCCTGCGCAGATTGCATCAAACAAGGACTTGCTTGGTGACCCACTCACGAATTTTTTCATGTAACTGGGCGCGGTTATTTCGACTGGAGTCATGACTGATCCATTCCAGCAACAGGGCGACCAACTCGCCCACCCAGGCCCCCGGGGGTTGCCGTACCAAGTCGATGATCTCTCCACCGGTGATGGCCAAATCATGGGGAGTTGGTCGCAGGCTGGCCTTCTGCAACATTCGGTACCGCCCCAACGTTTTGTGCAGCTGCGTTTCAAACAGCGCATCCGAGTCTGTCTGGCGACTCGCATCGTCCGCTTTCTCTCTCAGCTCACGTGCATTCACCACACTGCGGGCATGAATCAGACGAAACAGAGCCGGTATGGGAATATCGTTGTTGCCCATCATTCGCAGCAGGGTACGATCTGTCGGGGTTAACGGAACATCCAGATGGTGCAGCATTTGAAAAATATTGTGTTGCCGTCGTTGCGAAAAACGAAATTTTTTCAGAATCTCCTGTATGCGCTGGAGCGTGACACCATGCAGGGTGGAACGGGTTTGACCTTTTTCCTGGCCAATACAGTTGAGTTCCCCCATGGCATAAAACAGCGCGGTCCAACGCAGATCATGCAGCGGCACCTCCTCGCCAATCTCCGGCTCTGTCATCACCCGCATCAATTCTATGGCCCGGCGACATCGATGGGCTGGGGTCTCCCCGGTCTTGCAAATGGGCGGGGTGGCCATGTCGGCAAAGATCTCTTGCGCCAGGGGCGAATAGAAAAACCGCTCTACATTCGGATAGCGATCGGGACCGTTAAATGGCAGGGAAAACATGCGGTCCAACTCCGCACGCAGCTTTTTTTTCGGAATCATCTCCATCGATGTCTCTTCCGCGGCCTGGAGATCCGCTTCGTCCGGAACAGCTTCCAGCTGCAACAGAAAACGGAAAAATCGCAGTGCCCGCAGGGGATCATCCTCCAGAGTGGAACTCCCCTTGACAAAACGAATCCGACGATTGGCCAGATCCTCCTGGCCATTGAAAGGATCGACCAGTGGACCATGGGGCCAGGCAAACGCCATGGCGTTGACCGTCAAGTCTCGGTGCAGCAAATCTTCTTCCAGGGTGGGGGGATACTCCATGCGGTGCCGAAATGAGGTGATTTCCAGATGGGAAATGTGTGAAGTTCGTGCAAAGAGTGTACTCTCTCCCCCCTGTTTCAGCCCCCCCTCCTGGGCAAGAGGGAGAAAAAGGGAGCTGTGGCCACTGGTCCACACTTCATGGCGTTTGGTACCCACCGTCACCATCGGAAAGCCCCCTTGCACCAGACGATGGTGACATTCTGACAGGGGACGTTGAACCAACAGGTTTAATTCATTGGCAAGGGGCCTGTTTTGCAGCATATTGCGTACTGTGCCACCCGCCAGATAGACGGGTCCAATCAGTTGGTCAAGCGCATCCAGCAGGGTTATGATGGAAGGGGCAAACAAAGCATGAAAATCGTCAGTCATCCAAGTTCTCCTGCCCGGTATTTTTCGGTCCTGACCATGGGCTGCCGGGTTAATCAAGTCGAAACGGAACGTCTCTCCCAGACCGGGGCGGCCCACGGCTTTTACCCGTCGGAACCGGGTCACGCCCCTGATCTCATCATTATCAACACCTGTTCGGTCACTGCTGAAAGTGATCGGCAGGCACGTCAGTTGATTCGCCGCGTCTCCCGTGCCAACCCCCAAGCCAAACTGGTCATCACGGGCTGTTACGCCCAGGGCAACGCCGCCAGCCTGGCCAATATGCCTGGGGTGGTACTGGTCGTCGGCAACAGCGAAAAGGAGTCCCTCTGGACCCACCTTGCCCAGCAGCCCGTGACCCGGCAGAACCTTTGTGTCGGTCCGGTAACGGATCGACCAGAGCGGGATGCGGTAGCCTTGGTGGAGAGTTTTTCCGACCGCAGCCGCGCCTTTTTACAGGTTCAGGACGGCTGCGACAGTCGCTGCACCTTTTGTACCATTCCTGCGCTCAGAGGACCGAGCAACTCCCGTTCCATCGACTATGTCCTTGCCCAGACGAACAAATATCTGGCAAATGGCTATCAGGAGGTTGTCCTTACCGGCATCAATCTGGGTGCGTATGGCCGGGATCGCACACCATCAGCCAGTCTGGCAGAGCTGGTGGCCGCACTATTGCCGGTCATGCAGGGAAAGCGACTGAGACTCTCCTCCCTGGACCCCATCGACCTGCAGGAGCCTCTGATCCAGCAATTTGCCCATCCAGGGCTGTGTCCCTATCTGCATCTTTCCATCCAGTCGGGTAACGACAAAATTTTAAAAAGGATGGGGCGCGGTTATGGACGACAATGGTTACTGGATCAGATTAAACGGTTGCGGAGCGCACGTCCAGAAATGGTATTGGGGGCGGATCTGATTGTTGGTTTTCCCACGGAGACAGCCACCGATTTTCAGCAGACTCTGACCCTTATGGATGAAGCAGGGATCACCTTTTTACATGTCTTCCGTTATTCCGACCGCCCAGGCACTCCGGCCGCCGCCATACCAAGGCGGTTCCGGGTCTCCCCCCGGGAGGCCCAACAGCGGTCTGAGCAGCTGCGGCAGACCGGCCTAGCCTTGTTGGCCAAAACGGCGCAGCAATGGTTGGGTCGAGCGGAAGCAGTATTGGTGGAGACGTTGGAGGCCGGGACAGCCAGCGGCAAAACCGCCGCTTTCTTGCCTGTTCGTTTTACGGCCCCCCCGGATACTCAAACCGGCCAACTGGTTACGGTGCGCCTGTTGGGATTTGATCCGGTCCAACAGACTCTGTATGGATGACAAAAGCCTGAAAACCATCTTTCATCTTTAATGGATTGAATGACCGCAGGGGCCTGGGAAGCGTCACGGCCCCCATACCCCTGCAATCGTTCGAGAAAACAGACACACCACGGCGACCCTACTTGTTTACCCTCCCCGTAGTCTGAATCAATCTTTCACAAAGCGTGTGAATAAACCGGTCCTTGAGCTTTTCCCGTATCTCTGGGCTCAGCTGTTTTAACAGACGCTGGTCCACCCTCAGTGCCAAGATTTCCGTTTTGCTGCGTACCCCGCTGGTACGGGGCAGACTGGTCAGAAAGGCCATGTCACCAAAAAACTCACCCGGCCCGAAATCAACCAACTCCGTCTCACCCTTGATAACCGTAACCTGGCCATCGATCAGGACAAAAAAGGCGGTATCGGTGTCACCCTCACGGATGACATAAGTACCGGCAGGATAGGTAAGAAATGAGGTGTCGTTGGCGGTGATCAGGCGTTTTTCATCGGCGGAAAACAGGTCAAAAAACTTGATCCGGTCAATAATCGCCATCCCCTCCTCCCGACTCACCTTTTTCAGCACCCCCCTGTCGGCCCCCTCCCTATCCTGGGCGGTCAGAAGCGGGTCCGTACTGTCAAGGTGAGGCAACTCCCGCACCCAGTTGGTGGTGTCCGCCATCCGCTGCACCAGCTTGTGAATAATTTTGTCCTTGAACTTTTCCCGACTGTTACAGCTCAGACGCCCCAACAGCTCCTGATCCACCCGGAATACCAGACCCTCCTGCTGGGAAACAATATTCAACGTCCGGGGGGTACCGGTCAGAAAGGCCAACTCGCCGATGATGTCACCAGCCTCCAGACTGAACAAAACTTTTTTCTTGCCCGCCAGGGGCCCCCTGACCGCCGCCACACGACCTTTGATCAGAATAAAAAAGGCGGTGTCTTTGGTGTTTTCCTGAATCAACACCTCCAACGGCTTGATCAACTTGAAACTGACATCAAACTCGGCAACACGCTCTTTTTCGTAGCTGGAAAAATCCTTGAAAAACTCCAGACCATCCAACAACTGCAAAATTCCCTGTCGGCTGAGCTTACCGGTCTGCTTCCGCACGGCAGCAACGCGGGCCTCCTCCTTGACAGCCGGCTCTCCCTTCTGCGCCTCGGAAGCAGGCTTTTCCACCGCTGTCCCAGCTGCAGCCTTATCTTCCACAACCGCCAAACGCACCGATTTTTTGAAAGGCTGACCGTCAAAAACCACCTCTATGGTGACCTCACCACGCTGAGCTGTGATGGTGACAGGCAGTGTCACATCCTGGGCACGCCCACCCGCCGTGGCAAACGCCCGCATGCGCTGTTTGAAACGGAAAGCCTCCGAAGGGGATGCCACATCCTTTTGCAGTTTGACAATGTGTTGCCTGAGTTCGTACTTGAGGTTCATCGCCGTCTCCGTAATCCCCCCCGGGCGGTTCCTCAGGTCCAGCAACTCATCCTCCGGATTCTCTCCCAGGCGCGTCTCGACAACACCGTCGGCCGCTCCCAACAACTCCTGAATACCGTCAAGGTTACCGGCAATGGGCAGGGATTTCAGACCTCGAAACAGATTGAACAGCTTCAACAGCAACCTGTGGGTAAATTGCTGGACGATCAGCTCATACTGTTTGCGATCCTCCTCGCGCCGAAAATCTCCGGTAAGGTGAAATGCCACAAAGCGAACCGTAAAATCCCGAAAGGCAAACCAAAGGGCACTGGGAACACCAGGAGGCAGGTCACTGGCACGAGCCACGGCAACAAAGTCGGACTCCAGCAACCGACCCTCCCGATGCACCACTCGGACAACGCCTTTGGCGGCCGCCCGATCGGGCTGCTCCACCTGGATATCGGGAATGGCATCGGGAATGGAGTGCAGACAGGTAAAAGCCGGCATGGTGGGGGTGGCATCCGCATCAATCTTGCCGCCAGAGTTGCGCAGCAAAGCCAGGTAGGAGACAAACCCCTTGGTTTCAACAGCGACAGCCTGATCGTCAATGGTTCCCTTTTGAAAATCCTTGATGGCGGCATTGAGTGGGGCACTCACACGCTCTTGAAAGGC
Source organism: Magnetococcales bacterium HCHbin5 (assembly GCA_002753505.1). Taxonomy (GTDB): domain Bacteria; phylum Pseudomonadota; class Magnetococcia; order Magnetococcales; family Magnetaquicoccaceae; genus Magnetaquicoccus. The sequence continues at coordinate 84,246 of PEAG01000003.1, read as the reverse complement.
TGGATCAATGTAGAGGGCGTACTGGTTGTAGCGGTCGATAATGTCAACCAGATCTCTGCTCCCGACCGGCTGCACATCCTGACTTTGCAACACCACACCCAACTCTTTGCGCTTTTCCTGTTCGATGCGGATCAAATGGCCCTTGACGCTCAACCGGACGATGGCTTGCACCATGGCTTCCCGCATCATCCTGTTCACCACTTTTTCCAGCGCGGCGGTCAACTCCCCCTGCTCTCCCTTGTTATCGGTTCGTGATATCTCTTTGGCAAAGTGGCGCATATCCCGGGTGACAGAGCTGGTCGTCAGCCATTTTTTCGCACTCTGGCACAGATCATCGTGGTGAATCCGCTCCTCGTCCAGGGATTGGGCCTGAATCTTGGGCAACGCCTGCCTCATCATGGCATCCAAACCCTCCATGGGCAAAGCGTCAGCGATCTCGGTAATCACCTGATCAATGGCGGCTGCCGCCAGGGCAATGGTGGAGTCCGCTTGAACCCAGCCGGTCAACGCATCGGTGATGGCATTCAGCAGTGCCACCGTTTCATGATCAACGCTGGAAATATGCTCGTTACCGGTGGCTTCATTGTAGAGGGGAGCGATGATCTCCTTGACCGCCAGCTCCAGTGCCAACACGACAACACCATCCGGAGTCTCCTTCCGAATGGCCTTGGCCACCTCCGTGAGGATCTGATCCCGCACAGCCTGCAGGGCCCCCTCCTGGCCCTGCTCTGCCACACCGGACCGGGCCCGGTCCCGCAATTTTCCCAGGGTTTCGGCACACTGGTTGCGCAGCTCGTTCTCCTGTGGCGACGCGCCATCCCCTACCAATCCCAACCGGACAGGCTTTCCATCCCCCACCACAACGCTCAAACCGTGCGTGGTAAAAAGCTCCTCCAGGGTCAACACCCCCTCCGCATCGACAGCCAACCGCATCAGGATGGGGTCAATGGTCTCTACATTCCAGGCCCGGGCCGTGATGCCACCATTGGGAGAGGCTGCCAGACGGATCAGAAAATTGCGGTCAATACAGACGTTAGACCCACGCTTCAACACCAGAGCGGCCAGGGCGTTGGGACGAATGACACCGGTGTTGGTGGATAAATAAACACCCCAGCTCGTCTGAGCCGTCCCCAGAGGTTTGACCATCATGTGGAGCAAACGGTTGTTGGAGGCGATCAGCAACGGGTTCTCTTCCGAGAGCCTGGTCAGATCGATGGTCATGATCCGATCCGCCTTGAGCTGTTCGTCGTTGGGAGGAGTGGGGCCACTGACAATCGTGGCCGGTGGTTGGTTGTGCCGCGCCTCGCCCCGAAAGTTTTTCTCTTCATCCAGCGTCAAAACCATACCGGCTGGATGCAGATGAACGCCGATCAAACCCTTGAAGGCAAAGCTGGTAACCAGCCTTTTCTTGCGGTCCCGGGCATTCAAACTCTCCTGCCCCATGTTCCGGTCCTTGGAGTAGGTGGTCACGTTGTAATCCCCACGAGAACCATACTCGATATGACAGGAGATACCCTGGGAGCTGATGACCACCGGGGTATACTGGTTGGGAAGGGCGTAAAAGCAGTTGGGTTGGAGATCGGGATGGGTGAGACTCTTCGCGTTCTCGGTCCCCTTTTTTTCCTCTTCGCCCGCTTTCTTAAAAAGCCCCAAAGGGTTTTTGATGAATTGCATGGCTACCCCCTTTCGATTAAATGCCGCCAGATCAAGGAATTGACTACTCTACACAACGTCGAATCCAGCGTGTTTCGCGCGGACACTCCAGCCCATAAACCGGCTGACTGATAGCATAAATAACCTCGCATCGTCAAGACAATTAAGCCACCTTTCCGTTGCAACGCCTGTTGCATGGGCGATGCAGACGCCAAACCGGTATACCCATTTTTGCAATCAACCTTGCGGGTGGGAGCAATGGTGCTAGAATACGCGCTCTGAAAAAAACAGCTGGAAATCCTGCAACGGATTGAGGCTGGCGTTGCATCTGCTCGCAGTGTACGTACGCCCCTCTTGCCGCAGCCCGGTAAAGTGACCATAACGGTATTCAATTTCATGTGTGTTCAGTGACCTCTTGTGACCAATCATCCCGCCATCCCATCGCCCCACCAGCAGATCGTCGTCATTCTTGACCGCCCAGCCCATGGGGGCAATATTGGCGCGGCAGCCAGGGCAATGGGCAATATGGGACTCTCCCGGCTGCGACTGGTCAACCCCCGACAGTTCCCCCACGAAGATGCCATCCAGTACGCGGCCGGTCATACGGCTGTGCTGGATTCGGCAGCACTGTTTCCCGACCTCGCCAGCGCAACAGCCGATCTCAACTTTCTGGTCGCCACCAGCAACCGTTCCCGGGGACAACGACACACCGTCTCCACCCCACGGCAACTGGCCCAGGAGCTGCCCGCCATTCTGGCTTGGCCAGGCACCGAGGTGGGCTTGCTGTTTGGCACCGAACGAACCGGTTTGGAAACCGTCGATCTGGAGCGGGCCCACAGAATATGCAACATTCCCACCTTTGGCGGCAGCGGCTCCCTCAATCTGGGACAGGCCGTACTGGTGGTGGTATACGAAATCATGCTGGGCCTGGGCGCAGGACACTCCTTCGCCTTTGACCCGACCCGGGAGGGGGCACGAGCCAATACCTCAGAAATGGAGCGTTTTTTTGAACATCTGCGCGAGGTTCTGCTGACCATCGGCTTTCTCCGCAGCGAGCAAAACCGCCATATCATGGGCAGTTTGAAAGCACTTTTTCACCGGGCCTGCCTGGATCAGCGGGAGGTCTCCATTCTGCGAGGCATCTTGAATGAGGTGCTGGCCCACCGACATCGGCCCTCAAAACAACAGAACCAACCAACGATAGTTGACGAATTGCCCGGATAAAGGGATACTGTATTCTTTGGAAAAAACTCGATTGGTTAGGAGCGTATTATGTCTTGGAATGATAGCGGCGGTGGGCCCCAGGGACCCTGGGGGTCCGGCAACATGCCACCTCAGCCACCCGATATAGAAAAAATTGTTGAAATGCTGCGGGAAAAAATGGCGGGCAACGTCCCCGGGGGGAAGGCATGGCCCATGCTGTTGGGAGTCGCTTTTGTCCTGTGGATGGCCACCGGCATCTACCTGGTTGCACCCGATGAAAAAGGGGTCGTCGTGCGGTTTGGTCGCTATGTGGAGACCACCGATTCCGGCCCGCACTTTCACCTGCCCTATCCCATTGAAACCGTCTACACCCCCAAAGTGACACAGGTGCAGCGGGTCGAAATTGGCTACCGGACCCGCGGTCGCAGCACGGTTACCGTGGCGGAAGAGTCCCTGATGTTGACGGGGGATGAAAACATCATCGACATAAACCTGAGCGTCCAGTATCGCATCGAGGAGAGCGGGGCAGCCAATTATCTGTTCAACCTGAGAAATCCCAGTAGTGACCCCCATATGATCGTGCGGGATGTCACCGAAGCATCCATTCGTCAGGTGATCGGGCGCAACAGCATTGACACCGCTTTGACCACCGGCAAGGAAAAGATCCAGGCGGATACCAAACAGACCATGCAGGCCATATTGGACGGCTATCGTAGCGGTTTACGGATTATTGCGGTCCAATTGCAGCAGGTGGCCCCTCCGGAGGAGGTGATTCATGCCTTCAAGGATGTGGCCAGTGCCCGGGAGGATCGGGAACGGGCCATCAACGAAGCGGAGGGCTATGCCAACGATATTTTGCCCAAGGCCAAGGGGGAAGCCGCCAAACAGGTGCAGGAGGCAGAGGCCTACAAAGCCGCCAAACTGACCAAGGCTGAGGGGGATGTGCACCGCTTTTTGTCCCTGTTGAACGAATACAACAAGGCCAAAGAGGTGACGCGCACCCGTCTCTATCTGGAAACCATGGAGAAAATCTTGCCGGATATGAATAAAATATTTGTCCAGTCCGGTGGCAGCCAGGCGGTCTTGCCCTATCTGCCCTTGCCCGGCAATCGCAACGCGCCGTCCGCTGAGAAAGGAGCCGCCCAATGAATCAGAACACTCTCCTCAAGGGGTTGACGATTGTCATCATGGCTGGTTTGGTGTTGACCTCCCAGGCGGTTTTTACGGTCCATCAAGTAGAACAGGTTTTGATCGTACAGTTGGGCAAGCCCATCCGTCCCATCACCGAACCGGGATTGCACTTCAAGATTCCGTTTGTCCAGGATGCCTTCTCCTTTGAAAAGCGTCTGTTGGTTTTTGACCAGGATCCGCAGGAGGTACTGTCTGCAGACAAGAAAAATTTGAAGGTGGACAACTATGCCCTCTGGCGCATCGTTGATCCGTTAAAATTTTTCCAAACGGTGCGCAACGAGGAGGGAGCCACCTCCCGTTTAAGCGACATTATCTACTCCAATATCCGGGAGGTGTTGGGGCAGTACACGATGATGGAGATTGTGGCCGGTTCCCGGGCGGATCTGGTTACCCGCATCCGGGAGCAGGCCAGTTCGCAAGCCTCCCAGTATGGCATCGAGATTGTGGATGTACGCATCCAGCGGACCGACTTGCCGCCGGAAAACTCCAAAGCGGTCTTTCGCCGCATGCAGACGGAGCGGGAACGGCAAGCCAAGACCTACCGCGCCCAGGGGGAAGAGGAGGCAGTCAAGATTCGCTCCCAGGCAGCCCGGGAGCGGGAAATTTTGCTGGCAACCGCCTACAAGGAGGCCCAGGAGTTGCGCGGACAGGGCGATGCGGACGCCACCCGCATTTATGCAGAGGCCTATCGCCAGGATCCGGAGTTTTTTGAGTTCAAGCGGGCGTTGGATGCCTATGAGCGGGTATTTACCAAGGACACGACCATCGTTCTGGAACCGGCAGGATTTTTTCGTTATCTGCAGGATGTCGACTATCCAGAGAGAGGAGGTGGCACCGCTCGATCGGATGGTGTAAATCACGGTGAATGATTTTCTGACAGCCATCGGCTTGGTGATGATTCTGGAAGGCATACCCTATTTTGCCATTCCGGAGCGTATGCGGCGCATGGTGGTTCATGTCGCTGAACTGCCGGATGCTTTTTTGCGCCGTACCGGTTTTTTGCTGATGTGTTTTGGTCTGTTGCTGGTCTATTTGGTACGAGGGTGACAGGTGACAACAGCTGGTCATGATTTACCCACAGAGACTCCGTGGGCTGATCCGATGCAGGACAATGAGACGCTGCATCGTGATTTAAGTGAAACAGGGATTGACTTGGAGGGGGTTCGTCGGTTATTCAAGCGGTTCTGTGGTTTTGTTGCCCGGGATCGATTGTCGGAACTCTCCTCTGAAGCGCAACCGGAAACGGTGGCCGAGGTGGATCTGACGGCCGCCTTCGCGGAAAATCTGTTACGGGTGCGGGGCAAGGTGGCCTGTACGGTCAGGCGTATGTGCGCGCGCTGTCTGACCGAATTTTCCAGTCAGGTGTTTGCCGAGGTGGATCGATTGTTTGTGCCAGGATCGGATCCGGCCGAGGCGGACAGCTGCCAGGAGATGGTGGAGGAACGGACCTATCTGGATGGTCATCCCCTCTCGATTGCTGCAGTGGTGGAAGAGGAGTTGTTGTTGGCGTTACCCATGATTCCCGTTTGTCAGCAAGCGTGTGCCGGTTTATGTCCAACCTGTGGTGCTGATCGGAATCAGGAAAAGTGCAGTTGCGTGGAGACAACGACGGAAGGACCGTTCGCTGTGTTAAAAAATCTAAAAACAGTTTGATAGTGGGAGAATTAAAATGGCTGTACCCAAGAAAAAAAGCTCTTCGTCCCGTGGTGGTCATCGCAGATCCCACGACTCCATTGCAACCCCCCATTTGGCCGTCTGCAGCAACTGCCAGGAGATGCGCCCCTCTCATCGTGTTTGCCCCGCCTGTGGCTGGTATGATGGCCGGGAAGTCGTCCAAGTGGAGGAGTAGAACCACGATCACCGCCCTGTTGGAGACCTTTCGCTCGTGACTATCCGCATTGCCCTCGATGCAATGGGGGGGGACCATGCCCCGCAATCCGTGATTGATGGTGCGTTGCGGGCGATTGCGGCTGGCAGTCAGGCGGAGTTTACTCTGGTGGGGCGCGCAGAGGTGATCCAGGCTGAGTTGCAGCGTGTGGGCGCGCCCCAGCACGCCTTCCGCATTCAAGTGGCCTCTCAAGTGGTGGGGATGGGGGAAAAACCGGCGGCTGCCATGCGCAGCAAGAAGGACTCTTCCCTCCGGGTGGGAGCCAATCTGGTCAAGGAGGGTCAGGTGGATGCCTTTGTCTCTGCTGGCAACACCGGGGCATTGATGGCCACCGCCCGCTTTGTCCTCAAGACCCTGCCTGGCATCGACCGTCCGGCCATTGCCTCTCTCATGCCCTCCACAACGGGTCAGGTTTTGATGCTGGACCTGGGAGCCAATGTCGATTGTACCGCCGAGCATCTCTGTCAGTTTGCCTTGATGGGTGAGGTTTTTGCGACGGCTGTCCTGAATATTGACAATCCCAAGGTTGGACTGCTCAACATTGGTTCCGAGGAAGAGAAAGGCAATGATGTGGTCAAGGCGGCCGGTGAGCGGCTCAAAGGTCTCAGCCAGGCTTTTGTCGGCAATGTGGAGGCGACCGGTATTTTCCAGGGCAAGGTGGATGTGGTCGTGTGTGATGGTTTTGTCGGCAATGTCAGTTTAAAAACGGCGGAGGGGGTGGCCACCATGCTGGTTCATTTTTTGCGGCAATCGTTCAACCATTCCTGGTTGGCCAAGTTGGGTTATCTGCTGGTGCGTCCTGTTTTCAAGCGGTTTCGGGACCGCTTTGACCCCAGGGTTTACAACGGTGCCATGTTGCTGGGTTTGAAGGGTGTTGTGGTCAAGAGTCATGGTTCGGCAGATGGTTTTGCCTTCTATCATGCGATCAAGGCGGCGGAGGATTTGGTCTCCAACCGGGTGACGGAAAAGACCCAGGCGATTGTTGCCAAAATGCAGGTGATGACCCAACCAGAGCCAACAGGGATGAGTCGGTGACCATACGTTCTGCGCGCATCATAGGCTGTGGTTCTTATTTGCCGGCCACGGTATTGACCAATGCGGAGTTGGCCTCGCGGTTGGATACCACGGATGAGTGGATTCGGTCCCGCACGGGTATTAGCGAGCGGCGTATTGCGGCAGCTGGTGAGATGACATCGGATTTGGCGGTGGCAGCGGCCAACAAGGCGTTGGCCCACGCGGGTGTCGGGGCGGATTCGTTGGATTTTATCCTGGTTGCCACCACCACCCCGGACCTGATCTTTCCGGCCACTGCCACCATTGTGCAGCGCAAGCTGGGTGCGACCCGTTTGCAGATGCCGGCCTGCGATATTCAGGCGGTTTGTGCCGGTTTTATTTATGCCTTGGCCATGGCGGACAGTTTGATTCGAGCCGGTTCCGCGCGGCGCATTCTGGTCATTGGGGCCGAGACCATGAGTCGGTTGGTGGACTGGCAGGATCGTTCCATCTGTATTTTGTTTGGTGACGGCGCGGGGGCGGTTGTTGTGGAGGGCAGTACGGAGTCCGGGTCGGGCATTTTGTCCACGCATCTGCATGCGGACGGCAGTTATGAGCAGTTGCTGTGTACGGATGGGGGCATCTCCCAGGGGTTGTTGGTCAACCCCGGTGCGGGTAGTGGTTTGGCCCGGATGCGTGGCAATGAGGTGTTCAAGCAGGCTGTCATGGCATTGGAAGGGGTTGTGGATGAGACTCTGGCTGCCAACGGTTTGGAAAAGTCGCAGATCGATTGGTTGGTGCCGCATCAGGCCAACATTCGCATCATTCACAGCACGGCCAAGCGGTTGGGTATGCAGATGGATCGGGTGGTGGTGACGGTGGACCGGCATGGCAACACTTCGGCGGCCAGTGTGCCGTTGGCTCTGGATGAAGCGGTGCGGGATGGCCGCATTCAACCGGGTCAGTTGTTGTTATTGGAGGCGTTCGGGGGTGGGTTTACCTGGGGTTCCGCCTTGGTGCGCTGGTGATTTTGCCCGCTCCTTGCGGTGACTGCTTTTTGATTTTGATCTTTTTGAACAATTGCAGGGGTCCGGGGACCGTCACGGTCCCCGGTGGGGTGCAGGGGCAAAGCCCCATACGCGCTAACATGATGGCTATACCCATGCTTTTTCTAATCTTTTAAAACTATTGCAGGGGTCCGGGGACCGTCACGGTCCCCGGTGGGGTGCAGGGGCAAAGCCCCTGCATGCAAGGGCGCGCTTTCACCGAAGCAAATTTCCGCAGGAAATTTGCGCAGCGCGCCCAAAACGCCCCGCAGGGGCACTCCTGGAGGGCGGCAGCCCGACCGAAAGCTGGCCAAGTTTGGGAGGGTTTGGAAAAAAAACATTCCTGGCCTTGTATCAGAAAAAAAACGGAATATCCGAACCTTCTGCTTTCTTATCCAGGCATTGTCCATGACATAACCGTGCGAGTCGGGCTGCCGCCCTCCCAAGGTCGCCCCTGCGGGGCGGTTTTGTGCGCGTTGCGCAAATTTTCTGCGAAAATTTGCTTTGGGAAAACGCGCAGTTCAGCAGGGGCTCTGCCCCTGCACCCCGCCGGGGAGCGTGACGCTCCCCGGACCCCTGCAATTGTTTAAAAAAAAACAGAAACAAGTCGCCCCTGCACCCCGTCGGGGAGCGTGACGCTCCCCGGCCCCCTGCAACCGTTTGTCAAACAAATCCCGGCTCAATCCGAATAAACCTCGGGGGCTCCCGCACCGCCTCCAACTGCTCCATGGCCGCCAACGCCGCCCGCACCTGCCCCTCCGTGGTCTCATGCGTTACCATGATCAACGGCACTGCCGCCACGTCCGAACGACCCTTCTGATGAATGGCATCGATGGAAATTTGCTGCCGTGCCAATACAGCCGTCACCTCTGCCAAAACCCCAGGTTGATCCGCCACCGCCAACCGAAGATAATACTCCCCCCGCCACTCAGCCGCCTCCCGCACCGGCTGACTGCTCAAATAGGACGGCAAGGTGGAAAAACTCGCCACCCGCTGCACAACAGCCGCCTGACCGTTACGCGCAATATCCACCAGGTCCGCCATCACTGCACTGGCTGTCGGCCGCTCCCCTGCACCCCGACCATAATACATGGTGGTCCCAGCCGCATCCCCCCGAATAAACACCGCATTGAATACTCCCTCCACCGAAGCCACCATGCCCGCTTCCGGCACCAACGTGGGCTGCACCCGCAACTCCAACCCCTCCGCATCCCGCTTGGCAATACCCAGCAACTTGATCCGATAGCCCATCTCCGTGGCCCAGGCAATATCCACATCGGATATATGCCGAATGCCCTCCACATGAATTTGGTCAAAACGCGGAAAAGAGCCAAAACCAATCGCCGCCAAAATGGCCAACTTGTGGGCCGCATCGATGCCATCAATATCAAACGAAGGATCCGCCTCAGCAAACCCCTTGGCCTGCGCCTCCTTCAATACATCCGCAAACGCCGCCCCCTTCTCCCGCATCGCTGTCAGAATATAATTGCAAGTACCATTCAAAATACCATAGATCTGATCGATCTGGTTGGCTGCCAACCCCTCCCGCAACACCTTGATCACCGGAATGGCCCCCGCCACGGCCGCTTCAAACAACAATTCACGACCCACAGCAGCGGCACGGGCAGTCAACTCAGCCCCATGCACAGCTATCAGTGCCTTGTTGGCCGTGATCACATGCTTGCCGTTGGTCAACGCCTCCAACACCAGGGATTTGGCCGGCTCCAGGCCACCAATCAACTCAATCACCACATCAATATCATCAGCCGCCACCACGCGCTGCAAATCCCTGGTGACCTCAACCGAACCCAACTCAAGCCCCCGGTCCCGCTCTGGCGTTCGCGTTGCAATACGCACCAACCGCAGAGCCACCCCCGTCCGCTGCAACAAAAGCGCGGTCCGCGTCAACAGCAGATCCGCCACCCCTCGACCCACCACACCAAACCCCAGAATACCAACGCGCAGCTCTTGCATGGGTGACACCCTATTCGTGCAATCAGGAGCGAACATCCGCCCCTGCATGGAGAAATTTTTTAATACTGCGTACGGCCTGGCGCGTTCGCAGTTCGTTTTCAATCAGCGCAATACGGACAAAGTCGTCGCCATACTGGCCAAAACCAATACCAGGACTGACGGCAACCATCGCCTCTTTCAACAACAACTTGGAAAATTCCAGCGACCCCATCTTGCGAAACTCTTCCGGAATCTGGGCCCAGACAAACATGGAGGCCTTGGGGGACTCGATCTCCCATCCAGCCCGACCCAATCCCTCCACCAACACATCGCGACGGCTCTGATACAGGCTCCGAATTTCGCCAATACACTCCTGAGGGCCATTCAAGGCCACCGTTGCCGCAATCTGAATCGGCTGAAACATGCCATAATCCAGATAGGATTTGATACGGGTCAACGCCCGAACCAGCCTTTTGTTGCCCACCGCAAACCCCACTCGCCAACCCGGCATGTTATAGGTCTTGGAAAGGGAGTAGAATTCAATGACACAATCCTTGGCACCCGGCACCTGTAACATGCTGGGACACTCATACCCATCAAAACAGACCTCCGAATAGGCGATGTCGGACAATACATACAGATCATTTTCCTTGGCAAAGGCCACCACCTTTTCATAAAAGGCCAAATCCACCACCATGGCGGTGGGATTGGAGGGAAAATTGATGACCAGCACCTTCGGCTTGGGCCAGGTATGGGCCATCGCCTGGGTCAATTCCTCAAAAAAATCGGTGGTGCGACACAATGGCACATGACGAATATCCGCCCCTGCCAACACAAATGCGTAAACGTGAATGGGGTAGGTCGGGTTGGGAACCAGCACGGTATCACCAGGACTGGTGATGGCCAGAGCCAAGTGGGAAAACCCCTCCTTGGAACCAATGGTGACGATGGCCTCCGAGTCCGAATCCAGCTCAACCGCAAAACGACGTTTGTAATAGGCACAAATCGCCTTGCGCAAGCCGTTTATCCCTTTGGAAACAGAGTAGCGATGGTTGCGTCCCTGACGGGCGGCCTCACACAACTTATCCACAATATGTTGCGGAGTGGCCTGATCAGGATTGCCCATGCCAAAGTCAATAATATCCTCACCCCGATGCCGGGCCGCATCTTTCAGTTCATTGACGGCAGCAAACACATAGGGGGGCAGACGACTGATTCGATAAAACTCTTCCATGAACCATTTCCAAACGTCAGCAAATAGAAGCAGGAAAACCGTTGGGTGGAGACAGAACGGTCCCCATCCAACGGCCACAGACAGTACGAAAACAGATCAGACGATCAGGGAGACGATCAACAGGGCCACAATATTGGCAATCTTGATCATGGGGTTGACCGCTGGACCCGCCGTATCCTTGTAGGGGTCGCCCACCGTATCACCGGTCACCGCTGCCTTGTGGGCATCGGAACCCTTGCCACCGAAATGACCGCTCTCGATGTACTTTTTGGCATTATCCCAAGCACCGCCACCCGTGGTCATGGAGATGGCAACAAAGATACCCGTGATGATGGTACCCATCAACAGACCACCCAACGCCTGGGGCCCCAGGGCAACGCCTACCACGATGGGAACCAGAACCGGCAACAGAGAGGGCACAACCATCTCCTTGATGGCCGCCTTGGTCAACATATCCACCGCTTTGGAATAGTCGGGCTTGGCCGTTCCTTCCATGATGCCCGGAATTTCCTTGAACTGCCGACGCACTTCGATCACCACGCTCCCCGCAGCACGACCCACCGCTTCCATGCCCATGGCAGCAAACAGATAGGGCAACAGGCCGCCGATGAAGAGACCAATGATCACCAGATGGTTGGAAAGGTCAAAGGTAACGTCCGCTCTGAAGTGAGCCAACTCGTGGGTATAGTCCGAAAACAGCACCAACGCCGCCAACCCGGCAGAACCGATGGCATAGCCTTTGGTCACCGCCTTGGTGGTGTTACCCACCGCATCCAGCGGATCAGTAATGTCCCGAATCTCTGAGGGCAACTCCGCCATCTCCGCAATACCACCCGCATTGTCGGTGATGGGTCCATAGGCATCCAGGGCAACGATGATACCGGTCATGGAGAGCATGGAGGTGGCCGCCACCGCAACGCCATAAAGGCCAGCCAAATGATAGGCACCCAAGATGCTGAGACAAACCGCCAACACCGGAGCCGCTGTAGCCTTCATGGAGAGGCCCAAACCGGCGATCACATTGGTTCCATGGCCCGTTTGAGATGCCTTGGCCACATCCTGCACCGGGCTGAATTCGGTTGCCGTATAGTATTCGGTGATGATCACCATGGCAGCGGTCAATGCCAAACCAATCATGGCCGAGCCATACAGGGCCGCAACGCTATAGCTGCCATTGCCCGACATCAACCAACTGGTGACCGGATAAAACAACACAGCAGAGATGACACCATTGACAATCACACCCCGGTACAGGGCACTCATGATTTTTTGACCGGGCTCAGCCTTGACCGCATAGGTGCCCGCGATGGAACCCAGGATGGAAATACCCCCCAACACCAACGGAAAAACCAACGCATTCTGAAAACCCTTCATGACAAGGGCACCCAGCAACATGCTGGCAATCACGGTTACCGCATAAGTCTCAAACAGGTCAGCCGCCATACCGGCACAGTCGCCCACATTATCACCCACATTGTCGGCGATCACGGCGGGGTTGCGCGGGTCATCTTCCGGAATGCCCGCTTCCACCTTGCCGACCAGATCCGCACCCACGTCCGCACCCTTGGTAAAAATACCACCACCCAGGCGAGCAAAGATGGAGATCAAGGAGCCACCGAAGGCAAAGCCTACCAGGGGTTTCAAGAGGAGAGGCAGATTGCTGGTATCCCCGCTCTTCATCAGAATCAGGAAATAGATGGAGACCCCCAGCAGACCCAAACCCACCACCAGCATGCCGGTAATGGCTCCCCCACGAAACGCCACCTGCAGGGCAGCATTCAAGCCCCCCTTGGCCGCCTCGGCGGTACGCACATTGGCCTTGACCGAGATGCTCATGCCGATGAAGCCGGCTGCCGCTGAGAGCAGCGCGCCAACCACAAAACCGAGAGCCGTTGGCAGCCCCAGGAAGATGGCCAGCAATAGCGTCAAAACCCCACCCACGTAGCCAATGGTTGTATACTGGCGACGCATGTAGGCCATCGCCCCCTCTTCAATCGCTCCCGAGATTTCCTGCATCCTGGCTGAACCAGGGGACAAGCTTAAAATCCAGTTTCTTGAAACCACACCAAATACAACCGCGCCAACCCCGCACAGGATGGCCAACCATAAACCGCCCATCGACATTTCCATAATTTCTCTTCCTTTTCCCTTCAGGAAATAAACCTACACGCCAGATAACCTTTATTCTGGGTTAGTCCTGATTTAATCACATTACATCAAAACTAACCCAGAATTGCACACAACTTTTCAAATACAGAATCCATCGCCTCCATACCATCTATGGTTTTAAATTTGCCGCCATTACGGTAGTGTTCTATAACTGGGGCTGTTTGTTGATGATAAACGGTTAACCGGTTGCGTACAGTCTCCTCATTATCATCGGCCCTGGTTGTCAAGGTTCCATCGCATTTATCGCACTCGCCGGCTACTGCGGGCTTTTTGTAAACGGCATGATAGCCCTCTCCGCAGAGACTGCAGGTGCTGCGTCCTGTGATGCGGGTGACCAACGCCTCAGTGTCGGCAGTGATATCGATAACATGATCAATTTTGAGGCCGCGTTCGGTCAACATGCCATCCAGGGCGGTCGCCTGTGCCACCGTGCGAGGAAAACCGTCCAAAATAAAACCATGGGCACAATCGGCCTCACCAATCCGATCTGCGATGATGCCCACCACGATATCGTCGGTCACCAACCCACCGCTTTCCATGGCTGCTTTGGCACGCAGTCCCACCGATGTGCCCGCCTTGACCGCAGCCCGCAACATATCCCCCGTAGAAAGTTGAGGAATATTATATCGTTCGGCAATTCGACGTGCCTGGGTTCCCTTGCCGGCACCAGGCGGTCCCATAAGAATCAGGTTCATAAAAACCACTCCTTTGTTTTATTTTGATTTTTCCAGGGTTTTAAACGCAAAGACAAAACAGCAAGCTCCTCACAGTAACAAATTTCCCAGATCCATTCACCAAGAAAAAAGTCGGTGCCATAAAATTTTTCCCTCCACGGATCCTGTGGAGCGGCATGACTGCGGTCAGATGGCCAAAATCCGAACCGATCAGCCCTCCGTCCTGAGCTGTCGGTCAACGGTTCTGCCGCTTTTCCAGCAGGGCCTGCAGATCGGCAAAGGGGTTGTAAGTGGCCACTTCCTCCGTTTTTGATCCCATCTGTACCCCTCTTGCCGCCAGGTGGTCGGTATAGCGCGCATGCTCGTTATCGTGGCAATAGATGCATAAATTTTCCCAATTACTTCCATCCGCCGGATTGTTATCATGATTATGGTCTTTATGATGGACCGTCAGTTCGGTCAGGTTGTGCTGTTCAAAGTTTCGGCCGCAACGGGCACAGACCCAGGGGTGAATGTTCAGGGATTGCGTGCGGTAGCCCGCCTGGCGCACCTCTGCGTCAGACCGGGCCATGGCAATAATTTTTTCCACTTTTTCCGGGCGATTGGCACCCGATTTTGGCCCGCTTTGACGGCGGATATTTCTCAACATCGCAGTTTGCCTCCTCCGTTTATCAATGGCAATCAAACGCCAACAATGAAACAACAGTTGTAACTTACAGCTAAAGCGCAACACGAAAAAAAAATAGGAACTTTTTATTTGCATCCCTGTCCAAAACTCAAAAAAATAGGTGTTTAGAAAATATCATGCAGATTTTGCCTTTTTTCTGATCACAGGTTTGCAACCTATATATTTATCCGGCAAGCAACAAAGCACCGATTACGCCGTGCCACTCAGAGGTTTGCTGTGATTAAGCAAAAAGGATCAAGCCATTTAAAAAATGAAAGGTCAAGAATAATTTAATCTTGCAAACAACAACCAAATCAGGTTACTTATGGGGTGTTGCAATAACTCGAACAAGGATGAAACACTATGACTCTCAGTGAACGCATTCAAACAGCTCGCAAGCAGGCCAAACTCACTCAAAAAGAGTTGGCAGACCGGGTCGGCATCAGTCAGACAGCCGTCCATAAGCTGGAGTGTGGCAGATCCAAATCTTCTCGACGGACTGTGGCCATCGCCCTGACATGTGGCGTGGACCCCATCTGGCTCGATACGGGACGGGGGGAGATGTCCCTCATTGGGGCAACCCCTGGCATGAATCAGGCTGAGTTTGCCAAAGCCGCTGAGGATGGCGAAATCTATCGCGCTCCACTCTTTGCTCGTCTGCCCCTCATCTCCTGGGAGGATGCCAGCAAAGCCTGCGAAGATCCCACCGAGTCTTTCCACCCCAAAGAGGTGGAAGCCTGGATTCCGGTGGCCCCCCGTTCCAGCGACCGTACCTTTGCACTGCGCGTCCCGGATGACTCCATGGAGCCGGAGTTCCAGGAGGGTGAGATTATCATCATCGACCCCACACTGCCAGGGAGGCACAACCAGTTTCTCGTTGCCCGCATGGAGGGGGACTCTTTGGCCACTTTCAAGCAGTTGATTGTCGTCGGCAGTCGAACCTATCTGAAACCCTTGAACTCACGCTACCCGCTGATTGATGTCCAGGGCACCATTCGGGTTTGCGGCGTCATCGTTGGCAAGTATAAAGAGTATTGACCAGCGAGGCCAGCGAATCCGATTCCCCTTTTGGTTATTCTCAGGAGATATTTTCTGCATCTCTGCGTGCGCGTCAAAGTGTGTGCCCCCCCATAGCGTCGGACCAGGGGAAGCTTGACCCTTCCCCTGGTTCTGTCATTTTCAAATGCTCCCCCCCTCTCCCATCGACATCTCCCCCTGCTGCCACCCCAAAAATGGCTCCTCCCCATGCCATGAACGGGTTTATTCCGTCTGCCGTGCTTGTACTGGAGGGGGGGTTGTGGTATGAGAAGAGCGTGCAGGTGGAGTGGTGGGACGAGTACGGTGTCTTTTGCTCTCCCCAACGGACCTGCACCTTGTCAATTGAGCCAGTGGAATGGAACTCACATATGATCCGCATTCAAACAGAGCTGTTTTCGACGGAGGAAGAGAGTAGCCGATTGATCCAACACAACCCCAAAATCGGTGGCATTGTCACTTTTGTGGGCATTGTGCGAGATTTTACGGAAACGGCCGGGGTGACTGCATTGATTCTGGAACACTATCCAGGCATGACAGAGTTGGAGCTGGAAAAGGTGGAACAGGCCGCCCGGGCACAGTTTGCGGTGGAGGCGTTGCTGGTCATCCATCGGGTTGGTCGACTGGCCGTCGGGGAACCGATTGTGCTGGTGGTGGCGGCTGCCAGCCATCGGGCGGATGCCTTTCTCGCCTGTCGGTTTGTCATCGATCACCTGAAACGCCAGGCCACCTTCTGGAAAAAAGAGGTGTTGCAATCCGGGGAGGAGCGTTGGATACACAACTGTCCCGGTTGTGACAGCCAGGCGGGTCAATGGAGCCTTCCCCAGAGTGGCCACCGGACTGAGCCCGGGCCGCCGTCACCCGCATCCAACCCGCATCAGCCCCCCCCCACTGGCCATGCGGTCCGTTGGACAGGATTGCAGGTTGGCATTTTGACCCTGTCGGACAGCCGCTCTCTGGCCACCGATCAGAGCGGTGCGGCCCTGGAACAGATGGTCAAGGATTTTGGTGCAGAGGGAGTCGTCCGCTCGATACTGCCGGATGATCGGCTGACCATCCAGAATCTGCTGTCTCAGTGGGCCCGCGAAAAACGGCTGGATCTGATCCTGACCACCGGCGGAACGGGACCGGGACCGCGAGACTGCACCCCGGAGGCCACCCGGGCGGTGTGCGACCGGGAGTTGCCTGGTTTTGCTGAACTGATCCGGGCAGCCGGTCTGCAACAGACCCGCAACGCCATTTTTACCCGTGGGGTGGCGGCCTTTTGCGGCAATACACTGATCATCAATCTTCCCGGTTCCACCCGCGGGGCCACCCACAGTCTGGAGGCCATTGCCGACCTGGTACCTCACGCCTTGCGGATGGCCAACGGCGGCGGACACTCGTAAGGAATGACAGCACATGATTTCATTTGATGAGGCAAAACAGCGGGTGCTGGAGCAGATTGGGCCGATCCAGGCTGCGCCGGAGGAGGTGCCGCTCCGACAGGCCCTGGGGCGGGTATTGGCCCAGCCCGTCGTGGCTCCGGCCCCGGTGCCCAACCATGACAACTCGGCCATGGATGGCTATGCCGTCCGCAGCGCAGATCTGACCGGGCAGGCGGTCACCCTGCGGGTGGTCGCGGAGGTGGCGGCAGGCGCGCGCCTGTTGACCCCTCTGCAGCCTGGCGAGGCGATACGCATCATGACAGGGGCTCCCATCCCCCCAGGCAGTGATTGCGTCGTCATGCAGGAGCAGGCCCAACGCCAGGGAGATTGGGTAACCATCCCCCCAGGCCAACAACCCGGCCAACATATCAGACCAGCCGGCGAGGATATTGCTGCCGGCAGCACCATTTTCCCGGCGGGACGGCGGTTGAGTGCGGCCGATCTGGGACTGTTGACCGCCCTGGGGCGGCTGACGGTGCCCCTCTATCGACCGCTGCGGGTTGCCCTGCTCTCCACCGGCAATGAGTTGGTGGAGAGCGGCACACCGTTGGAGCCTGGGCAGATCTATGACAGCAACCGGGCCGCCTTGCACGGGGCGTTGCGCTGCCTGGGGGTGGAGGTGCTGGATCTGGGTATTGTGCGGGATGATCGCGCTGCCCTCGAGGCTGCATTCCAGCGCGGCGGCGCAGAGGCCGATGCCTTCATCAGTACCGGCGGCGTCTCTGTGGGCGATTATGATCTGGTCAAAGAGATGCTGGCCAAAGATGGCAAAATCCATTTTTGGCAAGTCTCCATGAAGCCGGGCAAACCGCAGGCCTATGGTCAGCTGGGCAAGGCCCACTTTTTTGGACTGCCCGGCAATCCGGTCTCCAGCCTGACGGTTTTTCTCCTGATTGTGCGGCCCGCTCTGCTTAAGATGATGGGGGCTTTGCCGGAGGCTCCCCGTCAATTTCAAGCCTGTTTCCGGGGGCAGTGGCAAAAACGCCACAGTCGGATGGAGTTTTTGCGGGGTATCGCCCACTTCACACCGTCGGAGGCTCAGCCCGATCAGGCCCCCTGGGTGGAGGTCACCGGTGCCCAGGGCTCCGGCATTCTTACCAGTCTGGCCAAGGCCAATGTGTTTATCATCCTGCCGGAAGGGCCGGTCCAATTGACCGACGGCCAACCGGTAACCGTCCAATGGATCGACTATGTCTGATCAAACGCCTTTAACCCATTTTGACGCCCAGGGTGCGACCCGCATGGTGGATGTCTCCGACAAGGAGCGTACCGAACGGCTGGCCGTGGCCGCCGGCGAGGTGCGGATGCAGCCGGAGACCTTTCAACTGATCATGAACCGCCAACTCAGCAAGGGCGATGTGCTGGAGGTGGCCCGGATTGCCGGCATCATGGCAGCCAAACGGGTGGACATGCTGATCCCTTTGTGTCATCAACTCAATCTCTCCTCGGTCAAAATCGCCTTTGAGCCCGATGCCGGTTGTCACAGCATCGGCATCGTGGCCCGGGTGCGAACCTATGGCCAGACAGGGGTTGAGATGGAGGCGTTGACCGCTGTTTCGGTGGCTGCATTGACCATCTACGATATGTGCAAAGCGGTGGATCGCGGCATGGAGATGGGTCGCATTCGACTGCTGGAGAAAGCGGGCGGCAAGAGCGGCCACTTTGTTGCTGCACCATGATCCTTATCAACCGGATGACAAACTGGCATGGCTTCCAGGAGGTATCCCCCCAGACGCCATTTGAACGAGGGGAGAAAATAACAGCGTGCTGACAGATGCCTTTGGAAGAACCATTCGCTATCTTCGCGTCTCCGTAACAGATCGGTGCAATCTTTTTTGCAGCTATTGTCGTCTGCCCGGTGAAGCGATTCTCCCCAACAACCAGGAGATCTTGAACTTTGGCGAGATTGTCCGCCTGATTCGCCTGTTTCTGGAGTTGGGGGTGGAACGGATTCGCCTGACCGGCGGGGAGCCCCTGTTGCGGCGCAATATTGTCGGTCTTGTGCAGGCCCTGGCCCAGCTCCCCGGTTTGCAGGAGCTTACCCTCACCACCAATGCTTTGCTGCTGGAACGCTATGCGGCCGCCCTCAAAACGGCCGGACTGCAACGGGTCAACATATCTCTCGACACCTTGAACCCGGAAACCTTTGACCGGATCACTCAACACAACAGCCTTTCCAAGGAAAACCTGCTGCATCGGGCCGGCCTGCCGGCGGTGCTGGCCGGCATAGCTGCCGCGCTCCAGGTCGGGCTGCAGCCGGTCAAGGTCAACATGGTTGTCATGCGCGGCATCAACGACCACGAAATTCCGGCCATGCTCAGTTTTGCCCGGCAACAGGGGGTGTTGTTGCGCTTTATTGAGACCATGCCGGTGGGAGAGGCCGGATTGGATATGGCCGATCTTTTTGTCCCGGCAGATCAAATTCTGGATCAAATTCACCGCCATTTTGGCAGCCAGTTGCTGCCCGTCGAACAGCCCGGCTCTGGCCCGGCCCGCTATTTCAATCTGGAGGGGACCACGGCCAATGTCGGCGTCATCTCGGCCCGCTCCCGCCATTTTTGTAATACCTGCAATCGCATGCGCCTGACCTCCAAAGGCAAGCTGGTTTATTGTCTGGGGCGACAGGATCGCATGGATCTCAAACAACCGATGCGTGATGGGGCCAGTGATGCGGAGTTGAAACAGCACATCCAGCAGGCTGTCGCCTTGAAACCGGAGCGACACGCCTTTGAACAGGCAGAGAACCCCCATATTGGGGCCCACATGTCGGCCTTGGGTGGATAGTCAACGGTGACCGGTTTGTTATTCCGCCGTCTGTTGGCCCTCATGCTGGCCATACAGCTTTGGCCCATGGCAGCCGGGGCCGGAGAGCGCGTCCATGTGGGCGTTGCCGCCAATTTCAAACCCCTTTTTGCCGAGTTGGCACAGCGGTTTGAGCAGGAGAGCGGCCATCAGGTTGTGATCAGCTCCGCCTCCTCCGGCAAATTGTTCAACCAACTCCACCATGGGGCCCCCTTTCAGCTTTTTTTGTCAGCCGATCTGCAACGCCCGCAACAGTTGCAACAGGAGGGATTGACCATCCCTGACAGCCTGTTTGTCTATGCCATTGGTCGTCTGGTCCTCTGGAGTCCCGACCCCAAGCGGTTTGCCCGGGGTACAGAGGCGTTGATGGCGGGAGAGCTGCTCAAGATTGCCCTGGGCAATCCCCGCACGGTCCCCTATGGCAAGGCGGCCGAGGAGACGTTGCATAATTTGGGGTTGTCCCGCTCCTATGCAGAGCGGTTGATTGTTGGGGAGGATGTCGGCCAGGTGATGGCCTTTGCACTCAGTGGCAATGTGGATGCCGGTTTTCTCTCCCTTGCCCAGATATTGGACCCCCAGGGCCAGCCCCGACCCGGCAGTTATTGGGAGGTACCCGCCCATCTCCATCAACCGATACAGCAGGCTGGGGTACGCATCAAGTCGGCTGGAGCAACAGAGGCCACCCTTGCGCTGGTGCGGTATTTGCGCACTCCCCCCGTCCAGGCTCTTTTGCAAAAACGGGGCTATCTGCTGCCCCCCACCCCCCAGGGGGAGCAACCCTGATGGAGCATTGGGTCTCGCCGCAGGATTGGCAGGCCATCCAATTGAGCCTGCAGTTGGCGGCTGTCACCTCTGCCCTGTTGTTGGTCGGTGGTACTCCTCTGGCCTGGTGGTTGGCAACCAGTCGTCACCCGGCCCGGGTCTGGGTTGAGGCATTGGTTGCCCTGCCGCTGGTGTTGCCCCCCACTGTCCTGGGCTTTTATCTGTTGATCTTGTTGGGGCCAAACGGCTGGCTTGGCCAATGGTGGCAATCGTTGAGCGGTCACACCCTGTCGTTTACCTTTTCCGGGTTGGTGGTGGCCTCGCTGCTCTATTCGTTGCCCTTTGTCATTCAGCCGTTGCAGCGGAGCTTTGAAGCCATCGGCAAATCAACACTGGAGGCCGCCTGGAGTCTGGGGGCTGGGCCGTGGGATACCTTTTGGCATGTGGTCTTGCCCTTGGCGCGCCGGGGTTATTTGACCGCCGGGGTGTTGGGATTTGCCCATACGTTGGGAGAGTTCGGGGTGGTGTTGATGGTGGGCGGCAATATTCCAGGCCAGACCCAGGTGATTGCCATCCTGCTCTATGACCATGTAGAGAGTCTCCACTATGCTCAGGCCCATCTTCTCTCCAGTTTGTTGTTGGGTTTCTCTTTCTTGGCCCTACTGGGTATTTATTATCTCAATCGCCGCACCCTGTTGGAATCCCGATGAGACTCCGGTGTCGTTTCCATGTGCAGCGGGGCAACTTTTCCCTGGCCATTGAGATGGAGACTCAGCTGCAGGGCATCACCGCCATCTTTGGGCCTTCCGGCAGTGGCAAGACCACCTTTTTGCGGGCTCTGGCTGGTTTGGAGCGGGACAAGAGCGGCTTTTTGCAGTTGGACGACCAGATATGGCAGGCTGCCAGCCCACGATGTTTTGTCCCTTTGCATCAACGTTCGATCGGCTTTGTCTTCCAGGATGGCCGGTTGTTCAGCCATTTGACGGTGGCCGGCAATTTGGCTTTTGCGCGCCAGCGGGCCATCCACCGTCCTCCCCCCTCTTCGCTGCCGGGCCAGCTATTGACCCAGCGCGATCAGGATGCATTGATTGATATTTTGGCTTTGGGGGGGCTCTTGTCGCGCTATCCCCACCAATTATCCGGTGGGGAGCGGCAGCGGGTGGCCATTGGTCGCGCTCTGTTGACTGCGCCGACCCTGTTGTTGATGGATGAACCCCTGGCCTCGGTGGACGGGATCGGCAAACAGCATATTTTGGCCTATATCAAACAGCTGCATCGATACTGGCAACGGCCCATGCTTTATGTCAGTCACGATGTGGGGGAGATCATGCAACTGGCTGATCAGTTGATTTTTCTGGAAGCGGGGCGCATTGTGGAGCAGGGACCGCTGCATCTGTTGGCAACCCGTTTGGACCGTCCTTTGGCCCATGGCCCGGAGGCTGGTGCGTTGATTGAGGCAACGGTTATTGAGCAGGATGCCCGCTTTCATCTGACCCGTCTGGCGTTTGGGGCCGGGCTGGAGATCTCTTTGCCCACCACTGCGCCGTTGGCTGCGGGCAGTTCGGTACGGGTATGGGTATTGGCCCGGGATGTCAGTTTGGCGTTGGACACTCCGCAGCGCACCAGTATCTTGAATATTTTTCCAGCCCGGGTGGTGGCTGTCCAGTCAGAGAGTCCTGCCCAGGCCATGGTCAAGTTGGATCTGGCAGGAACATCGCTATTGGCGCGCATCACCCATAAATCCTGCATCCGTCTGGGCATACAACCGGGTCTTGCCCTGTTTGCCCAGGTAAAGAGCGTGGCGTTACAGCATTAGGGGTTAAATGATTGCAGGGGTCTGGGGACCGTCACGGTCCCCAGTGGGGTGCAGGGGCAAAGCCCCATATGCGCCAACATGATGACCACGCCCATGCTTTTCTTAATCTTTTAAAACGATTGCAGGGGTCCGGGGAGCGTCACGCTCCCCGGTGGGGTGCAGGGGCAAAGCCCCTGCATGTAACGGGCGCGCTGCGCCCAAAACGCCCCGCAGGGGCACTGCTGGAGGGCGGCAGCCCGACTGAGAGTTGGCAAAATCGGGTATGGCTCGGAAAAAAAACCGTTCCTGGCCTTGTATCAGAAAAAAAACTGAATATCCAAAGGTTCTGGTTTTTTATCCAAATATTTTCCACGACATAACCGTGCGAGTCGGGCTGCCGCCCTCCCAAGGTCGCCCCTTCGGGGCGGTTTTGGGCGCGTTGCGCCCATTTTCTGCGAAAATGGGCTTTGGGAAAACGCGCCGTTCAGCAGGGGCTCTGCCCCTGCACCCCGCCGGGGACCGTGACGGTCCCCGGACCCCTGCAATTGTTTAAAAAAACGACATGATCAAGCTGTAGCAGGACCACAAAGGGGACAGTTGGGATTTTTGGGTATCCGAATGCGCTGTATCTGGCCGTGCAATATATTGATCAACAGCAGATAACCGGCCAGGGACTCCCCCACACCCAACAACGCCTTGATCGCCTCCGCTGCCTGCCAAGCCCCCACAATACCGGTCACCGCCCCCAACACACCCCCACTGCGACAGGTCGCTGTTGTCCCCACAGCCGGGGGATCGGGGTAGAGACACTGATAACAGGGAGCCGCCGGATCCACCCCGTGGAGAAACAGCGACAACTGCCCTTCAAATCCCAACACAGCCCCGGAAACCAACGGTTTTTGCGCCACAAAACAGGCCCGATTGAGCAGATAACGGGTGACAAAGGTATCACTGCCATCGATGACCAAATCCCCCTGCCGCACCAGATCATCCACCGTGTCATCGGTCACCCGCTCCGTAAATGGCACAAGGTCGATATCAGGATTCAGGGCGCGCAAAGCCTGAAGAGCGGAGGCTGTCTTGGTTTGACCGATCCGGTCGGTGGTATGCAGGATCTGCCGTTGCAGGTTGGAAATTTCCACCCGATCATCGTCAGCGATCACCAGACCGCCCACCCCGGCCGCTGCCAGATAGTAGGCGGCAGGAGAACCCAACCCCCCGGCCCCGATCAAAACAACGCGGGCACGCAGCAGACGCGCCTGCCCGGCTCCACCCACCTCTTTCAGAAGAAGCTGGCGCGCATAGCGTTCCATCTGTGAAAAAGTCAGCTCAGTCGTCAACGGTTATCACCGCTAAAGTCATCAAACCAGGCGAATCAAAAAATCCACCAACCCCCCCACCAGAATGGCAATCGCCACGATTCCCAGATTGATGGAGATGGCCCAACGGGCCCCCAACTCTTTGATCATGACCATGGTATTGGAGATACAGGGAATAAAGAGGGTCATGACCACCAGACCGGTGATAATTTGGTAATAGTCCAGCTCCCCATTGTCCACCATATCCTTGAAGTAAACCGCCCCCACCTCCCGCCGGGAGAGAACCAGAATAAAGACCTCGGTCACTTTGTCCGGCATGGAAAGAAAACCGGTAATGATGGGATGCAGCCATTTTTTGATCAGTACCAGCAGACCGGTTTTTTCCAGAGCAAACATGAGAGCTGCCGCGAAGACGAAAAGCGGCATCGCCTCCAACACAAAGTCCTTGATTCGGAAATAGGTCTTTTGCAAAATGTTGCGCCAATTGGGCCACCGCAACGCCGGCAGCTCCAGTAAAAATGCGGAGGCTGTCCGCGCCGGCATCAGCCGATTGAGCGCAATGCCACAAACGATGGCGGTAAAAACCACCGAGCCAACCACGATCAGCAAGGCGGAAAATGGCGCGACAGAGAGAATGGCCAGCATGACCCCCAGTTGGACCGCACAGGGTACCCCCAGAGCGATCAGAAAAGAGACAACAATCCGCTCCGCACGGCTCTCCATCATCCGACTGGTCAAGGTGGCCATGGTATTGCAGCCGGTTCCCAGAATGATGGGCAGCACCGCCTTGCCGGTAAGACCAAAGGGCGCAAAGGCCCGGGTGGCCAACACACTCAGGTTGGGCAGATAACCCACATCCTCCAGAAAATTAATGATCAGGAAAAAGACCACCAGAATGGGAATCACCGTGACAATGGCGTTGATCACCCCCATGGTCAAAATGCCAAAATTGCCCACAATCATCTCATTCAGGAACGGATCCTCTATCCAGCCACCCACCAGGTTGGTCAGCGGGTCAAAGATCCAAACCCCCAGCAACGTCGCAATCTCCGCAGCGAGCCCACCGACCGCATAAAAGGTCAACCAAAGCACAGCCAGCAGAATAGGCCAGCCCAGAACAGGATGGCGGGCACTCCAACCGGCCCAATAGGAAAAACCAGGCACCGTAACCTCTGCCCGCTTGGTAACTTCCCGATCCACCCCACGGGCCCAGATATCCCGTGCCGTAAAAAGGGATTGGCCCAACCGCGCCGGAGGAACCTTGGCATAAAAGCTGCGGACAATATCGGTAGCGGTGGCAAAGACATCCTGGCCCAATTGCGACGCCATCGATGCCGACACCCCGCCATCTTTCTGCAGAAATTGCAATAACATCCCTCTGGAGGGTCGATTCTCCACCGAAAACAGGGCACCCAAACGGGAGAGAGTCTCTTCGATGACGCGCAAATAATGGACCGGACTGCCATTGGCCTGCGACAACAAGAGTTGCTCCCCCAACCGATCCATCCCGCGGCCATAAGGGGCTGCCGTCGGGACAACCTTCACACCCAACAGTCGGGAAAGCCTTTCCGTGTCGACCACGATACCGTGGCGGGCTGCCTCATCCGATTTGTTGAGACAAAACAGAGTGGGAATGCCCAACTCCAATACCTGCGACAGCAATACAAGACTCTGCTGCAGCCGCAACGCATCGCCGCAAAATAAAATATGTTGAATCGGTTCCTGCAACAATACGTCCAGGGTGGAACGCTCGTCGTCGGAATAACTGTTCAGAGAGGAGATACCAGGGGTGTCTATAATCTCAACAGGCCACTGCTCCAGTGTCGTGCGTTGCCGATTGGGGGCCACCGTCGTGTGGGGATAGTTGGCCACAAAACTGTAACAACCCGTCAGCATATTGAAGAACAGGCTCTTTCCCGCATTCCCCAAGCCAATAATCGCAATTTTTCGATCGTTTGTCGCATCCGCAGACAATGTCCGGTGCGTACTGATGGTAACGCTATGGCAAGAAGGGGTCATGAACACAATGCTCCACTGATAGCAAATCGACAGAATACAATTCAAAACCAAGAGATAACCACCCCACACCCACCCTCAGTCGCATTCTATGTCCATTGGCCACCCGTGTCCAGCAATTAAACGCCGGCCGGCCCCACCCTGTTTGCAACCCCTTGCGTACCGGCGCAGTTATTGTGCATCATCCGATCGGGCGTTGTGGGCAGAGCTTGGTTTTTCAGACGTGGAAATTATGTCAACACAAAACAGTATACAGGGCCTCTTTAAGGCCGTCCGGCAACGGATTGTCGGCCAGGAAAGGTTGATTCAGCGGCTTTTTACCGCCTTGCTGGCGGATGGCCACCTGCTGGTGGAAGGGGTACCCGGTTTGGCCAAGACGCGGGCCATTCAGGTGTTGAGTTCAGGCATTGCAGGCAGCTTTTGTCGCATCCAGTTCACCCCCGACCTGCTGCCAGCCGACCTGACCGGAACAGAGGTGTTTCATCCCCAGGATGGCTCTTTTACCTTCCACCAGGGACCGCTGTTTCATAACCTGGTTTTGGCCGATGAGATCAATCGTGCCCCCGCCAAGGTACAATCCGCCCTGTTGGAAGCGATGGGGGAGCGGCAAATTTCCGTTGGCTCCAAGACCTATGCGTTGCCGGAGCTTTTTCTGGTCATGGCGACCCAGAATCCGATCGAGCAGGAGGGCACCCACCCATTGCCGGAAGCGCAACTGGATCGCTTTTTGTTGCTGGTTCGCATCGGTTATCCCAATGCCGCCGAGGAAAAGGCCATTTTGCGACTGGTACGGGGGGAAGCACAGCAAAAACAGCGTGGCCCCAGCCCCATTCTGCAACGCATGCAGCAGGTGGACCTCTTTACAGCCCGACAAGAGGTACTAAGCGTCTACCTGGCTGAAAATGTGGAAGAGTATCTGTTGCAGTTGGTCTTGGCCACCCGCAACCCTGGTCGCTACGGGCAGGATCTGGCCGCTGTCTTACAGTACGGGGCCAGCCCCCGCGCCACCATTGCCCTGGACCGCTGTGCCCGCGCCAATGCCTGGCTGCTGGGCCGGGATTTTGTCACCCCGGATGATGTCAAGGAGTTGCTCCACGACGTGTTGCGGCATCGAATCATGCTCACCTACGAGGCAGAGGCTGGTGGTTTGACCCCCGATCGGTTTGTGGATCTCCTGCTGGAGCGTGTGCCTGCACCATGAATGGCCCAGCAACCACAACCGCTCCTGCATCGCCCCACCCCCCGGGAGCCACCGGGCCCGATCCCGTCCCCGGTGGCTGGGCCACTCAAATTGTCCTCCCCTCTCTCCTCGCTCTCCGCCATGCGGCGTTGGGTCTGCCGATAAACCCCAGCCGCAGCCGTGCCACATACAACGGCCCCCATCTTTCCATTTTTAAAGGTCGCGGGGTTGAGTTTGCCGAAAGTCGCCTCTATCAGGCCGGTGATGAGGTGCGTCACATGGACTGGCGCATCACAGCCCGCACGGGCAAACCCCACACCAAAATTTTTCACGAAGATCGGGAACAGGCGGTGTTGGTCTGGGTGGATCTCCGTTCCGCCATGTATTTTGCGACCCGAGGCCTTTTCAAGGCGGTGTCGGCCGCACGCGGGGCCGCACTGGTGGCCTGGGGAGCCGCTTTGCAGGGCCAGCGTCTGGGAGGGTTGGTGTTGACCGATCAGCACCATCGGGAGAGTCGTCCCAGGCGTGGGGACCATGCGGTGTTGCACCTGCTGGGCCTGCTGGCCAATCCAACCAGCCTGGAAGAGGAGGCCATGCCCGAGGCAACGCAAACGTTGGAAGAGTCCCTGATCCGCCTGCGCCGGGTCACCCGACCAGGCAGTCGGCTGTTTCTGTTCAGTGATTTTGCCCAGCTCGGTGAACGGGAAAAGGTCCATTTGGCCCAGTTGGCACGCCGCAACGATCTGCTGTTGATCTTTTTTCATGATTCCCTGGAACGCACATTGCCCCCGCCGGGTTGGTATCCGGTCAGTGACGGGGTGAGGCGTTTTTTGCTGGACAGCCGTTCGCCCCATAAACGTCGTCACTACCAGGAGCAGTTTTTAAACCGCCAAGAGGGGTTGAAAACCTTTTGCCAGCTGCATGGCATTGGCTTTCTCTCCTGTTCCACCGAGGAGGATTCGGTCGCCCTGTTGCAGCGGACTTTGGGTCTGACCATTAAACCGAAGCGCAGTAAGCCATGAATGAGACCACCCCTGCCCTGGTATTGCGGGATATTCATCTGCCAGACCCCCTCTCCTGGTGGCCGCCGGCGTTGGGATGGTGGTTATTGGCCGCAGCGATTGCCACTGTTTTGGCCACTGGTTGGTTGATCTGGCGTCATGTGCAGCGAAATCGTCTGCGCAAGGCTGCCTTGGCCGAATTGGATCGTCTGGTGGCAGCCTATACCAGCCACCAAAAACCCCAACGGTTGGCCGCGGATCTTTCCGCCCTCTTGCGGCGTGTTTGTCTCTCCCCCCTTTGGAACCCCAGGCCGTCAGACCCGCCACCCCCGCCGGTTGCGGGCCTGACCGGCGAGGAGTGGCTTCACTTTTTGGACCGTTTTCTGCCGGAACAACCGTTCAGCACCGGTGTGGGCAAATGGCTTGTCACCCTGCCGTTTCAACCACCTGACCCGGTCTGTCCTCCCCAGAGGGAAGAGTTGGCCGCCTTGATCGCCCTGTGCCGCTCCTGGTTGCACATTAACGCCATTTCCAGAAGGTCTGTCGGTTAATCCCCATGAAAATGATTGGTATTGCCCTCGTCATTGCCGCCCTCATCCTGACACTCTCATATTGTGCCCTGCCCACTGCCCGCCCCCCGGTGCAGCCGGTCTCCAGCATCCAGGATTTTGGGGAGGCGAAAAAACTGGCCGATAAATTGTTCAAGGATCATCGGCTCACTTTTTATTGTGGCTGTTCGTATGACAAAAAACACCGTGTTGACCCGACGGAGTGTGGCTATACCCCCCGCAAAAATGTGCAGCGCGGCGAGCGTATTGAGTGGGAACACATTGTGCCCGCCCATGCCTTTGGGGCTTCGCTGCGCTGCTGGCGGGAGGCCATCTGTCAGCGGGATGGCAAATCCTACAAGGGCAGAAAATGCTGTGAGGAGAAAGATCCCCTCTTTCGCTCCATGGAAGGCGACTTGCACAACCTGGCTCCCGCCGTCGGAGAGTTGAATGCGGACCGCAGTGACCGCATTTATGGCATGGTCGCCGGGGAGGAACGGGCGTACGGGGCCTGCGATTTTGAGGTGGATTTCCAGCGGGATGTTGTCGAACCCAGGCCGGAGATTCGGGGAGATATTGCCCGCACCTATTTTTATTTTGAAAAAACCTATCAGCTGCCCATCCAGGAGAGCCAACGCGCCCTGTTCGAGAGCTGGGCCAAGGAGGATCCGGTCGATGAGTGGGAACGGGAGCGAAACAGGCGGATCAAGGCCATTCAGGGTAATGGAAACCCGTTTGTGGAGGCTGCGGACAAGCCCTGAACAGTGCCGGTTTTGTCAAAATGGTTGCAGGAGTCCGGGAGTCGTCACAGGGAGACGCGCTATTCCACGATCAGATCCGCGAGAGAGCCGTCAAAACGGTTGAGATCGGTGGAAAAAAAGGCTGCATTGGCCCGCAGTTTGGACAATGGCCAATTCCACCAGTTCAGAGCCATCAGCTGTTCAACCTGCTTTTCGGGAAAACGCAACCGGATGAGACGGGCCGGTACACCGCCATAGATGCCATAAGGCTCCAACTCCTTGGCAACCACAGCCCTGGCAGCGACAACGCAACCGTTACCAATAGCCGCCCCGGACATGACATGAACGTCGGAGCCGATCCAGACATCATGTCCAATGTGTACATATTTTTGCCTGGGTGCAGCGTTCTCAGGATAGGTGATGGGTATCCCCACCACACTGCGCAACGGCGACGTGGAGGCAAAGCTGGTTTGATGGTTTGCACTGGTGAAACAGTAAAAATTTTCCGCAATGGAAACAAAGGAACCGATCTGAATCGGGTAGTGCCCCCCCAACGTTGAACCCCTGCTGATATAACTGAAACGACCGATCGACAACCTGCATTCCACAACGCAGGTGTTATGTACGAACGCCACCTGCTCCCCACCTCCTATCACGTGATACTCTTCCGGTGGATTGGTTAACCAGCAATCGGGTATTGATATGGCCATGGCATCACACAAGAACTGTCAAGCTCTCCCCTAATGGTATCGGTTCAAATCAGGATGGTTGGAACACGGTCCGGGCAACCGACCGGTAACGCCTCCCGGTGTGCCGTGCAGATCAATCGCCTTGATCGTTGTGATCACCCGGTTTTGCCGGGTTTGGCGCACGGGTGTCCAGCACAGAGGGGGAGGCTTTTCCTTGCAGACCCGGCATTTCGTTACACACACCTTGTAATTGATCAACAAATGCCTGTTTCTCTGCTATCAGTTCAGCCAGCCGTATCATGTTGGCACGCCGCTTATCCAGATCAACGATCTCAGCATTCAATGGGGTTTTCCCTGACATGACCCTAATTAAATTTATAGTTGCTCTCGACTTGGCAAAACAGCCCACTTTTGGGGCCGGACTCTTCGGTGTCGACCGGTATTGAAAGGGCCAGATCCCAATCAGCCTTGGCAACGGCATCCACCAGCAACTTACCCAGAGCGTACAGGTGTTTGGGCTCTATGGCCATCTCAATGCCGTTACTCTCCTGGGGATGCAAACCCACCTGAAATTTCCCATCCGGCAATGGCTCCAGGTGCGCTCTGGTCAGCAAAATGGGAAGCGGCCCCAAGGGCATCTCTTTGGCATCTCCCAAAAACGGGTTGGCGGTGTCGTGCGGCGCATGGCCCTGTTTTGATGGGGTGTCCCGGGCCGGTATGCGTGAGGTGGTGACAGGTGTATCAACCACCGACCCGACCGTGGTTTCCATGGCGCGGCGCAACACAGGCCAGAGCAGCTTGACAAATCGCCTAGTCAACCAGCAACGCACCTCATGGGTACTTGTGCTGATGCAAAGCTGCAGGCGATCCTCCTCCTGAGAAAACAGCACCTGTATTTGATGCAGGGGTTGTTTCATAACTGTTCCGTGTTACGCATGACGCCCAACTCCCCCAATCCAACCGCTGCCTGAAGGCGTTGCCGTTCTGAACATCAGGAGCGGCGGCTTTATCAAGAGACAGATATCGTCTTTCCAACGATTTTAGACAGATGTCGTCTTTCCAACGACTCGCCACATATTCGGCCCGTGGTCAGCACGCTTGACAGCAAACTCTATTGGCCAGCCGTCTCAGCGGCCGTGCACTGTTTCACAAATTCGTCAGCAGTCGCACCGGCCAAATTCATCTGCTTGGCCATCTCCTTGCACGCCTCAACGGGATTGACGCACTGTCTGATAAATTCGTCAGCCGTCGCACCGGTCAATTTCATCTCCGCAGCACTCTTTTTGCAAGTCTCTGCCAGAGTCTCAGCAGCCATGACCGCGCCACTGACAGCAACCCCAACCAACAGAGCAGCAATACCGGAAACAACTTTCTTCATTTTTGACTCTCCCGACCCAGTTTGTGATGTGACAAGGAGGACGATCCGTCCCCCGCTTAATCTGGGGCGGCATCTTCCCAGTGCCTGTGGTAGAAGTCAAGATGGATTGTGTTGATCCGTCAATGCCATGCGTCGTTTCGCGCCCCCTCGGGCGCAGGTGTTACAACAAGTCAAGCCGGTTGATCCGGTATCGTCTTAGCGGAACCAGGATCTGATCCAGAATTGCATGCCGCGCACGGTCGCATCCATCAGAAAGTGGACCGGTGCCAGCGCATCTTCCCATTGCCGCAAGGATTGCAAATGGCTGTCGCGTTTGTTGCCAAGCCATTCACGCTGACTTGGAGGTACAGAGGTTCCGGGAAACAGCGGGACAACAATCAACTCCACCCGCTCTTTCCGGGAGGTCTCCACGGAACTGGATGCACCAAACAGGGCACAGGGTCTCTCCGAATCTCTTTTGGTGCAGTTGCCGTCTGCTGTGGATGAACGACACGGCAAAACAACCAGTTGCACCGGGGGTGGAAAATGTTCACGCTCCTCCACCCGGCCGAAATCTGCCGTAAAGACACAGTACTCCCTGACCCCCCGCATCACCTTGACAGGGATTTGCGTGATTCTCTGGTCCTCCTCACTACCACCCGTCTCACCGGTAAGCAGACCCATGGCACGCAATACCCGTTGAGGCACAGTACTCTTCAGGGCGGGATATACCCGGCCTTTTTCATCGGTTATGTATTCAAACAGCTCATCGTCAAGAATCATGGCATGCACATTAAAAATGGATCATTCATTAGCCCGCAGACCGAACCAACCCAGTCTGCAGGCTACCACGTGTCCGTTCAAGTCGCAAGGTCGGCATCCCGTTGCATAGGCATCACCTCTACTCCTTCTGGGCAACCCACACCTCCCGCACCTGTCCGTTGCGGACCAATACCGCCCGATCGGTACCATAACTCCACACCATGCCATCAGTCACCTGCTGGATATCCGTCGGGCGTCCCAGCTTTCTTTTCAGTGCCTTGCTGGTTCCCAGATCCTGCCCCCGCAATACAACCATGGCCACATAACCATCCAGATCCAGGACCAGCTCCCCTTCTCCCCGACGATAGACCGTACCCTGCCGTTTATCTTGCAGCCAACCCAGCCGGTTTGCCCGCCAGCCCGCAAACAGTTTTTCCCGATCCACCGCATCCAGGTCGATGCCCGGCTGGACTGGCAGAGGCCAGGGCAACGGTTTTCCTTTGACTGTATCCCTTTTTTCACACGGCACTTTGCTGGCACTGCACACAATCCGAGCATAGTGGGCCGGCAACTGGGCCGAACGACCTGCCAGGCGAGCCCAACCCTCCCGACTCTTCCTGCCCATTTTTTGCATCAACAGGGTATGATTGAACAGCAGCGAAAGAGGCGCATCCTTCTGGTTCGCCAACTGGGTAAAATGGGGCAACGCCGCCACTCCCAAACCATTTTCCCGACTGTCCAGGTAGAGCAGCAAGGCATGCCAACCCGCCACCTCCTTGTCGGTCGGGGCGATGCGGATGGCCTCTTCCAAGGCACTCCGCGCCTTCAATATCTCCCCCTGATAAAAACGGGCAGTCGCCAAATTTAACCGCGCTGCCAGATAGGCCGGATCGGCTGCTGCCGCCTGCTCAAAATATTCCACCGCCAGATCCAGGTCATGGCCCGACTTGTCCGGCACGATGGGCGGCGTCAACACAGAGCTTTCCCGTGGCCGGTCGCTCTTGTATGGCAACAGCAACGGCTCTGCCCGCGTGGCGGTATCAAACAGAAGTGGCATCCAGTAGATGGTGGCAACCGCTGTCGAGCGAATTTCCTGCTGAGCCCGCTGCAGGTGACAAGCCCCCAGGTTGTTGTACACCTCCCGGGCCGGAAAAAGCTGCAAAAATTTGCGCAAAAAAGAGATTCCCTGCTCGCAATCCCCGAAATGGGCCAATCGGAAACCAAAATTAAAAAATGAAATCTCCTCGGCCAACGATTCCAAACGCGCACGCAAAAAGGCCTCCCGTTCTTTGGGAGGGGGATGCAGGGTATAGCCAGGGGAATTGGTTTGGGAAAGCTCCGTCCAGAGGTGGAAAAAATTTTTGTCGGGTTCATCCAGATGGCTGAACAGACTTTGCACCGGATAGCCCGCTATGCCCGCATACAAAAAGCCCAGATCATCCGCCTCTGTCTCTTTGTTCCAGGCGGTCGCCTGCCGCTGCCGCAGATCGGCCTGGGCAGTTTTGTCGGTGACAGGACGTTGCCGAGAGGGATCCCCTTGCCCGTCGCCGGCAATGGCCAGATAAAAATCCCGGTTCCAGAAATCGTTCTTCGCCAAATGGGCCAACTCATGGCCCAATACAAAGGCGATACGGGCATCCCCCTCCGTTTGCGGCACCGCTTTGTAGCAGAGGTTGACCGCGCCCAGAGAGAGCAAAATGTTGCCATCCGCCAGGGCAATGGCCCAAGGGGTATCCGACTTGTTGACAACGCTCAATTGCGGCATCCGGTTGCCCCGCTTGTCAGCCACATCCTGCACCCGATCAAAAATTTGGTGAACGCGGGCTATCTGGGCATTGTTGGCGGGGTCAACAAGGCCATACTTGTTTTCCAGCAGGGTGGAAACATCGTTGACGCTGCCCACTTCGGCCCCGGCCGGTACCATCAATAAAACCATCCACCAGCAGACGGATCCACACCATGCCACAACCTTCCGGCAGGTCATAACAGCAAACCCTCGGCGATGGTGGCACAGGATTTCTGGATGCGGCGACACAGACGGGGCACCGACTCCTCGTCGTTGGCAAGCTGCAACAGTTGGGTGATCGCCGTTACCTCCTGCAAGGAGATGCGCGCCTCCACCTCCCCTGCTGCCAGCCGTTTGCTCAACCGTTCCCCGACAGCCTGACCTATCGCTGTGTGTTGGTGCAACAGTTCCACGGAGGGCAGCGGGTTGCTCTGGCACAAGGTCTGCAGCAACACGGTCCAACGACCCAGATCATAATAGACCACCCAATCCTTGTCCGTGGCAGGGGAGGCCTGGGGGGGCTGACCCACCAGCTCCGCCCAACCCGCACGGGCACCGGCGGCAAAAGCCTGCTGGACCGGCATGGGGGCATCCGGGGAGGAAAAGCTGAATGCCACCGTCCCGCTCTGCTCCGAGGTTGGCAGGGACATGGGCTGATCGGCCGACTGTTTGGCCCCACGCAACAGGGCGGTCTGGTAGGCGGAGGCGAGCAACCCGGAAAGATTTGGTGCGAGGGGATCCCAGTGAACCAGCATCAGCACCAGACTGGCCGCCAGGGCCAGGGCACCAAAGGCAGAAAGGTAAGGCGAACGACGGAACCGGTATAGGCGACCCATTGGCTGCGGCACCTGCAGGGCGGCCGCCCCCAACCAGGCCCGATAGCAATCCGCACAGTGGTCCAGATGTTCCAGCAGTGTCTGTCGCTGATCATGGGAAACACGCCCCTCCAGCAGGTCGATCAACACCTCCGGTGCCGGACAGGGGCCGGTCGCCGGGCTCTGCCCGGCCGCCAAAGCCAGCAAAACGGCCAGTTGTTCCGGTGCCTCACTCCGAACAGGGTGCCCGGTTGACAAAACGTTCATTGCATCATCTCACCTGATTGACTGCCCTGGATCAAAAAAACTGCAACACCCCCCCTACCTGAATATGGACGGCAACGGGGAGCAAAATTGTCGCTCGTGCTACTCAGAATCGGCTTCCAGGCTGAGCATCGCCTGCACGGTTTCGGCCAAACCGGCCTGTTCCATCGCCTTGCGGATACGGGCCAAAAGACGCCTTTGCCGCCCATAGAGCTGATTATTGTTCAAACCAAGCAGACGGGCGGCCGCCTCCACCTCCAGGCCATCCTGATACAACAGCTTGAGCAGCAGCCGCTCCTCTGCACTCAAGGTCAACACCGCCCGTATCTTTTCCAGCACCATCCGGCCGGCCTTGCCGTCAGACGCGGCCCCACTGCCATCATTGGTCAAAAAACGGTGCAGCGTAGCCAGGATCTCCTCCCGCTGCTGGAGTATTTTCAGATCCTCCGGGGAGAGGCGGTGCAGGGTCGTTCCGGGTTCGGCCAAGGCATCCAGTTGTTCGTTGTCGGTGGAGAGTTCGGCAAAGGCAGACTTTCCACACTCGGTCGCCTGTTTCAATACGGTATTGATCGCCGCCCAGATGACCACCTCAGCCTGTCCACCCGGTGCCGAAGTATGCAAAAACTCAACGACCTGCGAAACGGACATGCGCTCCAGGCAGAGTAAACGATAGACCTCCTCCATAAAAGGGCCCTGTTCTGTTACCCATTGGGGGATATGGGGGCGTCCAAAACGGGAGCGGGCAAAATCTTCCAGCATGCGCCGGGCAATTTGGCTGAAAAAGGTCGGAAAAGAGGCGTCTGCGCGCGCAGCATAGGCCCGCAGCGGACCCCAATCATTCTTGGCCATGGCGGTTTGCGTAAAGAGCATCGCTTCATCTGCCAAATTGGCATCGGCAAAACGTCGCAAGGCGAGTTGTTCCAACCGTTGCCACTGCTGCAAAAAAAGCTCCCGAAAATCCTGCACGGCGTTTGTCACAATGTCTGCTCTTCGGAAAAAGGCCAACGAGAGATGCGAAGCGATGACTTTCCCATTCTAACCATGGGGGATCAAAAATGAAAGGCATCTCCATCAGACCTCCCCAGAGCGGGGAGTCGATACCCTCGGAAAAAAATTTTACGGGGACCGACAATATCAGCAGGAGGCTCCGTCGATATGGGCAAGACCGACGACAGACCGGTTGAAAAAACAGACGAGTCGGTTGGACAACATGGAAAATATCAACTTGAATAGCTCGAATAAAAGGAAACATACAATGAACAAGTTTGCAATGGCTGCTGCGGTGATGCTCTCCTCTTTGACCCTGTCGGCTGCCGCCATGGCGGCGAGCAATGCGGCCCCGGTGACAAACCCGGCGCATCAGCCGGTGGCCACGGACAGCAGCCACAAGGCGCAGGCGGTTGTCCCCGAACTCAAGGGCAACACGACGGTGGTTGCGGAGGTGAAAGACAAGGAGGAAAAAGCGGCGCAGACCACTGCCGTCAAGGCTCCTGAACAGAAAGCGGTCCAGGAGGCTGGCAAGGCCAAAACCGCAACCGTCGCTGCCCCGGCCGATGCCAAGACCGGCAGCCCCGCACCGGTGGCCATGAAAGAGAAAGAGGTCAAAAAATAGTTTCGTCGGTTGCCGACGTCACGCCATGGGCCAGGGAGATGCTCCACTGCAACAGCCCATGCCAAGCCCTGCCGGTTCAACCGTCCGGGTCTGTTCGACGGAATCAAATCCGCTTCGATTGGACCGCCACTCGAGGGGGGCGGCAAACGCCGCCCCCCCCACAAGCACAGACGCAACGAGGGAAAGAGCCATTTTAGCCGTTTCCGCTATTTTTCTGGTCCATTCCGGGCATCCGGTTGCAGATATTTCCGTTGCGCCGGGGAAAAAATGCGCTGGCGATCCACCCCACAATACTCAAAAAGCGAGCCGGCTTGCCGAAAATAGTCCTGTGCCTGCTCAATTTTGTGCTGTTTTTCCGCCAGGGTGCCCAGCAGCATCAGGTCGGCACCAATGCCCAACACATTTTCCATCGCCCGATCCATCGCCAACGCCCGGCCAACCTCCTCGGCTGCCTTTTGCTCCTCACCCTGTTGCAGATAGAGTCTGGCACGGTTCATCCATGTGGAGGCCAGATCCCTGGGGGAGTCCACGGCCTTGACCTCTTGTTCGGCCTGATCCAGGCTGGCATGGGCCTGGGAAAAGGCTCCAAGCTCCCGATAGGCTGCCGCCAGACCGTTCAAAACCATGATCCGAAAGAGCGGGAGAGACCGCTTGTCCTGTTCCATCTGCTGCCAGAGCTGTTGGTAGGCCGCCACCCCGGCCCGGGGTTGCCCCAATCCAACCTGTACCGAGGCCAGGCCGATCTCGGTCTGGAGTGTGGCAGTCGGATCCCCCAATGCCTGAAACCGTTCGCGGGCATGGCGATATTGGACCGCCGCCTCCTGTGGCTCCCCCCGAACCAGGTGGACCGTTCCCAGATTCAGCAGGGCATCGGCGATGCCGGTCTGATCATCCCGCAACTCGGCCAGGTACAGCACTTTGCGGTATTCCGCCATGGCCAGGTCGGTACGGCACTCCCGAAAAAGCTGCGCCGCCTTGCTGCGGTTTTCCTGCCACCTGTCTGCCAAAGGGGTGGTCGAAGGGGGGCCGGAACAGGCCACCAACCAGAGGCTGAGGGTGAGAGACCATAAAACGGGCGGTATGGACATGGTTCAGGTTTCCAGAGATTTATGGTGCATTGAGTGGCGGGAACGAGGGCAGATCCCGCGGCGTATGGGTCAACCGGCTGTCTGCGCCCGCTTTCCCGGCCGATCCTCCAAACAAAACCGAATTGTTCACCCGCCGCATCAGGCTCTCCGTCTCCCGCATGACCTCTTTGCCCTGCCGGACCAGTACGGGCACTTCCGGGCTTATTTTGCCCAACTGCTCCGTCACCTTGGCCACATCCGCCGCTATCCTGTTGGTATTCTGGAGCACCTCCCGGACCTGTCCGAGTACAGGTTGCACCATCTGCAGGCTCTTTTGCAGCTCCCAAACAAGCCGTTCCACCTGCTTCGGTGTGGTCGATTGCACACTCTGCATCAGAGTGGCAGCCCCGTTGGAGAGCTGCTCCAGATGATCGATGATCTGTTGCAACGTCGTTCCTTTCTGGGCCAGCTGATCGGAGACCTGGGCCAGATCCAGCAGGATGGTGTTGACATGGGCCATGCTCTGCTGGAATGGCCGCACCGGATCGACAAATTGGGCCGTGAGTTGTTTCACGTTGGTCAGGATGCTGTCAACCTCCGTCAGGATCTCTGGCACCTGGGCCAACAGTTCGCTGATCCCACCGCCGCTGCTGAAGGCAATTCTTTGATCATTTTGCAACACCGGGGCATCGGCAGAGCCCAAACGAATATCCAGCGAAACACTGCCGACAAAGGGTTTGACCAGGGTGACAACCGAATCCTGGTGAATTTTAGCCATATATTTTTTGAGCAAGCGCAGGGTGACCAGAATTTTGTTGGTTTCGGTAAATTTGAGATCGTACACCTTGCCAACCATGATACCCGCCAAAGTGACGGGAGTCTCCTTTTTCAGACCTTCGGCGTGATCGAGTTCCATCTGCAGGTAGTATTTGGCATCAAAGGGATTGTTGTCGGTATTCCCCAGCCAGATAATGCCCAGCACCAGCACCATGCTGATCAGAACAAACAGGGTGGTCGCCTGTTTGAACATGCGGTCCCGAATTTTCCAGGCGGTGGCAGCTTCAGACATGACTCAGTACCTCTTGGCAAACAGGACCACGTCCTGGTCAGGATGGTGGCGCAACTCCGCAGGCTTGCCACTGGCCAGCAGGTTGCCCTGCCGCATGACGGCCAAACGAATACATTCGGCCGGCAGAGAGGCGGCAAGATGGGGAGAACCGCGGACAACCATTGCAACCGATGCTGCCTCCAGTTTTTCCGCCCATGCCAGCTTCAGGATGCGCGTCAAGTGGAACGCCACCCGGTCGTTGTCCAACAACAGCAACTCCGGCTCTTTTTGTACCGCCCGCAGCAGTGCCATGCGCAGGCACTGCTCCTGCGTCAAGCTGGCCGCCACCCGGTACAGGAGCCCCATATCTTCCTGGTAGCGCAGCATTTGCGCCTCTATATGCGGTTCCAACCGCTCCTGGGACAACCAACCATGATAACGCCACGGCAAGGCCAGGTTTTCAAACACTGTCCAGGAGGGGATCAAGCCGTTTCCTTCCAGCAGTACGCCCATGCGACGCCGCAATGGAATCAGCTGGTCGGCATGCGTCTGATCCAGGTTGCAACCGAAGAGAAAAACCGCTCCATCATAGGGTCGGATCAAACCCGACATGACCTTGAACAGGGTTGTCTTGCCCGCTCCGCTGGGACCATCGATCACCCACACTTCACCCTTGGAGATGGTCAAATCCAGCGGCAGAGCTTCCCATGCCAGCGGCAGCACCACGGCAGCGAGATCCAGCACCCTGTCAGCCATAACGGACAAGGGAAAAAAGCGTAATGACCACCAGACAGCTCACAAAAGAGCGCACAAATGCCTTGGGCAGGTTGCGGGCAGCCAGCACCGTATCGGTGGACAACAACCCGTAGTAGCAGTGTATGGTGCCAATGGCAATGCCAAACCACACCATCATCAGGGCCGAAATACCCAATTCAAACAGCGTCAGCATGGCCGAACTGGCGCGAATCACCTGCAGCCACCCGACATCGTCGACAAACAGCACGATGGTACTGGAGCCCAGGATCGCCCCGGCAAACATCCAGACGGTCAGCAGCAGCATGGAGATGGTCATGCCGATCACCC
Organism: Magnetococcales bacterium HCHbin5; assembly: GCA_002753505.1. Lineage (GTDB taxonomy): Bacteria > Pseudomonadota > Magnetococcia > Magnetococcales > Magnetaquicoccaceae > Magnetaquicoccus. The sequence continues at coordinate 44,467 of PEAG01000003.1, read as the reverse complement.
TCGGTTGGACCAGCAGATGGTGCGGATCGATCCCCTCCAGCAGCAACATCTCCATGACCTGCTGGTTTTGCATGCTGGCAATTTCCGAGGTGATCGCCGTGCCGGAGCGTCCGATGGCGACAATGGCTGCAATGAATGGAACCAGTTGATGAAACAAAACTTTTTCCATCAATGAGCTGAGCATGTCAATGTCTGTGAAACCCAGCGAAACAAAAGGCAGCACCACCAGTATGCCCAAAGCGACGCCGATAAAAAATACCAGCTTGAAGGCCTGGAAAGCGGTAAAATAGATCTGCCGGATGGAGTGGACAAAAAGATAGTGATAGCGGCCGGCAGAGAGGTGGAACAACCCCAGTACCAAATTGCCAAACATGTAACCCAAAAAGGCAACACCGTACATGGGGCGATGGCTGTCAGCAGTGCGGCTTTTTGCGTGTGCTATCTGATTTTGGGGCATCTGAATGGTGTCCAAAGCGCATCATGGCAGCGAAATCCCTCTGTCAGAGATGATAGAACGCCGCAGAAATGAGGTCAAGCGTGAAGTGCAGTTTCTGGATTGCCTCTTTGAAAGCTGGTATTCTGGTCGTCATTTGATTGACCTGTCGAGTGAAGCATTCTGCTGGTTCGTGATCAAGTCGGCGGGAGGTGTTGGGGTGATGGATACACATCCAGGCCGCTGTACCTGCCCTGGAATTGACCGCAACCCGGCAAACGGTGTCATCCCTGTTTTGTTGTTGATATGTTCAAGATTTCCACGAGTGAACACAGCCCATGAATGGTGAAAATTATGCCAACTTTGTTTGATCCGTTGTCGTTGGGAACCCTGACGTTACCCAACCGTATCTGGATGGCCCCGCTGACCCGCTGCCGGGCTGAAGAGGGCCATATCGCCGGTGATCTGATTGCCGAGCATTATGCCCAGCGGGCCAGTGCCGGTTTGCTGATCGCCGAAGCGACCATGGTCATGGAGGGCAACTCGGCCTTCTGGAAAGAGCCCGGCATCTACTCGGGGGCGCAGATCGTTGGCTGGCAAAAGAGCACCACGGCGGTCCATGCAGCCGGCGGGCGCATATTTTTGCAACTGTGGCATGGCGGCCGTGCCTGTCATCCGTCGCTGAACAACCATCAACAACCCGTTGCACCCAGCCCCATCGCCATTACCGACGCCCACGTTCACACCCCGCTGGGCAAGGAGGCGTACGTTGTCCCCCGCATGTTGGCCGATTATGAACTGCCGCACATTGTTGCCGGTTTCAAGCAGGCCGCAGAAAATGCCAAGCTGGCCGGTTTTGACGGCATCGAGGTACATGGGGCCAATGGCTATCTGCTGGATCAATTTTTACGCGACGGCTCCAATCAGCGCAGTTCCGGCCCCTATGGCGGCTCGCTGGTCAATCGGGGCCGGTTATTGTTGGAGGTGATCGAAGCGGTCAGCCATGTGTGGGGCAATGATCGTGTGGGGGTTCGCATCTCCCCGCTCAACAGTTTTAACAGCATGCGTGACAGTGACCCTGTCGGTCTGGCCACCTGGCTGGCCAAGGAGCTCAATCGGTACCATTTGGCCTACCTGCATGTCATTCGGGGGGATATGCTCCAGCAACAAACCGGCGACATACTCTCCCCGATCCGTACCCATTACCAGGGGATACTCGTTGGCAATTTGGGCTATACCGCCGATGAAGCCAATGCGGCCGTTACGGACGGAAGGTTGGATGCGGTGGCTTTCGGGGTTCCCTTCCTGGCCAACCCGGATCTGCCAGCCCGATTCCGGAGCGGTGCCCCCCTGAATCAGCCGGATCCCGCCACTTTTTACTCTTTCGGCCCGGCTGGCTATAACGATTACCCACTGCTGCCCAATCCATGACAGAGCCGGAAACAAACAACCCAATCAAGGAGACGGGATGACAGCAGCCTTGATTGGGTCGTCAATAGGATAAATTGGCAAAAACAGCCAGGGCTGAGAAAAAAAATGTTGCAATTTTGGCAAAAAGAGAAAACAATCCATATCGGGTATGGGGGAAGCAGTTCACAATCGCTTGGCAACCGTTGGACAGAGAACCCAGTTCAATAAAAAACCCAGATGTAATCGGTGGAGTATCATGTCCCATCCTTTATCCCAAATCACGGATACGGTTCCCGTCCCGGTACTGGTGCCCCACGGTTTTTTTGCCAGTCAGATGGACTACATCTACTTTATCTATGGGCTCAGTTTTCTGATTTTGGGCGTCGTCTGTTTTTCACTCCCCAAGGAGCATAAAAGCTTTGTCGATTTTCGTCTGTTAGGGATCTTTGGCTTTACCCACGGCGTCTCGGAATGGTTGGAGTTGGCCCAGATGTTCCTGGGGGATTCCCCGTTGCTGGGTGGTGCGGGTATCCTGTTGCAGGCCATCTCTTTTCTCTATCTGGCTGAACTTGCCTTGCGCGGGTTGGCCCGCTATCAAAATTTTTCTTACATTCCCGGATTGTCATTATTGCTGGCCTTGCTACTCGGTCTCTTTTCCTGGACCCAGGGGCTGGAGAGTTTCCCGGCCATCATCCGGTATGGTATCGCCTTTCCCTCTTGCGTCGTCAGTGGCTGGCTTTTGTGGCACGCTCTGTCTTCTGCTATCAGCGGACGACAACGGAAATGGTTCCGTGTTTGCGCCGTTGCCATGGCCGGATATGGGGTTGCCAGCGGGTTGATCGCCCCCCCGGTTGAGCTTTGGCCCGCCACAATCGTAAATTCGGAAAGTTTTTTGCGCGTTGCTGGCGTTCCGGTGCAACTGGTCAGGAGCCTGCTGGCAGCTCTTCTGACCATCGCCCTCTGGAGAGCGACAGCGGAACAGGCTGCAACGCTCCCCATCACCCAGCAACAACGGGACTATTCCCGCATTTTTCTTGGCGGGCTGCTGCTGCTGTTGAGCGGCGGCTGGGTGCTGACAGATCTGTTGGGCTCCATGCAACACACTGACCAGATGGAAGAGTTGCGGGTCAGCCTGGACTCTGTGGTCAACCGCCTGAACCGGGAAATTTATGCGGCGGATGGGGGGGTGATTGCCTTGGCCGGCATTACCCAGCCCATACTGGACAAGGTTCCCCTGCAACCGGAACAGATGAACGCCCTCAATTTGGATGTAGATCAACTGGCCTCCAGCGTCCGTGGCGAAGCCTATATCCTTGATGCCGAGGGTATCGTCATTGCAGCCTCCAACAGAAATACCCCGACCAGTTTTGTCGGCAAGGATTTTCGATTCCGCCCCTATTTTCAGCAAGCCATGACAGGAAAAAATGGCGGCTATTTTGCCTATGGGGTTGTGAGCCGGGAACCGGGTTATTACGCCAGTGCCCCGATATATGATGCCAAAGGGGAGCGACGCATCACCGGCGTGGCCGTCATCAAAAAAGTCCTGGACGCCAATGAATTGGGACTGACAGGCTTCGGGGAAATTTTTTTGTTGAATCGGGACGGCGTTGCCTTGCTGGCCGGGAAAGCGGGGTTTACCCCCCAGCCTTTGTGGCCCCTCTCTCCGGTAACGCTGGCCCGATTGAACGAATCCAAGCAATTCGGGCTGCTCTCCAACAACCATCCCCTGTTCAACACAGAACCCGCGCATGGCAGCAAACTCCACATGACGGACCGAAAACACCGAAACCAGCATTGGGTGGGACGGGTTGAGATCAACCCGGATGGCTGGTCGGTTCTGATGCTGAAACACGAAAAAACGGACCAGATCAACCGAATGTTTGGGATTCTCATCTCTCTGCTGGTCAGCCTGTTGATGCTGGTCTACTACCTGGTCTTGCACCGCAACAGTGTGGCACTGGAAGAGCGCACAACGCTGCTGCGAATCAGTCAGGAACGCCAGGAATTGGCCCTGAAAGGGGGCAATCTGGGCTTCTGGGATGCGGACATGACGACGGGGCAGACTGTGGTCAATAGCCGCTACAAGGAGATTCTCGGTTTTGCCAGTGATAAATCACTCCCCATTGATCGCGATTGGTGGTACGAAAGCATCTACCCCGAGGATCGGGAGCGGGTGAAAGAGATTGGCAATGCGTACAAACAGGGACAGCGTGCCAGCTATGAGGTGGAGTATCGCATCCGCACCCCGGATGGACAACTCAGGTGGGTTGTTTCCAAGGGGGCCATTGTGCAGTCCCAGGATGGGAGCCAGTCCCAGCGCATGGTCGGCACTCTGTTGGATATTACCGAACGCAAAGAGTCTGAAATTGCCTTGCAGCAGGCCAAGGAGGCGGCCGAAGTGGCCACCCAGGCCAAGAGCGGCTTTCTGGCCAACATGAGCCATGAAATCCGCACCCCCATCAACGCCATCACCGGCATGGTCTACCTGGCTGCAAAAACCGACCTGACCACGGAGCAACGCCATTTTTTGAGCCGCATAGACCAAGCCAGCCGTTCCTTGTTGCACATTATCAACGATATTCTCGATTTTTCCAAGATAGAAGCCGGCAAACTGACCATGGAGTCGATCCCGTTTTCCATGGACAAGGTGGCTGACCAGGTGGCTGCCATGGCAGCCCCCAAGACTCAGGATAAATCCCTGGAGCTGATTGCCTCGGTGGATCACCGCATTCCTGCCCTGCTGATAGGGGATCCGTTGCGTCTGGGGCAGGTTCTGCTCAACCTTGTGGGCAATGCCGTCAAGTTTACCGAGCAGGGCGAGGTCTGTTTTGAAATCCTGCTGGCCGATTTGACTGCGGAGCAGGCCACCATAGATTTTCGGGTCCGGGACACCGGTATCGGCATGACACCCGAACAGATGGCCAACCTGTTCAATGCCTTTACCCAGGCTGATACCTCCACCACGCGCCGTTTTGGTGGTACCGGCCTGGGCCTGGCCATCAGTCGCCATCTGGTGGAGATGATGGGAGGCAGGCTGCGCGTGACCAGTGAGCCGGAACAGGGCAGTGTTTTCAGTTTTCAACTCGCATTTCCGCTGGCGGACAGCAAAAATTTCACCGATCCCCAGGTAAACGCTCCCCAGCTTGACGGGTTGCACATTCTGGTGGCAGATGACCATCCGGTCGCCCGCCGGGTCTGCCGGGATATGCTGTTACCCTTCCACTGTCGGGTGGATGAGGCCGAGGATGGCAAGCAGGCCGTCAACCAGATCGTCCAGGCTGCCGCCAGTGCAGATCCCTTTGGTCTGGTCCTGATGGACTGGCGCATGCCAGTCATGGATGGTCTGGAGGCGGTACGCCAGATGCGGACAACATTGGGGGAACAGGCACCGCCGGTGATTTTGATTACCGCTTATGGCCGGGAAGAGGTGATGTCTTCCTCCTTGCGACAGGGCATTCCCCACCTGTTGGTCAAACCGATTACCGCATCTGCCCTGCTGGAGATGATACCCAATGCGATCGGTGGACATCAGACCTCCGTGACTGAAACCGATCTGCCCGCCACCACCATCAACGGTAAAGTGTTGCTGGTGGACGACAACGAGATCAATCAGGAGGTGGCGCAGGGCATTCTGGCTCATGCAGGATTGCAGATAGAGATTGCTGGTAATGGAATGGAAGCGATTGAAAAAATTCAGCAATTACCATTTGACATTGTCCTGATGGATGTTCAGATGCCTGTCATGGACGGCTATGAGGCGACCCGTCGTATTCGGCGACAGGAGCAATTCCGGGATCTGCCCATTATCGCCATGACCGCCAATGCCATGAAGGGAGACCGGGAGATCTGCCTGGCAGCGGGCATGAACGACTATGTATCCAAGCCGATAGATCCCCGCAATCTTTACGCCGTATTGGCCAGATGGCTCCCCGCTGTCAGCGTCCCTGGGCCGGAAGCGGTATCTGACAACATGCCGACGGAAGGAGTGGATTCGCTCCCCCATCTGCCGGGTCTCGACACCCGGGCCGGTCTGCGCAACATGGGGGGCAGCCTCCCCTTGTATTGGGACATTCTGGCCAAGTTTGTCCAAAACCAGCGGGATGCCTGTCGTACCATGACCGATCTGCTGAATGCCGGGGAGTGGTCGACCCTGGAGCGTACGGGGCACACGCTGAAGGGGGTGGCGGCCACCATCGGTGCCACCGACCTGCGGGATGCAGCCCAAAAGATTGAGCATGGAGCTGGCTCTGGCATGGGGAGAGAGCGACTCCAGGCCCTGATAGAACAGACCTCCAGGGAGTTGGACAGCGTACTTGTCATGCTGGATGAGGCAATGCCCAAACCGTCCGAAGAGACTCCCCCCGCAGAAGAGGGCACAACAGACATCGCGGCCCTGACACCACTGTTCAAACAGGCGGCAGAATATCTGTCCCATTTTAATTCCGACGTGGAAACCGTTGTCGAAGCGATGGAAGAAGTGGTAAAAAGCAGCCAGGATCGTGCGCATCTGCGCACCATCAAGCACTCTTTGGATGATTTTGACTACGAGGCCTCTTTGAAACTGTTGCGGCAATGGGCAGAGGCCTCTGGCGTTCCGTTGGCAGAAACAGGTATGGAATAAATTCAGCGTCGAGAGGAGCCCCATGATCCAGCCACCGTCTCCAAAATCAAAAGCCAGGGCAGGCACCATCCTGTTGGTTGACGATCAACCGGATCAGATAAAAATTTTCAAGGCCGCGCTGGACCGTTTTTTTCTGGTCAAGGTTGCCATTCGGGGGGAGCAGGTGGTTCCCATCGCCGCCGCCGACGAGATTGATCTGATCCTGCTGGATATTCTGATGCCGGAAATGGATGGCTATGAGGTTTGCCGACAGTTAAAGGCGCATCCGGCGACACGCAAAATCCCGGTCATCTTCTTGACCTGCAAGGATTCCCAGGAGGATGAATCGCTCGGTCTGGAGCTGGGAGCGGTGGATTTTATCCGCAAGCCCAGCAGTCCGGCGGTATTGGTAGCCAGAAGTCAAAACACCATTGCCTACCAACGCGCCAAACAGGAGCTGCATCAAAAAAACAAAGCCCTCCAGCAGGCATTAAAAATTCGTGAGGATGTGGAACGTATCTCCCATCACGACATCAAAGGCCCACTCTCCGCCGTCCTGGGCCTGCCGGAGGTTTTGCTGGCAGACGGCGTCTTTACTGAAGGACAACAGGCCCTGCTGAGGCAGATTGAGAAAAGCGGCTATCTCATACTGGAGATGCTCAACAGGTCGTTGGATCTGTTCAAGATGGAAAATGGCAGTTATCAGCTCCAACCTGAGTGGTTTGATCTGCTGGATGTTTTGCAGCATATCGTCGGGGATCTTGGCAAACAGATCCATCCCAGAGGCATCCATGTTGAGATCCAGGATCCGGCATTGTCCAGCACACCCGCCTCTTTTTATGTGACGGGGGAAAAAATGCTCTGTTATTCCCTGTTCTATAATCTGATTCTGAATGCCATCGAAGCCTCTGCGAATCATGAAACCATATCGATCCACCTGACAACGGCTGATCAGGTCGGGATTGTTCGGATCACCAACTCTGGGGAGGTGCCGGAGGCCATCCGGCAGACATTTTTCAATAAATATGTCACCCACGGCAAAACCTATGGCACAGGACTGGGAACCTATTCGGCGCAACTGGCGGCACGCATCCAGGGTGGCCGGGTCAAGCTGGACAGCAGTCAGGCGGGTCAAACTTCCGTTATTGTCAGCCTCCCCAGAACCCCTGTTGTGACGGCTGTCAATCCGGGGCAAACCGCAACCAAGGGCCTGCACATTCTGCTGGCGGAAGATACGGAGGAGAATCAGCTTCTGCTTGCCACCTATCTGGCGCATACCGCACACCAGCTGGTCATCGTCAGCAACGGGATGGAAGCACTCTCCCGCGTGCAGGAAGAGCCCCCCTTTGATGTCGTGGTCATGGATGTTCAGATGCCGGTCATGGACGGCATTACCGCTGTTCGTCGAATTCGCCAATGGGAACAAAGGGTGGGCCGCACGCCCGTGCCCATCGTGATCCTTTCCGGTCAAACCGAGGCCGAAGACAACTCTGCCATCCTGGAGATCGGATACTGCCAGTTACTTGCCAAACCGATCCGAAAACAAAAATTGCTGGATACGCTTCAACAGATTGCCCAGCGAACCGCATAAAACCGTATCAGCGAGAGGTGGCAGGAAGCGTGGATTGTGCGGAAAATTGAGCTTGCAATATTGGTATATACTGAAAACAATGCGCAGCGCATTGGCTTGGCAAACTTTGGGAGAGAGAGTGAATGGAAAATGAGGCAAACCCGCCACGCAGTACCATCCTGGTCGTGGATGATTCCCCGGAAAACATTGCCATTCTGAAAAGGGTATTGGGTGAGCTGTATACCGTCCGGCCAGCCATCAATGGCAAGGTGGCTCTGAAGGCAGCGACGGTTGCGCCGTTGCCAAACCTGATCCTGCTGGATGTGATGATGCCTGAGATGGATGGTTTTGAGGTCTGTGAGCAGTTGAAGGCAAACCCGGTCACGCGGGAGATCCCGGTCATTTTTATCACCGCCAAGGATCAGGCAGAAGATGAGACCCGGGGGTTTGATGCGGGAGCAGTGGATTATATCTCCAAGCCGTTCAGCATTCCGGTTGTCATGGCCAGGGTGGCAACCCACCTGGCCATGCACGCGGCGCATGCCCAACTCAAACAGCAATATATTGCCCTGCAGGAGATGGAAAGGTTGCGCAAGGATGTGGAGGCCATTTCGCGCCACGATCTCAAAACCCCCATCAACGGCATTCTGGGTTGTTCAGAGCTGTTGCTGGAGGATGATCAACTCGCTCCATCGGAGCAAAGAGAGTTTTTCCTGATGATCCGTGACTCGGCCAACCGGTTGCAGGAGATGGTCAACATGTCGATGAATCTGATCAATATGGAACAGGGACGCTATGAGGCCCAGTTGCAAGAGATCTCACTGGTGCCGATCTTGCAACGTATTTTGGCGGACCATCGGGTATGGATTGACAGAAAACAGCTGACGGCTGTCATAACCGTGGACGGCCAACGGCTGCAAGAGGGGCAAACCTTTACCGTTCTGGGGGACAAAACCCTCTGTTATACCATGTTTGCCAATCTGTGCAAAAATGCCATGGAGGCCTCTGGGACGGGAGAGGCGATAACGATCGCTTTAGGCAACGGCGACCAGAGGGCCACCATCGCCATTCATAACCAGGGTGCCGTTCCCGAGGCCATCCGTGAAAAATTTTTTGAAAAATATGTCACCCATGGCAAGAGGGGTGGAACCGGTCTGGGAACCTACTCCTCCCGCCTGATGGCAGAGACCCAGCAGGGGCAGATTGCCTTGCACAGCTCGGAGCTCGAGGGGACCACCATCACGGTCACCTTGCGGCAATAGGTGAAGTTTATATGAAAATTTTAATTGCCGACGATCAGAAAATTTACCGGGCAACCCTGCATGCCATGCTGCAACCGTTTGGTGAGTGCGTTGTGGTTGAAGATGGTGAGCAGGCTGTTCAGGCCTTTGCCGAGGCACTGGAGCGCAAGGATCCCTTTCGACTGGTGCTGTTGGATATTGAAATGCCCTTCATGGACGGCCAACAGGCCCTGGTGCAGATGCGTTTGATGGAAAGGCGGGTGTACGGCCCCACTTTGAATACCAAGGATTTTGCTTGCATTATCATGCAAACCAGTCTGGATGATCCCATAACCTTCATCACCGCTTTCAAGAAAGGACATTGTAATGGCTATCTCACGAAACCCGTTACCCGGGATGAGTTGTTGGAAAAGATGAAAAATCATGGCCTTATCTAGGTGTGGTAACGGAGTCTGGGTTACCTGTGAGGAGCAGAGCCATGGATGAGGCAATACAGCCCAACATATTGATTGTGGATGACAAGCCCGCCAACCTGAAGGCGTTGCGGGCTGTTTTGTCCCCGATGGACGCCCATATTATTGAGGCACTGTCTGGCAATGCAGCCCTTGGACTGATGTTGGAGTTTGACATTGCACTGATGTTGCTGGATGTCAGCATGCCCGGGATGGATGGATTTGAGGTGGCGCGCATTGCGCAAACATTGGAGCGGACCAAAGAGGTACCCATCCTGTTCATTACAGCAGCCTACCGGGATGCCGCCCATCGCATTGAGGGGTATCGATCCGGTGCGATTGACTATATCGAAAAGCCCATCAATGAGGAGGTGTTGCGTGCCAAGGTCAGCCTGTTTTTGCGACTGTACAACAGCCGGGCCGAATCCGACAGGTTGCGCAAAGCCTATGAGGAGCTGACAGCACGCATCCCGGTTGGCATTTATACCTTTCGCATCCGTGCCAACGGCAGTATGACTTTTGAGTATGTCAGTGAGCCTTTTTGTCGTCTGTTGGGCCTTGACCGTCAGGCTGTGCTGCGTGATGCTGCCCATGCGTTCAAGGCGGTTCATCCCGAGGAGTTGGAAAACTTTATCCGTCTCAACCAGGAGGCTGGCGAAAAACGGCAACCGTTTTTGTGGATCGGGCGTTTTCTGGTGGCCGGCCAGGTTCGCTGGATTCACATTGAATCGGTTCCCCGTCTGGAAAGGAGTGGCGACAGCGTTTGGAATGGCGTTGTGATCGACATTACCGAGCGCACGCTGCTTGAACAGGCCATGCGGGCGGCAAAACAGGAGGCCGAAGCGGCCAATCAGGCCAAAAGCCGTTTTCTCGCCACCATGAGCCATGAAATCCGCACCCCCATGAATACCATTCTGGGCATGGGAGAGATGTTGCTGCTCTCACCACGTCTCTCCCAGCAGGAAAAAAGGTTTCTGGCCATTGCCAACAGGGCTGGCAACAGCCTCATGGCACTGATCAACGATATTCTGGACCTTTCCAAGATTGAAGCGGGCCAACTGAATCTGGAAAGCATACGCTTTTCTCCGGCGGAAGAGGCCCGGCAGGCGATGGCCATTGTGGCCGAGACCGCCCGTGCCAAGGGCATTGCGTTGAGTTGTTCGTTGGCGACAGATTTGCCGGCACAGGTGCAGGGCGACCCCCAGCGTCTGCGCCAGATTTTGCTCAACCTTTTGAGCAATGCGGTCAAGTTTACCGAGCAGGGACGTATTTCATTGCAGGTTGAGACCGGGTCCGATGATCAAATAAGCTTTGCCGTCTCAGACACGGGAATCGGCATCCCGGACAACAGACTGGACACCATTTTTCAACCCTTTGTTCAGGCGGAGAACTCCACCACCCGTCGCTTTGGCGGCACGGGATTGGGGTTGAGCATCTGTTGCCAACTGGTTGAAATGATGAAGGGCAAGATTTGGGTGGAGAGCCGGGTGGGTCAAGGCAGCGTGTTCCGTTTTACCGCACGGTTGCCATGGGTTGAGGCAGCACCTGCGGCACAGGCCCCGGCCGGAGTCACCGGCACAGATCAGCTTTTGCCGTCGGCTGACCCGGCAGCCAGTCTGCGGATTTTATTGGTGGATGACGTGGAAGACAACCGGTTGGTGGTTGAGGCTTTTCTGGCCAACAGCCCCCACCGGATCGTGGGAGCGACCAGCGGCACAGAGGCCATTGCACTGTTCAACGCCCAAGCCTTTGACCTGGTGTTCATGGACATGATGATGCCTGGCATGGACGGTTTGGAAGCAACCCGGCACATTCGGTCCATTGAGGCGGCCAGAAACATGAGCCGCACCCCGATCATTGCACTGACGGCCAATGCCATGAAGGAGGAGATGGAGGAGACGTTGGCCGCCGGTTGTGACCGCCATCTTTGCAAACCGCTGCGCCGCTCCAGTTTGCTGGAGGCCATCGATCATTTTGCCCGCAAAGGTTCGGCTGCAAACCCGACGACGACACTCCCCACCCCTGACGGCACACCAACGGAATCCGACGCCATCCGTCTCCCCCTCCTCGATCAACTGCGAGAGGAGACCGGGCCGGGATTTGAGCGGGTTGTATCGTTGTTCCTGAAAAATTTTCCGGCCCGACTGGACGCGCTCTCCGCTGCCTGGCAGGCAAAGGACTGGGAGGCATTGCGGCAGGCTTCCCACAAGCTGAAAGGAACCTCGGCCACCTACGGAGCAGCACGGTTTGCCGGATGTTGTGCCAACCTGGAGCGGCATGTGGCGCAGGGCGGTGCCACAGAAAAAATCCCGGCCATGTTGGAGGAGATTCTGACGGAGGGCCGGCGCGTCCAACGGGAACTGGAACAGTTTCTCGCTTCCACGATGGCTTGACCCCCTTCAGCACGGCTGCAAACAAAAGCACAACCCTGATGCTCCTAAACGGATTTGGCCCGGGTCACGGCATATTTGCCCCGGCTGTGGTTGCGCAAAACATCCCGTACAATCTCTTTCAGCCGATCGTAAGGGGTCGGCTTGTGCAGCAGCTCCACCTCATCCGGCAGACCGCCGCTGGCTGCGATCTGCTGGTCATCCATCCCCGTCACCACAACGATGCGCGATGCACTGAGGTCCGGCACCCCCCTGAGACTTTTGATCATCTGAAACCCATCCATGGCAGGCATCAACAAATCCGTGATGATCACCTCAGGCCTGTGCATGCCCATCTGTATCAAACCGTCAAAACCATTGCCTGCCACCACAAGTCGCACCGGCCAGCCCCAATTGGTCACGACCTCTTTGGCGATCTCCTGCAAATCCACATCATCCTCTACCAGCAAAACAGTAATGGCAGGCTGATCCGACTCCGACAACTCCTCCTGACGCCTCGCCAGCATCTGATTGATGGAACTCATGGGAATGCGGAAATGGCCCCCCGCTGTTTTCCAGAATTTTATGGCACCTCGATCCATCCAATAATGCACGGTTCGCTGGGAGACGCCCAGCAACTGAGCCGCCTTGGATGTGGTGATGACGATGTCAGATAAATCAGCTGGTTCCTTCATGTTCATGATTGTTTCACCTGTGTAACCAAGTGTTCTGCATACTTTTCGGCCACCCTGTCCCGGCAGCACAATCTTGCAAATAAAGCAAACACAGGAAATACAGTAAGAGATCTATGTATGCAAAGCAAGAAATTTCAGAAAAAAAACAGCTCTTGAGTGAATTTTTCTTGCAATGTAAGCATAAATTGAAAATAATGTGGACGTCAGCCTCTCAAAGATGTGTCCGGTTGCGTTTGAGCTGCCTGAAAAAACTTTTAGCATGCGCAGAGTGGTCGGTCAGGAGGAGCAAAAAATGGCTTGTATCATGGTGGTTGATGACGATGACCTTTCCCGCATCTATCTGAGTGAACTGCTGAAACGTGCTGGCTACACGGTACAGGAGGCTGGCAGTGGGCTGGAGTGCCTGGAACAGGTGGCGCGGCATCATATTGATCTCTTTATCACCGATATATTCATGCCAATGATGGATGGTCTGGAGCTGCTCTCTCTGCTCCTGAAAGAGCGTCCGGACCACAAAATCATTGCGATGTCTGGTGGAGGATCAGGCATGAGTCAAAGTTTGGCGTTGGGTGTGGCGGAAAAATTGGGGGCGATAGGCTTGATCAGTAAACCTTTCAAGATGAATGAGGTGATTCATACCGTTGCCAGTGTTCTCCAGGAGGCACCATAGGGGCAATTTTGCCTCACTTTCCCAAGAGGTAAACGAACATGGCTCATATTCTGCTAGTAGATGATGACGAACTGATGCGGGCGTTACTGTCCGGCGTTCTGAGACGTGTCAATCACACGGTCATAGAAGCGGATAATGGCCGGACAGCATTGCAAATTTTGAAAAAAAATTCTGTAGATCTGATCATCACCGACATCTTCATGCCGGAGATGGACGGTATGGATCTGCTGACATCCATCCTGAGTCGTTACCCGGACAGCAAGATTATCGCCATTTCCGGTGGGTACAAGGCGATGAATGCACAATTAAGCCTCAGGATGGCGCGAGGGTTCGGAGCGGTTGATGTCATTGCCAAACCTTTTCGCACGGCGGATGTGATCAGAAAGGTTGCACGGGCTCTTCAACCCACAAACAGCCCAATCAGAAAAGAGGCATAGAGATGAACAATACTCAACCCGCACAAAACAGCCCGGATACCGGAGCGGGACCGTTGCGGCCGGTTCCAAGCGGGCCGATGGCCCTCCAGGAGTGTGATACTCGCAATTCAGACAGTGGCAACACCCTGGACTTTGCCATGCTGACCGAGATGAAGCAAGAGCTGGGTGACAGTTTTTCCACGGTTATGCAACACTTCCAGGCTGGAATGCTGGCCCGTCCGGAAAAAATCAGTCTGGCACTGCAGGCAAATGACCCGGAACTGCTGGCCAGGGAGAGTCACTCCTTCAAAAGTGTTTGCAAACAGCTTGGCCTCACCCAGATGGGGCAGGTGGCTGCCAACCTGGAGGCCATTGGTCGGACGGGCAGACTCGCCGAGGCCGAACCTTTGGTCGGGCAGTTGATTGCAGCCGGCGCCTGGGCACATCGGGAATTAAAAAAATATTGTGCGGCATCCGGCCCTCCGCCTCCATTCTTTCAGAAAACGGCCAGTGCGCCTCTGCGTGGGTAAGGGATGCTTATGAGAGGCAGCCAGGGGGGCGTTTACCATGCAGTGGGCTGAGATGCCAAAAAATCCCGTCATCCTCGTCGTCGATGATGATGAGTGTATCTTGGCAATACTGTCCAGGTTTCTGAAAAAAGAGGGGTATGACATCATCGTCGCCCAGGATGGGCAGGGAGCGATTGATCTGTTCGCCCAGGCATCCCCGGACCTGATTCTGCTGGATGTCAGCATGCCGTTCATGGACGGTTTTTCGGCCTGTGACACCATTCGCAAGTTGGCTGGCGGTGCCCGGGTGCCGATCCTGATGATGACTGGCTTGTCTGACGATGAATCAGTGGATCGGGCTTTTGAGGTCGGTGCCGATGATTATGTCACCAAACCGGTTCACTGGGCGGTGCTGCGGCAACGCATCCGGCTTTTCATGGAACGACGCAAGGCAGAGGCCACCATACGTTACCAGGCCACCTTTGACACTCTGACCGATCTGCCCAATCGTAACCTGTTCATGGACCGGCTGGAGCGAGCCCTCTCCCTGGCCCGACGCAACCAGGAGCATCTGGCTGTGCTGTTCATAGACCTGGACCGCTTCAAGGAGGTCAATGACAGCCTGGGACATGCTGCGGGGGATGCCCTGCTGCGCCAGGTCGCTGATCGCCTGAAGGAGTGTGTACGCCGCTCCGACACGGTGGCCCGCATGGGAGGTGATGAGTTTACCATGATTTTATCCAGCCTCTCGCTGCCCATGGACCCCGAGATGGTGGCACGTAAAATTTTGTCCGCCTTGTCCAGACCTTTCGATCTCCATGGTCATACGGCCACCATCTCCGGCAGTGTAGGAATCGCCCTGTTTCCACAGGACAGTGAGGCAATGGAGCCCCTGTTAAAACAGGCGGATCATGCCATGTACATGGCAAAGAGGCAGGGAAAAAACTGCTACCGGTTTTATAGTCAAATCACAAACCTTCCTCTGGACGATAGCCGCCCAGCAGGAACAGCCTGAGCAGGGCTGTGCCAGCAGAACGGCGGCAAGCGTGAATTCTGGTGGCAAATGGTTCCACGATAGTGTAGAAGAATCGCTCTCTGGGTATCACTGCATTCTGGAATGGCCATAATGTCGTCGTCCTTTTCTGCATCTCGATGGATCATCCGCTGTTTGCTGGTGACATCGGCCTACTATCTCTCCGGCCGACTGGGTCTGGCCATCCCCTCCATTGGCCAGCACATCACACTGATCTGGTTGCCGACGGGTATTGCCGTGGCGGCACTGCTGCGCTGGGGAAACGGGCTCTGGCCGGCGGTCTATCTCGGTGCGCTGTTGACCAATTTGAGCATTGGTTCCTCCCTCCTGTTGGCAGCCGGTATTGCGGTGGGCAATACCCTGGGGCCGTTGTTGACAGCAAACGGGTTGCGTCGGGTCGATTTTCACTGGGAGTTTGACTACAAGTTTGATGTCATCTGGCTGGTTTTGACGGCCATGGCAGGCATGACCATATCGGCCAGTGGCGGGACGTTTCTGCTTTGGCTGAATGATATTCTGCCCGCATCCGATCTGAAATCGGCCTGGTTTACCTGGTGGATGGGAGACTGCATTGGCGTTCTGCTGGCAGCCCCCCCGCTGATTGCCCTGTCTCCGAGAACCTGCCAGTTTACCCATGAACAGCGCGTGGAAATTGCGCTGGTCTCCATCCTCCTGCTGAGTCTGAACTGGTTTATCTTCCTCGCGCCCAACCATCTTACGTTGGCATATATACCCGTATTGATCGTCATGTGGGCTGCCTTGCGATTTGGCATCATCGGTGCCTCCGTGACGGTACTGGCAGACGCGGTGCTCTCTGCCTGGGGTACCGCCATCGGGCACGGCCCATTCAGCATGAATGAAAAAAACAACCTGCTCATCCTCTGGATCTACATATTGACCCATACGGTCGTCAGCCTGGTGATCACCGCCCTGCGGGCTGAGAGCAGACGGCTCGAAATCGACACCCAGGAGGCCTATCTGCGGCTGAACAAAATTGCCTCCCGGGTACCCGGCCTGGTTTACCAGTTTCGTCTGCATCCCGATGGCAGCTCCTGCCTGCCCTATGTCAGCGAGGCCATTCGCCACATATACCGGATGGAACCCAGTGACGTGCATGCGGATGCCACTGCCGTCCTGCAACGCACCCACCCGGACGATTATGCAGCGGTCATGGACTCCATTCTGCGCTCTGCCAGAGAGCTCAGCCCCTGGCAACAGGCCTTCCGGGTACGCTACCCCGATGGCACGGAACGCTGGTTGTTTGGTGACTCCATCCCGGAGCGGGAGCCGGATGGCTCCACCCTGTGGCATGGCTTTATCACCGACATCACTTCCCAGAAAGAGGCCCAGAGCGAATTGCTGCGTGCCAAGGAGCAGGCAGAAGCGGCCAGTCGCGCCAAAACCGACTTTCTTTCCGCCATGAGCCACGAAATACGCACCCCGATGAATGTTATCCTTGGCATGAGTGATGTCGTACTCGGTACCGAGCTGAGTCAGGAACAGCGGCACTACATGACCATGTTAAAAAATGCCGGGGACAATTTGTTGCAGTTGATCAACGATATATTGGACCTCAGCAAGGTTGAGGCAAACAAGCTGCAAATCGTCGAAGAGGCCGTTTCCGTGCAAAAGGAGGCCGGGGAGGTTGTGCATATGCTCCAGGTATTGGCCCACAAAAAGGGGGTGTCGCTCGAACTTCGAATGGATCCTCGCCTGCCAGAGCGTATCCTTTCAGACAGCCTGCGATTCCGGCAATGTCTGCTCAATCTGGTCGGCAATGCGATAAAATTTACTGAATATGGCTGGGTGGTGGTTGACATTGGCCAAAATGACAACCAGCCGCCGGATCTGCAATGTACAATATCAGATAGTGGAATCGGCATTCGACCGGAACATTTGGAAAAAATTTTTGAGCTTTTCAGCCAATCCGATGCGGGCATCTCCAGGCGTTATGGAGGCACCGGCCTTGGCCTGCCCCTCACCAAACAGTTGTTGAGCCGAATGGGGGGCACGATTCGGGTTGAAAGTGAATTTGGTCAGGGCAGTCGATTTCACTTCACCCTTCCCTTGCGTGCGGCAGTGGATGGCACACAGCAACCGATGGAGTCTCCTCCCCCCGCGCACACTATCGAGCAGGAGACTCCGCCGCTGAAAATATTGCTGGTGGAAGATGTGGAGGAAAATCGTGCCTTGATAGAGATTTATCTCTCCAACACCCCCTACTCGTTGGCCATGGCCTGTAACGGGTCCGAGGGGGTGCAACGGGTGCAAAATGAAGTGTTTGACCTGGTGTTGATGGATATTGAGATGCCTGTGTTGAATGGGATGCAGGCGACGGCTTTGATTCGGCAGTGGGAACAGCAGACCCAGCACAAACCGGTCACCATCATTGCCCTCTCTGCTCATACCATGGCGGGTGATGCGGAACGGTGCCGTGCCAACGGTTTTGACGACTATCTGGGCAAACCGATCAAAAAACAGACCTTGTTGGCCGCATTGGCCCGGTACACGGCTGGGCGAGCAACAGAAGATCGGAATCGCGTCAATGATGAAGCATGAGCCTCTGTGCCCCGGCTACAGCTTACGGCTGGCGATCTCCTGCAAGACCTCCAGCAGTGCCTTTTTCTTGATCGGCTTGGCCAGATACCTGGAACAACCAGCCTCCCGACTGCGCTCTCCCTCCCCCTCCATGGCATGGGCTGAAAGGGCAACAATCGGTACCGGGCTCCGTGCCGTCTGCTGTTCCCAGCGACGAATTTGCCGGGTGGCCGTATAACCATCCATTTTGGGCATCTGAACGTCCATGACCACCACGTCAAACGGCTCCTTTTGTACCCGCTCAACCGCCTCCAGGCCATCCTCCACCATCACCAACTGATGCGGGGTCTGGCTGATATAAGCCTCAAACAGCACCCGATTTTCCTCAACATCCTCCGCCAACAGGATGCGCAAACTCGGCTCTTGGCGGGCAAACAGGCTGATAAACTGGATCAAATCCTGTTTTTTGATCGGTTTTGACAGGTAGTGATCACAGCCAGCCTCCCGGCTGCGCTCTGTCTCACCCTCCCGGCCATGGGCTGACAGGGCAATCACCGGCACCGGAATACGCGCTGTCTGCTGTTCCCACTGGCGAATTTGACGGGTGGCGGTATAACCATCCATGACAGGCATCTGCACATCCATGATCACCAGATCAAACCGCTCCCTTTGCACCCGCTCGACCGCCTCCAACCCATTGCTCACCATGACCAGTTGGTGGCCGGTCTGCATGAGATAGGCTTCAAACAGCACCTGATTTTCCTCGACATCCTCTGCCAACAGGATACGAAGGGCCTCTGAACCGTGGGAAACAGCGGATATTTCAGGGACAGGAGCGGTTGGAAGTGTCACAACCCGCAGGGGCAGCGTAAAATAAAATTGACTCCCCTGCCCCTCCTGGCTCTCCACCCATATGCGCCCCCCCATCAACTCCACCAACCGCCGGGAGATGGTCAACCCCAAACCCGTACCGCCGTATTGCCGGGTAATGCCCGCATCAGCCTGGATAAACCGCTCAAAAACCTGGCCTATCTGTTCCGGCGCAATCCCGATACCGGTGTCCGCCACCTGAAACAGCAGAAATCCCGGCTCGCTGGAAGAGAGGGCCAAGCCGACCGTTACCCGTCCCTGATGGGTAAATTTGATGGCGTTGCCCAGCAGGTTGATCAACACCTGCCGTATCCGACCGTCATCACCCAACACAGCCTCCGGTATGCCATCAGCCAACGCTGTCTCCAGCAGCAACCCCTTCTCCTCGGCAGCAATCTGCATCAGACGGGCCGTCTCTTCCACCATCTGCCGTGGAGAAAAGGGCAGCTCAACCAGGGCGACATGTCCCGCTTCGATGCGGGAAAAATCCAGCACATCGTTGATCACCCCCAGCAGTGCCTTGCCCGAATGGTGCATGATCTGGGCAAATCGGCGTTGCTGGGCACTGAGGTCACCTTCCAGCAACAGTTCCGACATGCCCAGCACCACGTTCATGGGGGTACGAATTTCGTGGCTCATGGCAGCCAGAAACTCGCCTTTGGCCTGGGCAGCCTGCTCGGCCTGCTCCTTGGCTTGCCGCAAATACTCCTCGATCCGCAAGCGTTCGGTAATATCCCGAAAGGCCACCACCACACCCCGCACTTCACCGAAGCGAATGATGGGCGAAGCCACAACGCTGACGGGCAGGAGAGTGCCATCCCGACGCTGAAACCGCATCTCTTCCCGATTGACCACCTGCCCCTTCGCCACCACCTCCCGGATGGGACAGTGGGCGATCGGACAGATGTTATCCATGGAATGCAGCAGTGAATGAACAGCCCTGCCCATCATCTCCGACTCTGTCCACCCCAACAGGGTCTGAGCCGTGGGGTTGACAAAGGTAACCCGCTCTTCCCTGTCAATCACAAACAGACCCTCGGCCAAGGTGGCAGCAATTTCCCGCAGACGGGTTTCGCTCTCCTTCAGTACCTCTTCCTCCTGCTTGCGCGCCACCAGCAGGCCAATCAACTCCGCCGCCTCCGCCAACCGATGTTTGGCAAGGTCAATCACAAATTGCGGCCTGGGCTGATAGAGACGGGCACACCCGTCCAGCTCCTCGACATCCACCTGAAACCGTTCCGCCAGCTCGGTCAGTTTTTCCGGGTTGGTCGGGGGGGAACCATAGCCAAAATTGATGCCGCCGATCACCCGGTCACCCACGCGAATGGGCACCGCATAGAGACGAATGCCCCCTTTGCACTCAATATCATTCGGCAACCCGCTCTCAATCGCCGGCCTGGTGGCCTCGGTCCAGCAGGACTCATGACAGAGCCACTGGCCACCCGCCAATGCCTGACGGGTATCCCCGCTCGCACACAGCTTGTAGGAGGCCCCATCCATCAACTGGCACCATGCCGCCGAAAAAATACCGGCGGCATAGTCGCCATTGATCTCGTAAACCGCGGAGGAGGTCTCCAACATACCCATGAATTCACTGACAATATTGGTCAGCGTTTCCGGGCCCAGGGCAGAGAGGATGGTACGGTTTGTGTTCAACCGCGTGATGTCACCGTAAGCAGGCTGGAAATTGCCCTGGGAAAATGTCTTTGGTCTGAGCAACCATTCAAGCTGTCGCAACTCTTTCGCCATCTCGGCCCGCTCGGCCTCCGCCCGCTTGCGCTCCGTAATATCCCGTGCAGCGGCAAAAACTCCCAATATGTTACCCTGACTGTCGCGGTATATAGTGGCATTGGCAAGCACATCGGTCACTTTGCCGGAGAGATGGCGCACGGCCAAGGGATAATCCGTCACGAAGCCTTGGGCAAATACCTGTTGATAGCCCGCGCGAGCCTGATCCGGCTCGGTAAAACAACCCGCAAAGTCACTGCCAATCAAATGATCCCGGTTCAGACCGGTTATCCGCTCGGCGGCCGTATTGACGTCGGTAATTTTACCCTCTGCGCTGATCGTCACCAAAGGGTCCAGGCTCGCTTCAATCAGGCTTCTGGCGTATTGACAAGCCGACTCCGCCGCCGTCTTTGCCGCCAGCAACTCGATTTCATTGCGCTTGCGCTCGGTAATGTCTGTGGAGATGCCGCAGACGGCGTAAGGCTGACCGTTGGCATCCCGCAGCGGAAACTTGACGGAAATATAGGTATGCAGCCCGTCCCGATGGGGGACAATTTCATCGATCTGAATGGGGGTCGGGCTGGTCAAAGCCAGGTGATCGTTGGCCTGCAGCGTAGCGGCCACTGTCGAGGAAAAAATATCATCATCGCTCTTGCCAGCCATATCGCTGTTGGAAACATGAAACAGCTCTTCATACCGCCGATTGACAAACAAATATCGCCCCTGCAAATCCTTGGCGTACACCACAGCCGGGGAGTTGTCCAGCACCGACCGCAACCGCTCCTCACTGGCTTGCAACGCCCGATGGGCAACCTCCAACCCCTCTTCCACCTGCTTGCGTCGGGTAATATCCCGAACAATGCCGTCAATGGCGATCAAACGTCCCTGGTCGTCAAAGCTTGGGGTGTTGCGCTGTTCCGTCCAAAGGAGGGTTTGATCTTTGCGCAGCCAACGCAACACCAGTGGCTGGAAAAAACTCTCCTCAATCCGGTCCAGCAGCGGAAGATCGTCCGGATGAACCAGCTTGATGCCCAGTTGGGGATCGGCATAGTGTTCTGCCGGGGTGTAGCCGGTCAGCGTGGTCGCCGAGGGGCTGACATACTCGTAGCCAGGGGGTTCAAAACGATAGCGATAGATCAGATCCTGCGCCTGTTCGGCCAGCATGCGAAAACGCAGTTCGCTCTGGTGCAACGCCTTCTCGGCCAGCTTGCGATCGGTAACATCCTCTTTCACCCCCAAAAAATGGCTGATATTGCCGGCCGCATCCAGGATGGGGGAGATGGCGGCATTTTCCCAGTACAACTCACCATTTTTTCGCTTGTTGGCAAACTCGCCGCGCCACTCTTTGCCGGCGGTGATCTGCTGCCAGAGCTGCTGGTAGGCCTCCGGTGAAGTGGCACCCGATTTGAGGATCCGGGGATTCTGACCAATCGCCTCCTGCCGGCTATAACCGGTCACCTGACAAAAACGGGGATTGACATATTGAATGTTCCCCTGTAAATCGGTGATCACAACGGAAACCGGGCTCTGTTCCACCGCCTGGGAGAGTTGACGCAGTTGCAACTCCTGCTGCTTGCGTTGGGTAATATTTTCCACCGAGGCCAGACAAAATGGGGGCTCAGAGGCGGTGCCCGCAATCAACGTGACCGTCACACTGCCCCAGACGCTGGTTCCATTTTTGGCAAGATACCGCTTCTCCAGATGAAAAGCCGGCATTCGCCCGGCAAACATCGCCTGCAACAGCTCTGCACTGCGCGGCAGATCGTCGGGATGGGTAAGCTGAGAAACCGTGCAACCCGTCAACTCCTGGGCACGATAACCCAACAGGCTGGCGAAAGCGGCATTGACCTCCAATATCGTACCCTGCATATCCACCCGCACGATACCCACACCCACATGGTCCACCATGGCACGGTATTTGGCCTCGCTTTGCCGCAGGGAGGAGAGGGTGGCCGTCTGTGCCTGCCGTAGCTGGTAGAGATCCAGAAAAATGCGCACTTTGGACAGCAGTATCTCCTCAGCAAACGGTTTTTCCAGATAATCCACCGCTCCACAGGCGTAGCCCCGCAGCCGGTGGCGATGGTCCTTGAAGGCCGCCGTGAGCAGAATGATGGGAATATGGGCGGTCTGCTTGAGTTGACAGACCGCCGCTGCCACTTCAAAACCATCCATTTCCGGCATATCCACATCCAGCAGGATCATGGCAAAATCATGATCCTGCAACAGCTCCAACGCCTGGGAACCCGAAGCGGCCTCAATCACCTGCACCGGCATCACACGCAGCTGCTTTCGCAGAGCCAACCGGTTGGCCGCGTGATCATCCACCACCAGAATGTTGGCCAAAGCGTCACTCATGCACTGGGTTCCTCGCGATTTCTGTCGGCCCGACTCGCCAACACCGCCTCCAACTTGGCATAAATACTCTCCATCGACACCGGTTTGGCCAGGTAGCCATCGGCCCCGGCCTCCAAACACTTTTCCACATCTTCCGGCATGGCAAGGGCCGTCATGGCCACCAGGGCAACATGACGAAACCGTTCGTCTGCCCGAATCCTGCGCATCGTCTCATATCCATCCAGGTTGGGCATCCGAATATCCATCAAAATGGCATCCACCTCTGGATGCGACTCCAACTCCTTGAGAGCTTTCACCCCATCGGCCGCCAGCAGGACCGTTGCCACCCGCGATTGCAGCTCCTTGGCAACAGAATAGACCGTGCGCATGTCGTCATCCACCACCAGAATGGTCAAGGAGCCTCCCTCTGTGAGCGGGACCGATACCTCCAGGGGCTCCGTCGGCACTGCCGCGTCAGCGGCATGCGTTGGAGGCGCACCCTCGCACAACGGGCTGTCCCCTGCGGTCGCTGCGCCGACAAGCAACTCCTGCATTATGGCAAACAGCTGCTCACTGCGCACGGGTTTGGAGAGGTAGGCGTTGGCCCCGACATCCAGACAGTGCTTGCGGTCACCAGGCATCGCCTTGGCGGTCAGGGCGATGATGGGCAGGTGCAGAAAACGTTTTTGCTGCCGGATCATCTGGATGGCCTGATAGCCATCCATGACCGGCATCATGATGTCCATCAGCACCAGATCAATCTCCGGACACTCCTCCAGCAGGCGCAGGGCCTCGGTACCATTATCCGCGATCCATACCTGGCGCACCCGTCCTTGCAGCAGCTTGCTGATGGCCTGACCGTTGCGTTTGTCATCATCCACCGCCAGCACAGTGACCGCAGGGGCAGTGAAATCGATACCACCCCCCTCCCCGACCGTTTGCGCAGCCGCCAGAGCGGCAGTGCCGCTCACCTTGTCACTCCACGGGAACTGTTCCGGCAGGTACAAGGTAAAGGTACTGCCCCGACCGACCTCACTCTCCACCTGCAACTCCCCACCCAGCAGTTGGGCAAATTTGCGGGAGATGGAGAGTCCCAACCCAGTACCCCCATATTGGCGACTCGTGGTGCCATCCATCTGCTGAAAGGCCTCAAAGATCAATTCCTGTTTGTCCTCTGGAATACCACAGCCCGTATCTGTCACCCCTATGGCCACCACGGCCTGCTCCAGCAATGAACGGTTGCCAAACACCATATGGCGTCGCGGCCGCCCGACCTGGACGATCACCTCTCCTGTTGCGGTAAACTTGAAGGCATTGGACAACAGATTGCGCATGATCTGTTCCACTTTGGCCCAATCGGTCACCAGACTGGATGGTGCCTGGGGCTCCATTTTGACCCGCAGTTGCAAACCCCGTGCGGCCGCCATATGCTGGAACTGGCGATGCAATCCGGTCAGAAAACGGTCCACATCCATCGATTCTGCCAGCACATCCATGCGGCCGGCCTCCACTTTGGAAAGATCCAGGATGTCATTGATCATGGAGAGCAGATCCGACCCGCTTTCGTGAATGATATGCGCCGACTCCACCTGGTCATCGGTCAGGTTTCCCGTATTGTTTGCAGCCAACAGATTGGAAAGAATCAATAAACTGTTCAGTGGGGTGCGCAGTTCATGCGACATGTTGGCCAGAAATTCGGATTTGTAGCGGCTGGCATTGGCCAACGCATCGGCCTTTTGCTTGAAAACATCTGCCGCCTTTGCCATGGAGCCGATCTCATCCAAACGGCCCCGACCGGGAATCTCCGTGTTCATCTCTCCCTGGGCCAGGGCACTCAAAGCACGGGTCATGGCCACCACCGGACGAGAGATGCCCAATGAGATGCGCCACGCCAACAGCCCCCCCAACAAAATGGCCGTCAGGGTAAAAACCGTGGCATCGCGCCGGGCGGTAGCAATGGTTTCATTCATGCGCCGGTCCAGGCTGGCCTGAACCTCCAGGGTGGCCTCTTTGAGTTCCGCCGTCAAACGGGCTATCTCCACCTCCTCCCCGGCCATCACCACATAGACCATATACAGATAGGCACGGGTGGCCCGCACCAGACTGACAAACCCCTCCTCGAAGCGGGTCGCCCGTATACGTACCGCATCTATCGACTCCACCCCCGTCTCATTCCTGAACTGGTCGGACAGTTGCTGCCAGGACTCTTTGAATTGGCGCATCTGGCGTTCGACGCGATGCTCCAGAACCGAATCCGGCATGCTCTGAAAGGCCAGCGCATCCCGATGGGAGAGCAACAGATATTGCTGGGCCATCCCCAAATGGGCGGATAAATGGTACTGTTCACGCCCCACAGCCTGACCCAATAACCGGGTCAACAGCTCGCTGGCCTCCCGGGCCGGCCTGTCCACCTCCTGCTCGGCCAAACGGTCGCGCAGGCGATGCTCTTCAATCGCGGCCAAAAAATTTTCGCTGTGGGAGCGAACATGGCCCTCCATGCGTTTCAACAGATCCAGACGCCGCTGATCCTGGAGTTCAGGTCGGAGTTGCTCCAGTTGTCGATTCAATCTCTCCTGTACCCGCTGGATGCGGGAGAGTACCCCTTCATAGCCGGAAAAGGTATAGGCCAGCACACTGCGTTGCAGCTCAACCACATTGCTTTCCATGGCATGAATCAGGCTGGTGGTGGCACTGGCGCGCTGGAAAGCGGCAAAATGGTCCGCAGAGACGTTCATGGCCGTCATGGAGGCCATCCCCTGTACCACCAGGATGAGCAGCACCAGGACAAACCCCATCGCAACGCGACCACCGATACTGAAAAACTCGGATAAGATCATGATGCCTCACGAAAGCAATAGTTCATTCCAGCGCGGCAGGCTGTATTCGTAGGTATCCATCACCGTATTCCAAACCGCCACGCGACTGAAACGTTCCCAGTAGGATCCCCCATTGCGCACCTCCCCGGCCTTGACAGCCACCTTTCCCTCCGGCCCCAGCAAATCAATGGCGGCAGGCTTGCCCTCATACCAATAGTCCCACTCCGCCGGGGTCAGGTGGGGGCGGGCACGTTCCGGGATGGAGATGTAATACCCCTGCCGCGCCACGTAAGCCCCTGGCCAACCCGACAACCACCAGTTCATAAACTCGTAGGCCGCATCCCGCACCCGTCCCGTCGTCTGGGACGACAGGCACATGACTCCATGCCAGGCCCGGTAGCCCTCTTTGGGAGCTGCATAGACCACCGGAATGCCACGCTCATTCAGAGCGGTCGCACCCGGTGAAAACATGCTGGCTATGGCCGCACGGCCACTGGCCACAAAGTCCACCGATTCCGGCACCGAACTCCAAAAACCGCTGAAATGTCCTTTTTGTTTGATCTCTATCAGGATGGCAAACAACTGGTCCAACTCTGCCTTGGTGATATTACCCATATCCCGGAAATGCATCCGTCCCGAGGCCTGGGCCGCCAGGGCCACATCAAAAATGCCAATGGTCGGATCATTGATCAGTGCCACGCGACCATGCCAGCGTTCATCGAACAACCAACTCCAGCTTTCCGTGACATAGGGTTCACCACGGGGGACAATACGGGTATCATAGCCGAAAGAGTCGACATTGTGCACATAGGGTAAAAAGCTGATGTGGCCGCTGGGGCCGGAGCCCAGGCTGCCTTCAGGCTGCACATAGAGCAATCGGTAGGGTGCATCGCCCAGACCCAGGTTGGCACCGGCCACCAATCGACCCGTTTTGGTCAGGTCGTTGACCTCATTCCAGAGGGTGATGCGGGAGAGATCGATCGGCTGGATGGCATTGGCGCGCCAAAGGATGTGAATGCTGTTGGTCCATTGTTCATAGATGTCAAAACTGGCCGGGCGGGAAGAGGCCTTTTGCAGCACACGGGCGTCACCCCCCGGTTCAAAAACGATGTGCAACCCCAAATCCTGCTCCGCCTGGCGGCGAATATCCTCGCGCAGGGTAACATGGGTACCCAGGACCCGCAGGGTCGGTTTTCCTTCGGCATGGATAAAGGGTGCACGGCAAACAGCCGCTCCCGCCGCCAGCGCAGCCCCTCGGCGCAGAACGGCGCGCCGACTCAAGGGGGAGGAGTAGAAAAAATCGTGGGTCATGAGAGATCCTGTGACGCCTCGCAGAGGTTCAGCAATAATGCCGGAATGGTGGCATCCATCTCCTGTGGGGATTATTTGCCATTTTTGCTTACATTGCAATATTAATTTTTTGCAATCGCTGCAACAAAAGATTTTATCTGCGGCGTTTACGATACACAACGGGAGAGTTGCTCGACATGCTGCCATTCGGAAAAATATGGGTTAATCCGCCGTGATCTTATATCTTTGTGAAAAGCCGTCCCAGGCACGGGATATTGGCCGGATTCTGGGGGCCACGACCAGGCGGGAGGGATTTCTCGAAGGTCAGGGGGTGCGCGTCACTTGGTGCATTGGCCATCTGTTGGAGATGGTTGCACCAGACGACTATAAACCGGAGTGGAAACTGTGGCGTCTGGAGACGCTTCCCCTGATCCCGGATCAATGGAAATTGGCAGTCCGTCCTGGTGGGAGTAAACAGCTCAGGGTGATCCAGACCCTGTTGCGACAAACCAGCCAGGTCGTGTTGGCAACGGATGCCGATCGGGAGGGAGAGACCATCGGTCGCGAGGTGCTGGTGCAATGCGGTTATCGCGGTCCGATTGCCCGGTTATGGCTCTCTGCGCTGGACGATGCCAGTATTCGCAAGGCGTTGAAGGCCATGCTGCCAGGGGAAAAAACCGAGCCTTTGTACCAGGCCGGGTTGGGCCGTGCCCGGGCGGATTGGTTGGTTGGTATGAACCTTTCGCGCGCCTATACCCTCCTGGGGCGCAAAAGTGGCTATGAGGGGGTGCTGAGTGTGGGACGGGTTCAAACCCCCACCCTCAAACTGGTGGTGGAGCGTGATCGTATCATCGAAAATTTTAGTCCGGTCACCTATTTTGATCTCCTGCTCCTGCTCCAGGTGGAAAAAGGGCAATTTGACGCCAAATGGGTTCCCGGCGAAGCGGTGGCTGATGCGGAAGGTCGCTGTTGCAACCGGGAGCAGGTGGATGCGGTTTTTCGTCTGGTCCAAGGTCAGAACGGCCTGATCGACAAAGCGGAGACCCGACGCATTCAGGAGCCCCCCCCGCTGCCGTTGGATCTCTCCACGCTGCAGCAGGAGGCCTCCCGCCGCTGGGGCATGAGTGCCAAAAAAACTCTGGACACCGCCCAGGCGTTGTACGAGACCCACAAGGCGATCAGCTATCCCCGTACCGACTGCCGCTATTTGCCGCTCAGTCAGCAGCGGGAGGCCGGGGAGATCTTGCAGGCTTTGGCCCGTGCAGATCCCGCTCTGGCACGATTGATTCCGGTTGCCGATCCCGCCACGCGCTCCCGGGCTTGGGATGATCGGAAAATCACCGCGCATCATGCCATCGTGCCCACCCGCCTCCCGGTGCCATTGACCTCCCTGTCACCGGACGAGTCGCGTCTCTGCGACACCATCCGACGCCACTATCTGGCGCAGTTTTTTCCGCCATTCGAGTATGACAAGACCGTGATCGAAGCCCGGGTCTGTCAGGAGCTGTTTCGCGCTGTTGGCCGGGTTGAGCGGCTTCCCGGCTGGAAGCAGGTTTTGCGGGGTGACACGACAGGGGGGCACAAGGCGGGTGACGAGGAGGAGACGGAGCAGCGTTTGCCGGCTGTCCGTACTGGTGATCCTGCACAGGTCAAGCAGGCCAAGGTGGAGGAAAAAAAGAGCAAGCCCCCCAATCGCTACACGGAAGGCACGCTGATTCAGGCCATGAAGGGGGTGGGGAAAATGGTGGACAACCCCCGTCTCAAGCAGATCCTGCGCGAGACCTCCGGCATCGGCACCGAGGCCACCCGTGCGGCGATTATCGAAAATTTACTGAAGCGAAAATTGTTGGGCATGGAGGGAAAAAAAAATCTGGTCAGCTCTCCGGCTGGCCGCATGTTGGTGGATATGCTGCCGCACAGTGTCACCGATCCGGCCACGACGGCGGTTTGGGAACAGGCTCTGGAAGACATTGCCCAGGGGGGCGGATCGTTGGCGGAGTTTCAGCAAAAATCGGTGACCTGGGTCTCCAAGTTGATCAGCAATGTCAAGGCCAGGGATCATGCGGGCGTGGCGCAGGTCAACCGTGGGGTTGAGCTGCAGGGGGGCAGCGGCTCCAGTCAGATCTGTCCACAGTGCAGGAGTGGCAGGCTGGTGGAACGTACGGCCCGTCAGGGCAGGTACGCAGGCAGCCGCTTCATCGCCTGCAACCGTTTCCCGGAGTGCCGTTATATCCAGGCCCCTGCAAGCATTTAAAAGCTCAGGTCAACTCCAACACCATGTGAACCAAGCTCTCCACAGAGTGCTTCGTCACCTGCTCGACAGAATCCGCCAGGCAGATTACAACCGTTGCGGGTGCCACTGCCTGCACAAACAACCGCTTTTTTTCTGTCCCACTCTTGAAGGTCACCGTTTTCTCTCTCAACTCCGATACCCCCCGCTCCAACTCGCCAAAAACCGACCGGGGCGAGCTGGAATAGACCAGGGTGAAGGCCCTCCGGGTAGGCGACCCCAACTCCCGCCACTCCCCATAAGGATCGTTTTGCATCAGCACCGGCTGAAAACGACCCCTCTTCAAACGACCGACATAGTAGTGGAACGGCGCATCCTGAATGGTCTCCGCCACCACCCCCCTGATCGCTTTGTCGGGTGTTTGGCGACGCTTGCTGGCCGTATGCAAGGCGAGCAGACTCTCACCGGGAATCAGTTTAAGCAGGCCAATGGCAACCCCGGTTTTGGCAGTAGGACGATACAAATCGTTGGGATCACCCACCGGCGGACGATGCACCATAAAGCGAACACCGGCCAACGGGTCCAGAATGGGCAGCGTCTTGCGAATGGCAATCATGACCGGATTGTCGTTCCCTTCCCCCTCTGGAGCCCGCCAGCGATACATGTTTTGCTGCAGCAACATGGCAAAAATGGCCTGTACCAGCGAAGCTTGACTGGCGTTGCCCGCCTGCAGGATGTGAACCTCCTGGGGCAACGCCCCCCGACGGGTAAAGGCCTGGTGCATGGCGACAAAAAATTGATAAATGCCCCGGCCCACCCGTTTGACCAAAAATCGGTTGATGGCGTTGCGATCCACAACCAGCGTGGCCGATACCTTTTCCCGTTGCCGATTCAACAACTCCATCTCGATGGCAAGCCTGTTGTCTGCCTCGGGAAATCCCGACAGGGAGGGATCCAGGGTAAAGTCTGCGTCCAGAATGGACTGATGCAAAATATCGCCGATGATGTCGGTCTGTCGCCGACCCGAGGCAGGTTGCGGGTGAGCCGCCCCATTGGGGGATGACCATTGAAATTTTTCCCACAAATGACGCACCTTGGCCATCAGAAGGATGGTATTGGCCTGGGCCGTATGGGAGCGATCGATAAACATTTCATGGCCGGCAAACAGCTCCGCCTCGGGCGGGGCGGTAAAGGAAACCCGCAACTCCCGGCACATATCCAGATTATGGACAAAGGTCAGAAAGGCCATGTGATGTACCAGATTTTCTCCCCCCAGATAGATGTCACCGCTGGCACCAAAATGCTCAATGACATGCTCATACCCCTGCTCCTCCTCGGTGGCGGTGGGCAATCGATAGAGGCCAAAGTCAAAATCGGTACTGCCGCCCCCAAAATCGAAGACAGCAAAGGCCGTTCCCGCTTCCGTTGGCTGGATCTTCAGCTCCCCCAACGCACACGCCGCATAGGCCGTCGGCTCGGAGGCCTCTTCCCGGACCAGAAAACGCTGAATGTGGGGCGAATCCATCAACGCCTGCGGCAGACTGCGCATGAGACCTCGGGCAAAAGAGGCCAGAATGCGCCGCTTGACCTTTTTCGGATAGGTGACCGGAAAGGTCATGTAATATTCCAAAAACAGCCCGTTGGAACGGCTGTTGATGAACAATCCCAGATAGTAGGCGTACAACTCAATGGGATCGAGGGGATCGTTGACAGAAACGGAGATGCGCTGACCATGGACCGGCATCTGCGGCATGACCGTACCCAATTCAATGTCGGCACCCGACTTCTGGTCGGTGATGCGCAGTGAATAGTCCCGGCCATCGTTCAGCAACGGTATCTGCTTGATGGCGGTCAGGATACTGGCAACAATACGCTGATCCGCCTCATTTTGCCGATAGCTGGCCAGTGCCGCATGGGAAAAATGGAAATCATCCCAGCGCACCATGGGCCGATAGGCCTCGGCATTCCAGGCATCCAGAATATTGGGCAGATGGATCCACTCCATGATGGTGGGATTTTGATAATCCTCCGCCTTGGGCTTGCAGAAAAAATCGGTGATGCCAACCCGCAGCAGGGTGGTTTTGCCCTGCTCCCGGCAGGCCACCACGGTGGAACTGGTACCAAAATCAATGGCTACCGCCCCCTTGCGCACATCCCGCTCCGGGTTGCGCGCCTCCCACGCCTCCGGCAATGGAATCATCAGCCAGTCTTTCCCCAACGGGGGCTTGGGCTGGTACAGCTCCCACAACCCCTTCTGGGTATCGTGCAGATAACTCTCCTCCAACACGGGCAATCGGGCACGCACATAATCCCCCTCCAGGAGATATTGTTGCACCGAAGGGAGAGACGGAGCAGCCGCCGCACCCGGGCGTTGCTTGTGCAAGGCCAAGGTCAGTTTGTAGAGTGCGCTCAGCTTGTTCTGCACCCCGGCGATTCCAGCCGGAAACAACACATGGGCGACAATAAACTCAAAAATGCTGCGCTGGGAGATGCGGTGAATGGGAATCACCATCCCCTCTATCGGCGACTCATCGGCAGCCATCCCGGCATGAAATGGCCGTTCGCCCACCGAAACAATCTGTTCGTTGAGTTGGGTATGATCGACGGAGGTCGCATAGAGTGGCCTGTTCTGAAACAGCGGATTGCGCGCAACCAGCGGCTCCTGCCGGATGGAGAGCAGCTCCTCGGTCGTGGGCAACTCCCAATGGTTGAAGGTATGAACGGCAAGGCGGGAAAGCTGCTGGTATATCTGTCCTGAAGCCACGGGAATGCCCTGCAACCACCAGATGGCATTCAATTTGTTGTCGAAAACAAGGTTGGGATGTTGCACAAAGTGGACAAACCGTTTGCGCAGCAACAGCTCAAGAATTTCCTGCCGCAACAAACGTTGCTCTTTTGCCAGACTGCCATCAGCCTCCGTTGGCAACGCCGGCGACAAGTGGGCATGGCGCACCCATACCTTTTGTACCTTCATGACGCACTCCCTGACGTGAACATCCCTAAAAAAACACCCCTCCCGACCCCTCCCCCACCTGTTGCGGAAGGACAACACAACGCGAAGTGCCCGAGTATATACCAACTCCATATGGGATTGAAGAGTAAAACGAATTGAGAGCTGATCCCCCTCTTGCCGACAAAAAAGACGCTGGCGCAGGATTTCATGCTTGATAGGAAGTGCATAATTTGGCTTGTTTTATGCTTGATCGACCAAGGATCAATCCGATAACAGCTGTCGCCAAAAAACAATCGGCAATGAAGGTGTTGGCATGGAAGGCATATTAAAGAAAAACTCAATCACATCAAATGCTTTCATCATATTGGCGGTTTGCTTGTTGCCTGTCAGTTCCGCAGCCGGTGGCTCGGATTCCTTCATCCAGGCACTTACCCATGCTCTGGACCACAATCCCGAGATCAAGGCAGCCCAGGCAAAGCTGGTTGCCGCCCAGGAGCGTCTGCCACAAAGTCGAGCCGAGCTCATGCCCAATCTGGCTGTGAATGTTACGCCCAACAGCAGCCACAGCAGCTGGCGGGGCGGAGGCACTTCGGGGCAGTCTGTCGTGGTGGGGGCAACACTGTCGCAAATGTTGTACAATCGACCAGTCTTGATCGCCTTGGATCAGACAGTACCCTGGATTGGTGCCGCCGCAGACGATCTGGACGGTGTGATGCAAACGGTTTTTTTTAAAGTGGCGAAGGCGACCGTGGATCTCCTACAGGCAAAGGAAATTGTCCGTCTGGCCGAAAACAACCAGCGGGTGATGCAGCAGCACCTGACCTCTACCCAAACCCGTCACAGGGTGGGTGAACTGACCCGCACCAATATCAGCCAGGCCGAGGCCCGGCTGGCCACCGCACACGCGGACCATACCCGCGCGAATAACGACCTGGCTGTCGCCAGGGCACAATTTTTTGAGGTCGTGGGCAAACCGGCTGGGGAGAGCCTTTCACTGCCAAGATTCCGCCATTCACCCGGGGAGGGATCCCTGGAAAGCTGGCTGGTACAACTGGAGCAACGGCCCGACATGCGTGCGACCAGCAAACGATTGTCTGTGGCTGAATCAGCCATCAAACAGGAACAGGCCGGGCACTGGCCGACTCTGTCGCTCTCCTCCGGTGCCAGCCACGTCTGGCAGAAGGGGGGCACCACTGTTGTCTCAACCACTGAGGAAGAGGCAGACAGCTACACCCTGGGGATGCGAATGGATCTGCCGCTCTACTCCGGAGGCATGACCCTTTCCAAAACCGCAGAGGCCCAGGCCAGGCGGGATGCCCAATGGGCAGAGTTGGACCGGTTGCGTCGCCAAGCCTATCGTGAGATAGAAAAGGCCTACCTGGATCTTCAGAGCAGTCAGGCACTGACCACCTCCTTCAACAGCATTGTGGCGGCCGCCAAAATGGCCAGAGATGGGGTGGAGCGAGAGTTCCGGGTGGGAACCCGAACCTCTCTGGACCTGCTGGATTCCGAGCGCGAACTGTTTTCCAATCAGACAAACCTGGCCAAAAATCGCTACAGCCTGGAGTTGGCGCGATTCCAGATGCTGTTGGTCGTCGGCCGGTTGACGCTGGAGGAGTTGCTCCTCCCGCAATGACCGGGTCTACATTTGGCCCGACATCTCTCAACGTTCCCGCATGGCCTGACTGGTCGATACATAAATGGGTTTGAGCAGATATTCCAACACCGTTTTTCTGCCGGTAATGATGTCAGCCTGCAGGGTCATGCCGATGATGATGGGACCAAAGGCAAGCCCATTGCGGTTGGGGGTGACGCCGACATGGGAGCGGTCCAGGCGGACAAACCCCTTGTAGTAGGGGGCACCACCCTTGTCCAAAAACGTGGATGCCGAAACGGATTCCAACTTGCCAGGAATGGCTCCGTACCGGGCAAAATCATAGGCGGTAAATTTAATGTTGACCGACTGTCCGGGTTGAACATGGCCGACATCTTTCGGAGTGATTTTTACCTCGGCAATCAGCTCCCACCCCTCCGGGACAATCTCCATCAACACATCGCTACGGGTAATGACACCGCCAATGGTATGGGCTTTCAGGTTGTTGACAAACCCCGTGATAGGGGCGCGAATTTCCAACAGGCGAATGCGCTCCTCCAGGCGATTGATCAACTCCATCGTCTTCTTGTCGTCATTTTCCACCCGCTCCAACTCCAGCATGGCCTTTTCCCGCGCATCACCACCCACCTTTGCCAAACGGAATCCGGCCTCATCAATGTCATGACGGATCTGTGCCTTTTTTTCCTGGATGGTTGCCCGTTCACCTTGATTATCATTCGCCTGTCTTTGCACCAACAGCACAGCCAATTTGGAACCGTCTCCCCCGCTGTGCAGTGTGGAGCGCATGTGCAGCTCCTCTTCGATCAGTTTGCTTTGAGCATTCAGTGTCGATTCCCGCTGTTCGAGTTCAGCCAGTGCCGATTTCAGTTTTTCCAGTTGCTGTTGAACAATGGCCTCTTCCCGCTCCCGGTTGGCAACCATCTCCCGGAACAGCCGCATCTCATCGGCAATAAAGGCCGGTTTCAAAAGGGTGGCGTCAAAGGTGGGCTCCCTGCCCTCCAGCAATGCCTGCAGCCGCCGCCGCTGGGCTGTGTACAAGGCACGCTGCGCATAGGCATCGCGCAGTTCTGAACGCGGCATGTAGGAATCCAGCAGAATCAAAGGCTGGTTTTCGGTAACGCGCTCTCCCTCCTTGACCAGAATATCAGCAACTGTCCCCCCCTCCTGGTGTTGTACCTGTTTGATCATCCCCGTGGGTATGATCTCCCCACTGGCTGTGGAGACTTCGTCTATCCAGGTCAAAGCGGACCATAAAAGAAAACAAAGCAATATTACTGCCGAAAAGCCGATAACGGCACGCACCAGCACCGGATTGCCCGTCTCTTCAAGCAACACAGATTTGGACAGATGTCGTGACTGCAATGCATCAAACATGATCGTGATGCTCCTTTATCTTTTGCTGTAAAGCCGGGCGACCGCATCCGCCGGGCCCCAGGCACGCACCCGACCGTTTTCCAGCCATAACGCCTTGTCCGCAATACTGAAAAAACTTGGCAGGTGCGTGGCAATAAAGAGGGTATGCTCCCCTCTCATACCCCCCAGTCTGGTCAACAATTGGGCTTGCAGGGGTTCCGACAAGCCGTACTCCGGTTCATCCAGCAGAACGATCTGGGAGTTGCGCAGAAAGACACGGGCCAAACAGAGGCGTTTTTGGAAAGAGACGGACAACTGGTTGACGTTATGATCACCGATGCGGGTCTGCAATCCATTGGGCATGGCCAAAATTTCATCCAGCACCATGGCCTGCTCGGCGGCTCGCAGCACAGCGGCCTCCGAGGCCGCAGGATTGGCCAGTGCAATGTTCTGGGCTATGGTGCCGTAGAAGAGATAGTTGCGTTTCGGTGCGTAGGCCACCGAACGGCGCAACACCAAGGGGTCAAACTGACGCACATTGGTATCGTCGATGATCACCCGTCCAGCCTGTGGGTGGTACAACCCCAGCACAAGCTTGAGAACGGTCGTCTTCCCTCCCCCGTCATGACCGACCACCACCGTCACTTCACCGGGTGCAACGGCAAATTCCACACCCAACAGGGCGGGGGGGGCCTCTGGGGCATAGCGCAAAGAGACACCGGAAAAGGCAACCTGCCCCATCAGTCCCTTGTCGACAGCCACATTGGCCTCCTGTTTGGTCTCCAATGCAATGGACATCAGGCGGTTGATCTGCCCGATGCTTTTTTCGGTACGGCCAATCTGGGTCAGCACACCGAAACCGCTGCCGATGGGTGCCAGGATGCGCCAAACAATAAACATGGTCCCGACCAGATCGCCGGTGGTCATGCTGCCCGCCATGACGCGCTCAATGGAGAGGACCAACGTACCCAACCCTCCCAACATGACCAGAAGATAGGAGACGGCATTGACCGCTCCGGTCAACCGTGCCGAGTCGTAGGTGGCAGTGGCGGCCTCCGCAGCCAAGGTGCGATAGCGGCTATTCCAGAGATGGATGGCACCGGTATGCTTGATGGCACGCAAAGAGGCAAGCATCTCTACGATGAATGCCTGTCGTTCCGACCCGGCCTGGGCTACAACGGCATTGGTGCGGTGGATGACAGGCATCATGACCATGCCAAAGAGGGCGAAAAGCACCATGGTCCCCAGAGGAACCAGTGCAACCGGTCCGCCAATGATGGCCAGGGCAATGATCAACAAAAAGAGAAAAGGCAATTCAAACAGAGCAATGGCAGCCGGTCCGGCGAAAAATTCCCGTATGGATTCAAAATCCTTGACCCGGGACACCTGGGAACCCAGATTGGCGGTCTCGGTAGCCGAGGGTGGCAAAAAAAGGAGTCGACGAAACACCTCAATGCCCATGATGTGACCCAATCGCACACTGACATAGCGAAACAGATTGACCCGCAAAAAGCGGAAACCGGTATCGGCAAGGATGAAAAAAAACATGCCTACAGCCAGATAGGCTAATGTTTCCTGGGAACGGGAAAGCAGGATGGTATCGAAAATGACTTTGACAAAGAGCGGTGGAACAATCGTCAACAGGCTGATGATGATCGTGACCAGAATGGCATGAATAAAAATGGGGGTAAAGCGGGTCAAAACCCGTTGGAACCAATCGGGCTGGGGTTGCTGCAAGGTTTGCGAGCCTTTTTTCATCGTCCGAAAAATATAGGCCACTCCTGTTGCCCGATCCTTGGACAACTGGGTGTACTCCCCGGTAGCACCGTCGAAGCTGAAAAAGGCGGTTTCGCCCAGGGCCACCAATACCTGGGCAGCACCCCCCCCCTTGGGAACGAAGAGGCAGGGCAGCAACCGTGCGTCCATATGCTGCAAGTCAACGGTGAGCGGTTTTCCTTCAAACTTGAGATTGGCCATGGTGTTGAGCAGCTCCACCAATCCCATTTGATTCGGAAAATGAGGCAAAGCCTCCAGGAGATGGATCTGATCACCTCGCCATCCCACCGCATCCAACAAAGGAACCAAGCAGCGCGCAAAATCACTGCCTGAACGGATGGCCGCCAGGGCCGGTGGTTGGGCCTGTTTCATCCGGGCACCCCTTCCATCAGAGGGTACCAAAGGTGGGATAATCATACTGGCTGATATGATTGACCCACCAGATGAGCATCAGACGTTGCAGGTTGCGGGTCATATTGAGTCGACCAGCCAGAAAGCCCTCCTGGTAGGAGTGTACCATGGAGAGAAAATGGTGATGTTCCGCCACGTGGAGCTTGGCCAGTTGCGACTGGCGTTCCGCCATGATTTTTTCCTCCCTGGCAAAATGGAGTCGAGTGCTGGAGATCAATTGGTCAAATTTTTGCTGCAGAGACGCATATAATCGGGTATCACCGGCATGAGCGGCAAACATCTGGTTCAACTCCATGATGTATCCGGTGATGGTGCGGTGTTCCTCATCGATGACGGCCACGCCAATCCTGCGAATAAACGGGGACAACTCTTCCCAGGTCGAGGCCACCAGTAAAATATGATCGGCCAATTGTTCCAGGGCAAAGGAGCCGGTATCCACATTGTTGACGTGGTGAATCCACCAGTTGAGCAACTGGTAGCGGACCAGGTTCGGCTGCAACGTACCCTGTTGTATTTCGACAAGATACCCCTTCAACTCCCGCAAAAAATTTTGGTGTTGTTGCAGCTGAAACTCCAACCCGGGCAGGGAGTGGCGACGGATCATCTCCTCTTCAACCTGGAAATGGGCAACGGCACACGCCTCCATCTGCCGAAACAGATCGATCATCCGTTCCTGGCCCCCGGAGGCCAGGATGGAATCATGCAGTTGAAGCGTGATTTCCGTCATGAATCGATGTGCCTGATCAATCTCATCGATGTAGCTGGGTTTGGTGATCTCTGCCAATTCCTGCCAGGTGAGAGCCTTTTTCAGCAGTGCCTGGACCCAGTTTTCCCGGCAAAAGGTGTCGTGATCCAGATGGTTGATGTGGTTGACCCACCACTCCAGAATACGGTTTTTCAGGTTGATGCCTACCGTCAGGCGGCCATGCTGGAAATCATCGATGCTGGAGCGAACCATGGCCAAAAATTTTTCGTGCTGTACTTTTTGTAAATCAGCATTGGGCAGGTCATAGTCGGCGATAATCCGTTCTTCCCGCTGGAAATGATGTTCGGCAAAGATATACAAATGATCAAGCACGCGGTTTTGCTCTGTTACCCATTCCAGCGAAAAACTGCCCTCCCGTCCCAGAATATTGTTGATGGCCAGGGTAATCTCGGTCAAAATTTTATGATCGGTATCAATATGCTCCACATCTGTCTTTTTGATGATCCCGGCGATGTCTTCCCATACCTTGGCGGTCTGCATGACCCATCGGGTCCACAAGTCGTCTCGCGTCGCAACAGCGGAAGGACGGCTGACCTGACGAGCAGGATCAGAGGGGGCTTTGGAGGTGGGATTCATAACCGCTCGTTCATATTTCCAGGATTAGCGAAAAACAAAAAGATCTTCTACGGCCACCAGGGCACCGTCCCGTATTTCATACACCCGATCCGCCATGGCCAACAGCTCGGGATGATTCGTGGCCATGACAATGGTACAACGGCCTTTCAAATGATTCATCAACCAGAAAAAAATCTGTTCACTTTCCCGGTCCATGGCTGCGTTGGTCTTGTCCAGCAGCAGGATACGGGGGCGTACCACCAGGGCACGGGCCAGACAGATGCGCTGGATCAGCCCAGAGGGCAGAAAGTTGGCAGCCTGGCTGTCCACCTGGGTCTCATAGCCCATGGGCAGGGCCGCTATGGGCTCATCCAGTCCCAACATGGCGGCTGCATCCAGAGCGGCCATATGATGGTTGGTATTGAACATGGCGATGTTATCCAGGATGGAACCCTTGAAAAGGGTGCCATTGGCCGGCAGGTAGGCCAGCCTGCCATGGGGATCCGTATGATCCCATTCGGCCAGATTATAGTCGTCAATGCGGACCAGACCGCTTTCCGGTTTCAGTGTGCCCATCAACAGGTACATGAGCGTGGTGGTACCTGTCGAACCTTTGCCCAGGATGACCGTCATGCTTTTGGGAGGAATTGTCAGATGGGCATGATGAAAAATATAGGGCAGGTCCGGTTGAAAACGGAAAGAGAGATCCTCCATGCAGAGTGATCCTTCGATGTTTGCCGGAAAGGGAGGGACGTCAGCAGCAATTTCCTGTCGCAATTCGGCAATGGAGCGGAGCCGGTCGGAGGCAATCTTGACATCCGCAAAGCGAAACCAAAAGCCAAATGCATTCTGGATGGGTTGCATGGCCCGACCCGCCAGCATGGTGCAGGCTGTGATACCACCAAAAGTGAGATCCCCGGAGATGACGGAACTGCTGCCCACAGCGATGAGGCCGAACATGGTCAGGTAGGAAAAAGCCCCCGACAGATTGTTGGGCAAGGTACTCCAATAACTCATCTCCATGTTGGCCTCTCCAGTGGACTCCTGCAACCGTTCGTAGCGTCTCAGCATCTGTTCTTCCAGGGTTTGCGCCTTGACCAGATGCAGACCGGAAAGGGTCTCAATGATATAGTTGAAACGACGGTCATTGGTGGCAATTTGCTCTATTTTGGCCTTTTCATATTTTTGCCGGGCATGGCGGAGAATCAAAAAATAGAGCCCTGCCATGGCCAGGGGGAAAAAGACGATGCCGTGCCCCAAATACCAGATGGCAGCCAGAAAGATGGCTGCAAACGGAATGTCGAAAAGGACCATGGGCAACTGTCCGGCATAAAAGTTTCCCAGGCCGGAGACGCTGCCCAACCGGTCCAGGTGGACACCAATACCGCTCTTTTCAAAATCCTCCAGGCGACTGAAGAGAATCCTGCTGACTGTGTCACTGCCGATCAGATATTCAAAGCGGGCGGTGTTCCAGGCGGAGATCACAAAGCGCGCCCAACGCAGCAGACCGTCTATGAGCAGGGCTATGACCGCTCCAAACACCAGCCAGAACAGGGTGCTGCCAGCCTCGTTAGGCAGGATCCGATCATAGACCTGCATGAGGGTGATGGGCACCGCCAGGGAGAGAAGATGGATGGTAGCGGTCACCAACAGGCTATCCCGCAAGGTTTGCCGACTGAACGGCAGGATGCCAAGCTTCTCGTACCAACGGGTTTGAGCGACCAGTTTATCCAACAGCAACATAGGTGACATCCGTGAACAGAAGAAAAATTTTGCAAAGAATACCGTTCGGGAGAAGCCTGTGTAATCGATTGTGTATCCTGGCCTACCTTTTCGGCAAGAAAATATTCACTCTCAAAATTTCCGTGTCACTTTAATAAAAAACTATAAACCACTTTCATTGTACCTTATTCTGTACCGAAGGCAAAGAGTTGGGAACAAAACCGCCTTTTTTGCATTCCAAGTATCCCCCCTTGCGTCAAGGAACCCGTTTCGGAACAAGGAGACGTTTGTGGCTGATTCCACCCCTCTTACACCCGATTTTCAGAATGAACTCGACCAGCTGACCGTTTTGCAACATGCCGACGTAACAGACCTCTCTGCCAAGGAATACGCCGGAGTACAAGCAGAATTGATGCCCGGTTTTGATCCTGCCGCCGTCCCTACCGATGTTCATCTGAAACGGGAGTCCACCATGGGCGACTTTCAGGTTAGTGGGGAGAGTGGTCATGGGGTCGACTCTTTGAAATTGCCATCGGTTGCGCTGTCGGATGATACCCATGTTACCCCTGGTATGGGCGATCAACGAGACGAGGTAGAACATGATGCTGGTGGGTTGGATCTGGTTGATAAAGCAGAGGCACCTCTCACGGACAGTACTGTCGCCGCGTCTGCTGTCACCGATGCTCCGTCCCATTTGGTGGGCAAGCCTGCAGCAACCAACATGCCTCACACACCGGATGGCACGAATACGCACCACATGACGGATATGCCGTCTGCTGCTGAACCCTCTTCTGCCGCCGCATCCACATCTGATGCGCCTGTCACTGTCGCATCTTTATTCCAATCCTCATCCGAATCGGCCGCCGACACACCTGCTTCTGACGAACCCTCTGGCGGTAGACATTCTGCTGATACACCTGCATTCGATGCGCCCGCTGCTGGTGAATATGCTGCCGAACCGACCGCTGCTGGTCAGAGTTCCGGACCGGATGCCAAAACATCGGCTTCTGACGCACCCGTTGGCGGTAATTTTTCTGCTGACACATCGGCATCCGATGCATTTGCCACCGATCTGTCTACCGCAGAAAGCCCCTCTGCCAAACCGACTGCCGCTGATTCGGGTGCCGAACCTGCCACTGATACATACGTTTCAGGTGTGCCATCCGGCACTGCTGAAACGCCTATGTCCGAGGCACCTGCTGCTGATACCTCTGACGCTGGTACTCCTGCCTCTGGTGAACGTTCTGCTGAACAGTCTGCTTCCGAACGGGAGGCCACCGATACCTCCGCTTCAGCTGCACCTGCCAGCGTTGGCTCTTCCGACAGCACACCGCCATCTGGTGCGCCTGTCACGGGAGAATTGTCTGCTGAACCAACTGCTGCTGGTCCAGCAGACAAACCGGCCACCGATACCTCCACCTCAGGTACACCAACCGGTACTGTTGACGCGCCAACATCTGATGCACCGGCTGCTGATACCTCTGACGCTGGTACTCCTGCCTCTGGTGAACGTTCTGCTGAACAGTCTGCTTCCGAACGGGAGGCTACCGATACCTCCGCTTCAGCTGCACCTGCCAGCGTTGGCTCTTCCGACAGCACACCGCCATCTGGTGCGCCTGTCACGGGAGAATTGTCTGCTGAACCGACTGCTGTTGATCCGGCTGCCAAACCTGCCGCCAATGCCCCTGCTTCAGGTGTACCAGAGGGCACTGTTGACACGCCGGCATCCGATGCACCTGCTGCAGATGCCTCGGACGTTGATACACCTGCCTCTGGTGAACGTTCTGCTGAACAGTCTGCTTCCGAACAGGAGGCCACCGATACCTCCGCTTCAGGTACGCCAGCCGGTGCTGTTGACATGTCTGCATCCGGTACACCTGCCGCTGATACACCTGTTTCTGGCGAACGTTCTGCTGGAGAGTCTGCTGCCGAACAGGGTGCCACCCATACCTCCGCATCAGGTACACCTGTCAGCGTTGGGTCTTCCGACAGCACACCGGTATCTGGCGCGCATGTCACGGTAGAAACTTCCGCTGCTACGACAGATATGCATCACGATATGGATCCCCTCACTCCCATACAGGCGGATGTGGCAGACCAGAAAACCCACCAAGCAGATGCCGCTGCGGATTCCGCACATAAACAAGCAGATATGGCAGATCAAAAAGCCCACCAGGCAGATGCCGCTGCGGATTCCGCACATAAACAAGCAGATATGGCAGATCAAAAAGCCCACCAGGCAGATGCCGCTGCGGATTCCGCACATAAACAGGCAAACGTGGCAGACCAGAAGGCCCACCAGGCAGATGCCGCTGCGGATTCCGCACATAAACGAGCGAATGCGTCCGATAGTAAAGCTGCATTGGCAGATAAAGATCTGGCAGATGCTCAGAAAAATTTTGACAAAGTGAGCAATGAGCAAGCACCGAAAGGTGTAGCCAAGGGATGGGAAAAAAATCATGGTGAAGAGTTAGAGAAAGCCAAAGCTAATCTTGACGCAGCCAAGTCCAGGGCCGATGCCGCGCACAAACAAGCGGATGCTGACCACAAGTTGGCTGACCAAGCAGACTCAGATGCAAAATCAGCGCATGCAGATGCCAACGCCGCCCACAACAAAGCAGATCAGGCAGACTCAGATGCAAAATCAGCGCATGCAGATGCCAACGCCGCCCACAACAAAGCAGATCA
Source organism: Magnetococcales bacterium HCHbin5 (assembly GCA_002753505.1). Classification (GTDB taxonomy): domain Bacteria; phylum Pseudomonadota; class Magnetococcia; order Magnetococcales; family Magnetaquicoccaceae; genus Magnetaquicoccus. The sequence goes on along the minus strand of PEAG01000003.1, from coordinate 1,424 downwards.
GGCAGACTCAGATGCAAAATCAGCGCGCGCAGATGCAGATGCCGCGCATGGCAAGACTGATGATGCACATGGCAAGACTGATGATATGCATGGCAAAACCGGCGGCGATCATGGCAAGGTAGACGACGCACACACTAAAAGCAGTGACGACCACGGCAAGGCGGACGGTGTGCGCGGCAAAGCCGATGAGTCACACAGTAAGGCTGAAGATTCACACGGTAGAACTGACGATACCCACGGCAAAGCCAATGCTGCGCATGGCAAAGCCGATGAATCACACGGCAAGGCCGATGATGCGCACGGTAAGGTGTATGAAGCGCATGGCAAAGCTGATGCATCGCATAGCAAAACTGACGATATCCATGACAAGGCCGATGACAATCATGACCAAGCCAATTCTGACCATGATAAGGGGATAGGGCGGGGAGAACACGCGCAAGAAAACCAGGACCATGCCGGAACGCCCGATTATCACAGCGGGCGAGGTGACAAACATGCGCCTGAAGAAACAACCAGTGATACCGACTCCGCAGGCAAAGAAACAGAGCAGGAAAATCACGCACAAGAAAATCAGGACCATGCCGGAACGCCCGATTATCACAGCGGGCGAGGTGACAAACATGCGCCTGAAGAAACAACCAGTGATACCGACTCCGCAGGCAAAGAAACAGAGCAGGAAAATCACGCACAAGAAAATCAGGACCATGCCGGAACGCCCGATTATCACAGCGGGCGAGGTGACAAACATGCGCCTGAAGAAACAACCAGTGATACCGACTCCGCAGGCAAAGAAACAGAGCAGGAAAATCACGCGCAAGAAAACCAGGACCATGCCGGAACGCCCGATTATCACAGCGGGCGAGGTGACAAACATGCGCCTGAAGAAACAACCAGTGATACCGACCCTTCAGAGACAGGCCATTTTGACCCGGGAACCAGTCATGGTGATGATTTTTCCAGTAGCGACGAGGCACTGGTATCACACGGAGCCTATGTGGACGAAAGCGCAATGTTCGAGATGGATGGCGGACAGCATGGATTTGGCGACCATGGCAGTAGTCCCTGGGACAGTTTTGTAGATGAAGGTCACAACGATCACGGGGCAGTTGCCAGCCAGGGAGAATGGTTGTCTCAAACCGACGAGCATGATGGAGGCAACATGGCTGGAGCGGGCACTGGCCATGAAGATGGCCACTATTTCCAGGAGGCACCACCACCCCCACCTCCTGATGAAAACAGTCATAACATACAAACAGAAATGGTTCCTTCGCATGGATGAAACCGTTTTTTTCTGGGAGACACAGGCCTTGATCATCGTTTCGTCCACTGCCACCCCCCATCACGCAGCGAGCAACCGGAGCTGTGAGACTGGCTGAGACCGCCGCTTCGCAGGTCTTGCTGGCAAGTCGATCCTATCCAGCAAA
>PEAG01000145.1 GCA_002753505.1 Magnetococcales bacterium HCHbin5 | reverse complement strand
CCCCCAGTGCCACTTGTTGGCACAGATCATCGCATAGATTTTGCGATACATGGGGTTTTTGGCCGGGTCGTCCCAGTTGGTCGGGCGACGCATATTCCCGGTCGGTACCGGCTTTGCCGGGGCGGCCGGAACGGCCGGGGCGGTCGGTTGCCACCCCAGCTTTACAAACCCCAGCAACACCAGATCCATCTCCCGCCGGTTCATCCCCTTGCTGGATGTTTTACCGGTGCGGGCCTGCAAATGCAGCCGGTACTCTTCATCGGTCAGGCCCAGTTGCTTTTTGGCCAAATGGATACGCGCCTGCAGGTTGGCCAACGGGTTGCGGTCGGCCTGACGGGCGGGGGCGGCCATCACTCAACCCTCATGGGCCGACCCGCCAGACCACAATACCCGAACAGGGTATCGCCATGGCCGGCCGACTCGGCCCCCACCCAACGCCACCCCATACAGACACCGGGCAGGCAGGGGATGATGAGATGTTGTCTCGCCTGCTGCACCGCATCGGCGCGGGCCATGCAGCACCAGCGGCCTTTGGCCTCTTCAACGGTTACGAGCATGTCCTTTCTCCTTGTGGTTTTAATGGCTGGGTACAGTGACCACCCGCCTGGGCCGGCAAGCAGCTTTGTCCCACCTGGTCATAAAATTCACAGCCTTTGCACTGCCGCAAAAATGCCTCTGCACTCTGTCGCAGCAGCTCGCTCATTTGGGAGAGTGCGCTCACTTGCCCACCTCCTCCAGCCTGGTCTCGAACGGCTCCACGATAAAATCCTCCCCCTGCTCAACCTTGATCCCCGGCACACCCAGCACGGCGTCAGGATCATCCCGAATGGCATCCTTGTTGACCTCCTGTCTGGTCCGGACAAAGCGGTCCAGCCCGCGTTGCAACAGGGCCTCAAGTGCCATTTCGATGGATTTCAGCGTCACTTTGGGCGGCCGCATCCGCCACTTGACCGTCCCAGCCGGGAAGTCGTGAAACTTGACCTTGCCATCCTGAGTCAGCCGGTTGCGGTTCGGCTCGCACCATGCCTGCACCCCCTGTTGCAGGGCCTGGATTTCGGTCTCCAACGGTTCCAGTCTGGCCTTGTGCGTTTGATTGATGACGGCCATCTGTTCATCCTTGTCAGCATGAATCCGGATCCGTTCCCGCTGGAGGACGCCAATGCGGGCGATGGCCCGATCAACATCCTCCCGCGATTGAGGCACCGGGTAGCTGGCGGCGGGGGATTTTGCCCTTTGTCTTGCTGTTGCCATGGTCTTGTCCTTCAAAACGTGCGATTAATGGAAAAATGTTGCCTGAATTGGGGTCAAACACCTGTTTTTTGGCGCGCTGCCAGACCGGAGCTTTGGGACCAACATCCACGCTGATTATCCACAACAGGTAACCGTTACTGGTGGGGGCACTGCCCCGGGCGCGCCGATGAGCGCGCGTTAAAATCCCTGCCTGACACAGGGCATCAAAATATTTCAGCAAGTTGGTATCAGCGGATTTTTCCTCCCCCGTCAACAACAGGTGCAACAGGTTGCCCAGGGTGGATTTGCCCCCCTCCATGCGCAGGGCCTTCCAGGCCCGCGCCCGCAGATTTCTCGGCTCAACCCGTACCCGCCTGGGTTGACCCGCTCCCCCCGTCCGCACCCGGCCATCACTGCTGGCCGCAAGCTGTCCCGCATTGGTCAGGCTATAGTTGCCGTTGCTGCGGCATACCAGCCCACGTTGCACCAGGACAGTCAAAGCCTCGGTGGTTTTGTCCGATGGGCGATTGATCGCCTGGGCGAGTGACGAGACCGTGGTCTCCCCGCCCTGGGCCAGGATTCCCAGCATTTTTTCGCCAATCCATTCCCTGTTCATGGCCGTCCTCCCCCTTGTACGGCCCGCAACAGGGGACGGACTTTGGACTCTTTGTCATCCTCCCAGTTATTGACGATGACGTGCCCAATCATATCCTGGCGACCGATAAGAGGTTTGTTGTTGTTCTTGGCAAACCGCTCCACCCGATCAATGGCGTTCAATACCTCCCGGGCCCGCCCGTTGGTGTGGTGATGAATCTCCTCCACCATGTCACGGGCTATTCCGACCTCGCAAAGCTCCTTGCACATCAACTCTACGTCATCCACCGTACAGGGGAGAAAAGGTACCTTGTCTGCGACCCGGGAGGAGATCTGGCGATATTTGCGCAGGCCTTTTTCCAGCAGGTCTGTCCCGACCAGGATGAGGGTTGTCTCCAGAAAGTCGGTCAAGTCCCGAAAGGTTTCCAGCACGGCCGCGTTGTTGGCGGTGGTGTTTTCCGCCTCGTCAATCACAATGGTCTGATGGGTACGGGACAACACCTTGGTGGCCTGGGCATACAGGTTGGCGTTGCTGTGTTCGGGTATTTCACCCAGTGCAGCAACCAGATCTGTCATGGCCCAGTGGGGGGTCCAGGATTGGCGACCGGTCAGAAAAATGGCGTCCACCTCTTTACGCAACGCCCACCATTTTGCCGTTCGGCTTTTGCCGTGGCCTGGCTCTCCGTACACCAGCAGCATGCCGGCCTCACCCGCCCCCCGCGCCTCAACCGCATCGACGCCGGCCAGGAATCGTTGTACATTGGAGGTCATTGCAAATTTTTTTCTCATCTGTTATCCTCTGAAACCGTTAGAGATGGTTTTGAGACCGGTTGGGGCCGCTACCTCAGCCGGTCGACTCATTCGACTCGCTTGACTCTTCGTCATCCTGCTCCAATCCCACCATCAGCCGAAAATTGACGGAAAGTGTTTTCTGGTTGAACCACTCCATATCTGCAGGGGTGGCCTGTTCTGGATGCTCCAGGATCCACAACCCTCTGTCCCGATCTCCCATGGGGCCCGCAAAGAGCGGGCGTTCTGTCTCTGGTTGCCCGGTCAACAGGCCGACTGTATCCAGCCCCATTTTTTCCAACTGCCTGGCAGCGGCGGCCTGTTCGGCCTCGGTGGGTTCGCGTGCCGTGATGGCTTTCAACCCTTCCGCCTCGGCCAGGATCTCACTCCGCTTGGCCTCCAGTCGCCGCAACCGCTCCCGCTCCCGTCTTTCGGTGGCCAGTTCCACCACCGATTTGGGGAAATAGGGGTGTTTGTTGGCGTCCAGTTTGGCGACGCAGATCAACTGCCCCGCCGGGTTGCGTACCCAAACCTGTGATGGGTCATGGATGTCATAACCCACCAGCACTTTCTGGCGTTTATCGCTGTGAAACTGCTCCAGGGCGGCGTTATAGTAGGTGTTTCTGAACAGCGTCACCTGACAGCGGTGTACCATGCACTCCTGGTAGGGTCGGAACAGATCCTGCGCATCCTCCTGGCTGACCTCCAGGGGTTTGAATCCCTCTTCAATCGCCTTTGCCCACGCCTCATTGGGTGAGAGGTGGCGCATTTTGCCTGTTTCCGGATCCCGAATTTTGCCCAACGCGCTGTGAGGCCGGTCGTTGTAGGCTCTCATGGCGGCTGTCAGCCCGGCCATGAACTCCTGCCAGGTGGGCAGACTGACGGCACTGCCCTGGGTTTTGACCTCTTTGCGGGTTAATTTAAAAATGTTTTGTGCCGCCTGTTTATCCATCTCCTTGCCCACATAGGATTCCAGTTGTCTGGCGGCCGGAATCCAGACCGAGGCATGGAACCGTTCCACCACCCCCTTGGCCTGGGCGTTGTAAGGCAAGGATTTTTTATGAGTGATTCCCAGCCTTGCCATCAGCCCGGAGGTTTGATTCAGCATCCGGTCATTGATGTAACCAGAACCGCCATCGGTGTAGAATATGGCGGGAATTCCTGCTGTCTCCACCGCGTTGCGTAGGGCGTCTGCAACCGCAAAGGAGGACTCCGACAGGGCAATGGAGAAGCCCACACAGCGACGCTTGGCCACATCCAACACGGTGGTGATTTCGGGTCGGAACGGCCTGCCATGGGCCGGGTGGGCCACTTCGGCGTCAAAGGTGTGGCCGTCGGCAATGTACACATCACCCGGTTGCAGGTCTGAAAAGTCCCGGACGGAGTGGCCACGGATATTTTTTAATGCCCGCGCCCCCATCCGGCCCCGCATGATTTCCACCCGTCCCATTCTGGCCTCGAACCGTCGCACCTGGCTGATGCTGGGCCGGGAGTTGCCCGCCGGCAGCTCCTGGAGCATCTGGTGGTAGGCTGCGGTCAGGGTTGGTTTGGTGGGGCGTTGATAAAACTTTAAAAATATTGGTGCCCAGTCGGGAATCTGGCAGCCATCCACCCCCAACGGAGCCAACGCCGCCGGACCCCGTTCGGCCTCCCTGCGCCAGCGCAACAAGGTGCTGACTGAGAGCAGCGGGCCGTCCTGGCGGGTCTTGCCCAGGGCGGCTTTGACGGCGGATTGGACTGGTTCCGGTAAATCTCCAGTTGCCGCCCATTCGATCAGCATATGCATCGCCTCCTGCTGATCCATGCGCTTTTCTAGACGTTTCAACTCTGCCAACACAATCAACCTGGCTTCCATTTTTTCTCGTTGCCAATCCTTCAGGTGTTCGAGTTTGGGCAGTTTCTCACCTGTTTTGTCGGTTTGAATGGCTGGCAACTGGGCGGCAATGCGCTCTTTTTCCGCCTTCAAGACCAACGCTGCCTTGGCTTCCGCCGGGATGCTGGAGATATGGAACAGGTAGCCCCGCGTTCCGCTGGCCGCCTTGCGTCGCCACCCCTCCCGATCAGCCAGGGAACGAATATTGCGGTCCGTTCCTGGCAGACCCGGCAGACCGGCAAGCTCCTGGGCGGTAAGCCAGAGCTTCATCGTCAGTTTCCGGTTGACTCAGTGGAAAACTCACCCTCCATGGTATTCCAGTCGCCAATGGCGGACAGGCCGACCAGAACCTCTTCCATCTCCAGCTTTTCTGCCAATTCGTACGAATCGGGCGGGGGCATGGACAGGCACGCCTCCTCGCTGGGCCAAAGTCTTTTTGCGACCTCCTGAACCAAACCCGTTCGATCCGCCACCATCATGACGTTACGAACCAACTCAAATTCGCCAGTGGTAAAAATGATCTTGACAGCAGTCGAGACGGGTGAGTTGGTGCTCTTGGCACTCTCTTGCCGGTCCGCATCACCGTTCGATTGCCGCTTGCTCTGCGTGCGCACTGCGGGAGTAGAAGCATGGGGGTTGCTGACCAGACGCTTTGTTTCTTTTTGGGTCATGCCTGGATGGATCAGACCTTTCTCAACCGACTGATAAAAATCAGAATCTTTGAGATGTGTCAACTCATAGAGAGAGTACCACGAGGGCGGCAAACGTTCAGTAAACTGAACGTTCGTGATCCTCTTATCCATGGCAATTTTCGTAAGCATGAAAGCAGTATGGCGATTGAAAGGCAGGTGATTCTCGACCATTTTGTGGTACGGTTCATCACCAAAATTTACTTTAACCTCAATTAAGAGCCTGCCAACTTCCAAAATCCCCTCCAGGGATTTGCGCCATTCCGCCCGAATCTGCGCTACATATGGCGCGGTTGGGCCCGTTGGTAAGTTGGTAGCGACAGGTACAACAGCGTTTTGATTAGACATTTGTTACTCCTATTGCACTTCCAAATTCGTTAATAGGTGGGGCAGACGGGCTGGCACTCTTGGTGCTCTTGGCACTCTTGGTGCTCTTGGCACTCTTGGTGCTCTTGGCACTCTTGGTGCTCTTGGCACTCTTGGTGCTCTTGGCACTCTTGGTGCTCTTGGCACTCTTGGTGCTCTTGGCACTCTTGGT
>PEAG01000144.1 GCA_002753505.1 Magnetococcales bacterium HCHbin5 | reverse complement strand
CTGCCGCCGCCTTCGCCTCAGCCGCCCCCCTCGCCTCTTCCGCTGCCTTCGCAATCCTCGCCTCTTCCGCCGCCTTCGCCTCCGCCGCTACCCTCGCCTCTTCCGCTGCCTTCGCAATCCTCGCCTCTTCCGCCGCCTTCGCCTCAGCCGCTACCCTCGCCTCTTCCGCCGCCTTCGCCTCAGCCGCTACCCTCGCCTCTTCCGCCGCCTTCGCCTCAGCGACCTTTGCCTCTTCCGCCGCCTTCGCAATCCTCGCCTCTTCCGCCGCCTTCGCCTCCGCCGCTACCCTCGCCTCTGCCGCCGCCTTCGCCTCTGCCGCCGCCTTCGCCTCTGCCGCCGCCTTCGCCTCTGCCGCCGCCTTCGCCTCTGCCGCCGCCTTCTCCACCTCTGAACCCGACTGAACCCTGTCAACCCCTTGACTCCACGCAGCAGGTTTGTCGGCAATGGAACCGGTCAGCGTGGCCGGTCCCGCTCCTGATCCTGCCAGCGTTGGAGCACATCCATGCTCCACCATAAACCATTGATCATAAACTGCCGGGGCCGCCAACAAACTCACCACCAAAGCAACACCCCAGCCACTCAGACAGGACCAGGAGTATGGCCTGGGCGGCCCATACATGCGCTGTTCCAACGTACCCGTCTGATCGGTCGCTGCCTGCTCTTCGACCTGCGCCTGCCCGCGTTCTTGCTGGTTAGTGGTCTCCACGCCATTATCCCCCTGCCGTCATTACAACATAAACCAAATCGCTCACAGAAAACCTGGTATCCGCTCTGGCCGACGATGCCACCATCAAGGCATCCCCTGCGCCATACCCTGTATCCGATCCGCCGCCCGTACCACCTGCCCATCCCAATCCTGGCTGCCATCCACCACAACGGGACGCAATAAAATCACCAACTCACTCTTTTCCCACCTTTTGGTTTCGCTGCCAAACAGTGCCCCCAGTACCGGAATATCCCCCAATACCGGCAGGCGGTCTGTCTGCTCTTTGGTGCGATTTTTCATCAAGCCACCGATCACCGCCACTTCACCGTTATGCACCCGCACAATGCTGTCCGTCTCCCGGGTCTGGGTAAAGGCCAACGGCAAACTCTGGGGTTTGTCGTCGATGGTGAAATGTTTCATCTTGTCCTGCACTTCTGTCACAAGTGGATGAATATGCAGCGTGATCATCTCCCCCGCCCCGATTTGCGGCGTCACATCCAGGGAGATGCCGGTAAACATGCTTTCAATGGCGATGGTGGAAGGGTTGACCACCCGATCACTCCCCGAACCCACCACCGTACCCGGGTTGACCCCGGTCACAAAAAATTCATCGCTGCCCACCTTGATCACCGCCTTCTGGTTGTTGACGGTGGCAATCCGGGGACTGGACAGGACATGCACCTTGCCCTGTTGCTGCAACAGATGGACAAAACCGACAAAATCATGGGCCCGCATCGCCAGATTGAACGGCTGGTCCACCCCGGCTGAACGGGAAAGATTGACAGCCTGGGTGATAAAGGTGATCGGCGCGGTGGTCGGATCGTTGCCAACCCGCCAGGGCTGGCTGATAAAGGTGGAGGCTCCGTTGGGCTCCCCCGTCAGCGGAGGCATGGAGTCCTTGCCTATTCCCCGGTGTACCGCCAGCCAGTCGATCCCGAATTGTGCCCCATCGTTCAGCTCCACCTCCAATATTTTGGCCTCCAGAATCACCTGTCGCTGACTCCGGCTGCGCAGCTGCTCCAAAAAACGGGCAATCTCCTGATGCTCCAACGGATAGGCCCGCACGGTGATCAAACCCGCCTGCCGATTGACCACCAGCCCCTTTTCCGGCGGCGACCCGCTCCCACTTGTATCCTCATCCGGGGATCCCTCCTCCGGCTGTTCCGCCGGGATATGCTCCCGTTCCGTTGTGATCAACAACTCGCCCGCCTTTTTTTTGACCCGCTTGCTCGTCAGCGTGCGACTCGGCCTGGGCAGGTCCGACCGCTCCCGGGTGATATTTCTGGTCGTCTTGCCCTGGGAATCGGTCTCCTCCGTCACTTTGGAGAGAGTCAAACCCAGCTGCAGAATCGCCGTGATGGTATTTTCCAGATCCTGCCAAAAATCGGACTTGTACTCTGTCCGCATACCGGTGCCGGGCATGCTGGGGGTGGCGGTGGTACTGCTCTTGTCCTTGCTGATACGGGTGGTGGTCACCGTCTGTTTCTCGCCCGAACTGACCACTGTTTGCGAATAACCATCCCGTACCACCGGCAAAAAATCGACAGGATAGGTGCGGGTGGTCAACTGCCAGGGAAAAATTTTATAGCCCCGGGGACCACCCTGCCCCTTGTCGCCAAACGGCTGACAGTCCAACTGGTACATCTCACACACAATGGCAACCGCCTCATCAACCGTCACCTCTTTCAGCTCTACCGAAATGGCAGCTTCCACTTCGGGATGGACAATCATGTTCAGGGTCGGATCCTGACTGACCAACCCCTCAAAAAAGGCCCGCGCCGGCGTCGCCACCACCTGGACACTGATACGCCGTGGCGACCGACCCGCCGGTTTTGCCACAACCGACGCCTCCGGCAACAGCTCCCGTTGGCGGGAAAGAGCGGTCAGCCGGGTACTCAGCTGCCAACCCCCGGACCGCTCGACCCCGGATTGTGAGGTGGGCGGGGCTGTTTTTCTCTCCCCCTGCCCCAACACAGCCTCCCGCATCTCTTCCGCCGACAACCGCCCCTTGGCAGCCGGCAACGGCAGGCAGCCCCCCATCAGCAAGAGGGCCATGCAGAGCATCGCGTACACCCTTTGTCGGCTTTTCGCAAACCCATTCACGCGCATCGGTCACTCTTCTTGCCTTTTGCTGTCCCTTCCGAGCCTTTAACACCATGGCACAGAGACGACGTCAATACCATGGCTCTTTCCATCGCAGACAGATCATTCCCGCTCCCCAATCAAACAAAACATTCCTGCAAAATCAATCTTTTTGTTCGATTGAACGGTATCAGAGCAGCAAAGCGGAAAAACCCAGGGAAAGCTGTGCAAGCTTTGGTCCAATTTACGATCACCCAGGCAACAGGGCAGTCATTCGACAAAAAGGGAGGGGCTTGTGCTGAAAAAGTGCATTTCAAGCAGAAGAGTGGAGGTTGGCGGTTGGCTGGTGCTGTTGTGCAGATGGTCCAGATACAGTGTCCAGGGCATCTGTTCCAATCGGTAAAGATAACTCAACAAAGCCGGAAACTCCCCTTCCAGCGTCAGGGTCAGCTCATGGCGAAACAGGGCAGCCGCACCGTTCGGGCCTAACCCTTTTGTACAGGAAAAGAGCAATCGGGGCGGTTCCACCTGCATCCCCGCCAACCGCAAACCGCTGCTGCTGGCGGGCGGTGTCAGGTGGTCAAGCAGGACCGTCACCCCCGCCGGTGGCACCCAGCCTCTGGCATGTTCGCGCCAGGGCAACGGCGAGGGTGCGGCCTCGACCGCCTCTGTCACCTTCCCGGCCGTTGAATGCGGCTCCATCTCGCTCATCCCCTGGGAAAAGGGTATCCAGCTATACTGGTACCAACCGGCCAGACTGGCTGTCACCAGGGTCAGCAGCAGCAACAGCCGCTCCCGGTTGGAAATGCTCTCATACCAACGGGAGATCATGGCCTGGCCTCCCTGCCGAAGGTCACACGAAAAGTCAACACTGCCTGCTGGTCATGGGGGGTGGATGGAGCGGCTTGAGGCAGGGCCGCCGCCTTTGTTTCCAGTTGAACCCCCTGTACCGTACGCCCCGCCATGACCGGGTGGCGCGCCAATGTCTGCAGATAATGGGGCAACCGGGGGGCCTGTTGGGGCAGGAGATGGCCTTCCAGTTTTACCTGGGCCTCCCCATGGGAAACATCCAGTGCCGTGATCCAGATGCCGGCCATATGGTTGCTGGCCAACAGTTCCAACAGTGGTGCGGCCGGTACGGTTTCCGATTGCACTGCGCCAAGGCTCAATTGCTCCCAGGCACGAACACACCCCTGTTCTGCCCTCCTGGATGCGGCCTCCTCATCCGCCGTTGTCACGGCCTGTGTTGCTACCGCCTGCTGCGCCCACGCGCTCCGTTTGGTTGCCAGATAGGCATGCAGGCCCCAATGGCTGCCCAGCAGACCCAACCATAAAATCAACCCGCTCCACAGCAGTGCCGACAGTGGCAACAAACGTCGTTGCGGATAAAAGCGCGGTTGATAAAAGTTGACCCGTTGCCCACCCGTCCCCCCCGCGCCCCAATCCAGGGCGGCACCTATTGCCGGCAGGCAGCCGATCAGATCCGACTCTGTGAACAGGGAGGTGTTGCGCAGCAGCCGTTCCAGGGGCAGCCGGGCAACCGGCATTTCCAACCGCTCCGACAGGGTGGCCAACAGTGACTGCTCGTCGTGCCGTTGGGATGACGGTACCGCGCCGTTCCAGTCGCCATCGACCACCGGCATCAGGAAAAGCTGTTCCAGGGGGGGATGCAAAAAATGGTTTTCGTAATAATCGAAGGTACGGCGCAGTTCGGTGACAAGTTCATCCAGGGCGGCGGGAAAGTCGACAAGCGGAGGTATGGTGGATGGATCTGTGGTTGGTTGTTGCCAAATCTGTTGCCGTTTGGTCTCAATGGTGCGGGCCAGAAAGAGGGTGCGGTTGCGCCGCACCTGCACCACCCCGCCGTGGTCGGTCCAGAACAGCAGGCCCACCCCCTGGCCATCTTCCGGCAGGGCATCGGTCAGACGTCCGGCTGCCAGGTCCAGGATGTCCAGTCCTGCCAAAGAGAGACCGGCCTGCAGCAAAAAATCGACCTCCCGCTGCACCTGGGCGTCGTGGGCGACGGCCAGATAAATCTTGCCGGACTCTCCCAGGTGAGCGGATCCAGGTCGCTCAAAAATTTCCACCACGGCCTGCTCCGGGGGGTAGTGGATGCGGTCGGCCAGTTTCCAGCGCAGGTTCAGCCCCCACTCTTCCTGCGGCAGCGGGGGGGCATCGGTTGGAAAAAGCAGGTAGCTCTCCCGATCCAACAGAGCCACACAGCGGCTGTTGCGCAAACCCCACTGTTGCACCCACTCTGTCAGCAGACGCTGCTGGATTCGAGGCTGGTTTTCCGACTGGTAGCGGCAGTGGGCGAGTATGGGTTGCTCTTCACCCGATTCAAACAGCAGATGCACCAACCCGACGCCATTGTCTCGTCGTATCACAGCCGTCACGCCGTGGTTCTGTTGTTGGCGTGCAGCGAAGGGAAACAGGGGTTTCATCTGTTTTATCTTTATGATTTTTTCAATCTTTTAAAACAATTGCAGGGGTCCGGGGACCGTCACGGTCCCCGGTGGGGTGCAGGGGCAAAGCCCCTGCATGTAACGGGCGCGCTTTCACAGAAGCCCATTTTTTTAAAACAATTGCAGGGGTCCGGGGACCGTGACGGTCCCCGGTGGGGTGCAGGGGCAAAGCCCCTGCATGTAACGGGCGCGCTTTCACAGAAGCCCATTTGCGCAGCAAATGGGCGCAGCGCGCCCAAAACGCCCCGCAGGGGCACTCACGGAGGGCGGCAGCCCGACCGAGAGCTGGCAAAATCGGGTATGGCCTGGGGGGAAAACCATTCCTGGCCTTGTGTCAAACAAAAATCTGCATATCCACACGTTCTGGTTTTTTTATCAAATATTTTCCACAACATAACCGTGCGCGTCGGGCTGCCGCCCTCCAGGAGTCTGCCCCTGCGGGGCAGGTTTTGGGCGCGTTGCGCAAATTTTCTGCGAAAATTTGCTTTGGGAAAACGCGCCGTTCA
>PEAG01000143.1 GCA_002753505.1 Magnetococcales bacterium HCHbin5 | reverse complement strand
AGGAACTGGAGAGACTGGCAATCGAGCGCGACCAATTTCATGGGGAGTGGAACTATCGGTTGATGCCAAGAGAACGCCCACCCGAATCATGAAATGTTCAACTTATTTTGGCTAGGATCCTAAAAAAAGCATGGGTGTGGTCGTTATATGGGGAAAATCGATATGGATGCAGCGCAAGAGTACCTCGAGACCATACAGCGCGCGATGGCTGAGGCGGAAAGAGGGGAATTGGATGCAGAGATTTACCTGTGTTTGCGCAACCATCTGTTGAGCGCGCACAATCAGGAGGTGGCGGATCTGCTGGAGGCGGCCTGGCAGGCCGGCCAACAACGCCATGCCTCCACCACTCAACAGGGGGATTCCCAGCAGACAGCGGACTCCGATGTCGACCGGGGGGGCGACGTTGATTTTGAATACATGATCACCGCCGCTGTGCAGGCGGCACTCATCGGTGAGCTGGAAGAAAAAAATTATCTTTATCTGCGGGATTTTGTCAAAGGCAACCCCATGCTGGCGGACAGTGTGGAACAGGCCTGGAACCGTGGTTTGATCGCCGCCGGCAGCCGCAGGCGGTCAAACGGGGGGGGCTTGCAGGACGAGGCAAAGCGCATGGCAGGCCATATCAATCACCTGCTGCTGCTGTTGAGAAGTGTACAGGCGGCACGGAACGGTACCCAGAAAGATATTGAACATTATACCATATTGAACAATTTTTTGGATTTTGGTGTGCCGGAAATGGCCAATCTGCTTGCAGAGGCTTGGCAGGCTGGCATAGACAAAACAGAGAGCCTCTCCCCACTCAAGCAAGCGACCAATAAAATCACAACGCCAGCCATCCAATGGCCACCCAATACCAAGACTGCTCTGAGTGATTTGCTCTCCCTGCACCGATCGGCTGTGCCGGCGGCGACAGGAACATTCAAGGCATTTATTCCCTCCATAAATTTGGGCCTGTTGTCGAATGCGCCTTTGACGGAGCCCCCGGCAAACAGCCTGCAGCCGCATCCTCTGTTTGTAGTGGATACGGATGCGGCCCTTGTATACAGGGGGGCTGATTTTGTGATTGAGAGATCTCATCCGGGGGGTGCGTTGTTGTACAGCAGCCATATCGATTCCATCACCCATTTCGAGAGCTGGTCAAAGTCCCATGACAGAAATTTGCCGAAAGAGTCCTATTATTTGAAGGGTACTACGCTGCTGATCGGGGGAACCTGGGAGGAAAATTTTGCCCATTTTTTGACGGAGGTGCTGGGTCGCTGCAGCACCTTTGAACGGTTTGGCTACTCTTTCGCGGCGGTGGACCGAGTGCTGGTGTCGCAGCCTCCCTCGAAAACCTACTGGGCGTGGTTCAGGCAGCTTGGCATTGCCGACAAGGTGATGGTCTCTCCGCACTGTCTGCTGTTGTGTGAACGTCTGTTGCTGCCTTCGCTGTCACCTGCCGGCATCCCGCTGGAGACGATTGCCTATTTGCGCGGCCATGCGGCCTGCCGTTGCGAGGGTGAGCGGCGCATTTTTGTTGCACGCGGCAGTGGGCACAACGGGCGCAGGCTCGTCAATGAGGACTCTTTTTTCCATCAACGGTTGCAGCCTGCGGGGTTTGAACAGGTGACGATGGATGGCATGAGCTTTCAAGAGCAGGCAAGCATGTTTCGTTCCGCCACCCACATTGTTGCCCCCCATGGGGCCGCATTGGCCAATCTGGTTTTTGCCACGCCGAACAGCAGGGTGTTGGAACTGTTCGGGGCCTCTTATATCAATCCCTGCATGTTACAGATCGCCAATCAGTTGGATATCGACCACTACAGTATTGTGTGTGAGGAGGTGAACGACAAGGGGGACTATTCCGATTTTAATATCGATATGGAGACCATTCATCTGGAGCCGTTTTTGGCAGGGTAACTGCCTTGATCAAAAAGATTTTTTGTAAAACAGCCCATATAGCACCTGATACGTCATCGTGACTTCTCCATTTTCCTGTTCCAGATGACGCAACAAACGCCGCAATTGACCCGGCGTCTGAGGACGATAACCGACCACGGGCTGGTGGGCCCCCACAGCCCGCAACTCCTGCAAAAAGGCCAAACCGGAGCGGTGCCGCCGCCGCACCAACTCCACCTGCAGCTGCGCCCACTCCGGGTTGGGCCACGCCTGCTGCCAGGCTGCCAACGGTGGATAGCTCGGCAAACCACTGGTCAACCCCAAAGCCGTACACCCTTGTTGCCACTCCATGAAGGTGGCCGGACCCAGGGTGGCAAAGGCCAGACAACCACCCGGACGCAACAGGGCATGCAACCCCGCCAAAGCGGCCAACGGCTGACTGAACCACTGAAAAACCATGCTGGCTGCAATCAGATCAAACCCGGCAGCGACGACAGCGGGTTGCTCTCCATCCAGAACGGTATAGAGAACCGTCTCCCGCTGACCCAACTGTTGCCGACACCGTTGCACCATCGGCAACGCAATATCACTGCACACAAAAGGAGTGTCCGGCCAACGTGCCAACAACTGCCGACTCAACAACCCGGTCCCACACCCCAACTCCAAAATGACCGGGCAAGGCGCAAGGGGGGGCAAGGCGGCTGCCAAACGATGCGCCACCTGACGTTGCACCACCGCAAACTGCTGATACTGCTCTGCCTGACCAAAGGCAGCCATGACCTCCCGTCTTGCCATTACGCCGCCAGCCTCTCTATGCAATGCCTGACATGGCCCGCACAGAGCAGTGGTTTGGTCAGGGGCAACAGATGGCCGCCATCCGGCAACCACTGAATATCCCCGGTTGCGAAACAGGCACGGGTCAAGTCGGGGGCAACAATCTGGTCATCTTCGGCAGCCAGGGCGCAAACCGGCCCCCCCCAGGCTGCCAGGGCAGCCCGGCCATCCCAATGCTGCAACCAGTCCAGACCGACCAGCAGCGGGTCGGGGTCGGGAACCGTCTGGGTGGGACAGGAGGCGTATCCACCCTGCTGGCAAAAGGCTTTCAAGACCGCCGTGGCATTCACAGGCAACTGCTGCGCCATCCGCGTCAACAGCCGGGGCGGGACGCCAGCGGGAAAATGGTCGCCACGACTGAAACGGGAAAAGCCGGCAATGCTGACCAACCCCAGACAGCTTTCCCGCCAGGGAGCCTGTGGCAACTGGTGCAACAGCCATAAAAACCCCAGCGAATGGCCCACCGCCAACAGTGGCCGCTGCGCCGGTACCGTCAGCCGGGCCGGACCAAAAAAACCCAGGTCCAGGGTGTGGCAGGGATAGCCGGAGAGGGCCCGGATGAGGGGATGCCACACGCCGGGCCCCAACCCCCAACCATGCACCAGCAGCAACAGGGGGGGCTCGTTGGTCTGCAACCGTTGGCTCATGACAACCGGAACAGGGTGCCGATCCCCTGATCGGTAAAGACCTCCAGGAGCAGGGCATGCTCCACCCGGCCATCGATGATGTGGGCCGCTGCAACCCCTGCTTCCAGGGCTCGACGACAGGTTTCTACCTTGGGGATCATGCCACCGGAAATATCACCATCCCGGACCATTCTGGCCGCCTGTTCGAGAAAAAGCTGGCTGATCAAAGATTTATTGGTATCCAGCACGCCCGGCACATCGGTGAGCAGGATCAATTTTTCTGCCTTCAGGGCGGCAGCGATATGGCCGGCCACGGCGTCGGCGTTGATGTTGAAGGTTTCGCCGTTGAATCCCACTCCGACCGGGGCCACCACGGGGATGATGTCGGACCGTTTGAACAGCTCCAGCAGGGTGGTATCGATATGCTGTACATCCCCGACCCAGCCCAGATCGATAATTTCCGGCACCTCTGTCTCTGGACCGGGGCGGGTATGGGTACGTTTGCGTGCCAGGATGGTGGGGCCATCCTTGCCGGAAACCCCTGCTGCCCGCCCGCCGTGTTGGTTGATCAGATTGACAATATCCTTGTTGACCTTGCCGGCCAGCACCATCTCCACCACATTGACCGTCTCCTGGTCGGTGACCCGCTGCCCATCGATAAAGTGGGGTATCAGCCCCATTTTTTTCATGGTTTGGCCAATTTGTGGTCCGCCGCCATGTACCACCACCGGGTTGATGCCCACTTGACGCAACAGGATGACATCCTGGGCAAATCCCTCTTTCAAGGACTCTTCCACCATGGCATTGCCCCCGTATTTGATGACGAAGGTTTTGCCTTCAAAGCGGCGCATGTAGGGCAGAGCCTCAATCAAAACGCGGGCTTTTTCAATCCTGGCCGGCAGACTCATTTTGTTCCTCCTGGACGTTGGGTGATGTTTTTATTAAACTGCAGCGATGCCGTTTGGCGCGCTTGTGGCCCCATGGGGCGGGCAGCCAGCGCATCTCGACCCGTGCGGCTGCCGCTGTCGGGCATACCACACATGATAATAGCCAATCCAACCCATCCCAAGTCCCGGTGTGTACACATGATCGAAACCTTTATGATGCCAGAGAGACAACAGCCCGCCCATCGGTGGAGGGGGCCTGCGTGGCTTATGTGTGGTTTGATGGTATGGGCAATCTGGGGCATGCAGGGCACCGCCTGGGCGGGGGAGACCGGTTATGCGACCGATGATTGCCGTATTCTCATGCGGCGCGGGCCGCAGACCCACTATAAAATAGTGCAGATGCTCAGGCTTGGCGAGGAACTGGAGATCCTGGAGGATGATAAAGTTTCCGGCTGGTCGCGGGTGCGTGCGGTTTCATCCAAGTTGGAGGGGTGGATATTGCGTCGGTTCATCTCGCCCAGTATGCCTGCCTCTGCCCAGTTGGACATCACCCGGGAGGCGCAGCAGCGGGCGGAGGAGGAGCGCAACAAGTTGCGGGTTGAGGTGGAGGGGTTGCGCAAGCAGGTGGGTTCCCAGGAAAAGCTGGAGGCCGAGCTGGCGCGGGTGCGTAAAATTTCCCACAATGCCCTGGAGATTGAACGGGAAAACGAGGCGTTGTCCCAGAAATTGCGGGCTTTGGAGCAGGAGATGAAGCAGGTTTCGGATGATAATCGCATTTTGGAGCGGCAGTCGGACACCTCTTTTTTTCTGGCAGGTTCGGCGGTGTTGACCGTTGGGTTGATCGGTGGGGCGGTGTTGGCCCGGCGGCGGCGTACCTCGTTTGGGTCTTTGGAATAGGTTGGCTGATCGGGAGCGTGGGATGCGTTTAAAGTTGGTTGTTGTCACTACCCGTACCCATCTGACCGAGCGGTTGATGCAGGCCGCCAAGCGGGCGGGTGCCACCGGTGCCACGGTGTTGCCTGCCCGGGGGGTTGGCATGGCTGACAAGCGTTCTTTTCTGGGGTTGTCGGTGGACAGTCAGCGGGATGTACTCTTTTTTTTGCTGGAGGAGAGTTTGGTATTGGCGGTGACGCAGGCCATGCATCGGGATGGTGGGTTGGATGAGCCTGGTACCGGCATGCTTTTTGTGCTTGATGTGGAGCAGGCCATGGGTTTGAAGGGGCAACTGCCTCTGTTTGAAACGGAAATTCGCGAGCGGTACAATTGATGCGCTCTGTTTCCGTTGCAAAAAAATGGTTGCAGGGGGCTGGGGAGCGTCACATGCAGGGGCTTAAGCCCCATATGCGCCAACATGATGACCATACCCATGTTTTTTCTAATCTTTTCAAACTATTGCAGGGGGCTGGGGACCGTCACGGTCCCCAGTGGGGTGCAGGGGCAAAGCCCCATATGCGCTAACGTGATTGCGGTCCTCCTTTAAACGATTGCAGGGGTCTGGGGACCGTCACGGTCCCCAGTGGGGTGCAGGGGCAAAGCCCCTGCATGAACGGCGCGTTTTCCCAAAGCAAATTTTCGCAGAAAATTTGCGCAACGCGCCCAAAACCGCCCCGCAGGGGCGACCTTGGGAGGGCGGCAGCCCGACTCGCACGGTTATGTTATGGAAAATATTTGGA
>PEAG01000019.1 GCA_002753505.1 Magnetococcales bacterium HCHbin5 | reverse complement strand
GGTGATTGGTGACGTGGCAATCGGTAACTTGCCAAACCGAGCCTACTCTTTTTCTACCCTGACAGCACCCCTTTCTGGCGTGCGATAATCATGGTCGGTGGACGAAACGATGATCAAGGCCAAAAATTATTTGTGTCGCATGAAGAATCAAAACGCCTTCAGTGTGGCCTTGCAATATCTGGTCATTGTTTTGATACTTTTGAAGGCGAAGTAAAGACTTGGCCATCAGAGCAAGCATTGACGTTTTTTATTTTTAGACTTCTCCAAAAATTACAATCTCTTGGAACTGTTCCAGCTATCAACTGGAACGCTTATGCAGCAACCCTTGGGTAATCATTATTGTAATCGTTAATCCATTTTAACCGTGCTGGATGATTTGTCTGGTAGAGTCGAGAGCAGCTACGCTGACGGCAGTAAATCGGTGAACGGTATATTCTTTGAGTCTGGTACGCCGAGGCATTGATCATCGTTTCGTCCGCCGGGAGGACGGTCCTGGCCGTCTGAGCGCACACCCGATTGGGAAGATTTGGGATTTTCGAACCTTCCCGACCAGCTTGGCCAGACCGGACCAAACGATGATCAAGGCCCACGCCGGGGGTTCCCCGTCGCGTCGGCCGGACGAGATGCGTTTGAGTCGTTTGTGGTGCAATTGGTTGGACATTCTGGCGTTGTTCTCCGTCGCATCGGCCGGACGAGAGGCGATTGAGTCGCTGGTGGTGCGTGCTGGCGTTGTTCTCCGTCGCATCGGCCGGACGAGAGGCGATTGAGTCGCTGGTGGTGCGTGCTGGCGTTGTTCCCCGTCGCGTTGGCCGGACGATGTGCGTTTGAGTTGCTGGTGGCGTTGTTCCCCGGCGCGTTGGTCGGACGAGAGACGTTTGAGTCGCTGGTGGTGTTGCTCCTCGTCGCATCGGAGGAAATCGGGGGACAGTATATTCATTTCTGGAAATCGGGGGACAGTATATTCATTTCTTGACAGGTTGAAATCGGGGGACAGTATATTCATTTCTTGACAGAAATCGGAAATACTCGGGCATGTTGGTGCCCCAAGCCGTTCCGGCCTGTTTGCCAAGCCATGGTGACGCACCAATACACATACGCCTATGGCGCAGTGTCGGTGCAGGACGGTGGGTTTGACAGTCTCATGCTGCCGTATGTCAATGGCGATTGTACCCAGATCTTCTTGGAGGAGGTGGCCAAGCGTCATCCGAGTGATCGCATCATCATGGTCATGGATGGGGCTGGGTGGCATAAGAGTCAAGCAATTGATTTGCCATACAATATGCGCATCCTGTTTCTTCCGCCCTATGCTCCCGAACTCAACCCGGTTGAGCATATATGGGACGAGTTGCGCGAAAAGTGGTTCCACAACAGGGTGTTTGCAAGTCTTGAATCGCTTGAACGGCACCTGGAGTCGGCCCTCCTTGTACTGGAAAACGACCAAAGCCGTATCAGCTCAATCACGGCATGGCCATAGATAATTAATGCTCTTTTGATTTGGAAATGGAATTATTGGTAAAAAATCTAAAAAACAATGTGATGGCATGTTGCAGCCGCCAGGTTTCCCGGGGGAAAGTGGTCGGCCGCAATGGGCGTACAAAAGGGAATGACAGGGTGGATCAGACGCGGTATTCATTCAATTTTGCCAACAGATCCACGGCTGCCTGCCGTGGGTCCGCACGGTCCAGAATGCCCCGGATCAAGGCAACACCGGTCGCGCCCGTGGCGAGGGCTGCTGCCACATTATCCAACTGAATCCCCCCCAGGGCGAGTACGGCACCCGGAATGCGTGCCCGCATGGAGGCAAAAGCAGCCGATCCCAGGGCGGGCATCCCCGGATGCGAACGGGTGGGAAACAGCGGGGAGAGGGTGACAAAATCGGCACCTGCCTGCAAGGCCGCACAGGCCGCTTCCACCGAGTGGCAGGATCGTCCCAACACTCCTCCCCCAGGCAGCGATGCCAACCCCTGGCGGGCTTCAGCCGTGGGAATGCCGTTTGCCGACAGATGGAGTCCCGCCGCGCCCACTGCCAGGGCAATATCCAACCGGTCATGGATCAGCAGGTGGGCTCCGTGGGCTGCGGTCAGGGCCAACATTTGATGGGCCAATTGCTTGAACGGTGTCGGGGCCAACGCCTTTTCCCGCAGCAGGAGATGACGGACCCCTCCCTCCAGGGCCGCTGCAACCGCCTGGGGCAACTCTGGGCAGACGGTGCGGTCTGTGATCAACAGCAGGCGGGGCAGGGGGGGCTTCAAGGTAGACCCACCCATTTATGGGTTTGCAGTGAGAGGCGAATCTGCCCGGCCGACTGCTTGATGTGGTACAGGCACTGCTGCAAAGCCAGAGGATTGATCTGCTCCTGCCCCGCCGCATTCAGCGTACCGTCCGCCTGGGGTTGGACCCAAACCGTGCCATGGCTGCGGGCACGCTGTTGAATTTCTGCCGACTGGCGGGCGGTGGGTGTGGCACCGACAACATATTTAAGCTCGTTGGCCCGGGCGAATACCGACTCTGGCAACGGTGTTTTGGGGGAGAGGGTGATCCAATCCAGCCCAGGGGGTATGGTTCCACCCACCCCGCTGGTCTCCATGGCGAGCCAATAGCCCTGTTCCTTTAAAAACGCCACCAGTTGCGCCAATCCTGGAATCGCCAGCGGTTCTCCCCCGGTCAGCAAGAGCGCAGACAGGGTTGGCTCCGCCTGCCGCAACTCGGCCAAAATGGCATGGGCTGTCAGGGAACGGACGGCGTTGGGATCTTTGTGTCGTGGTTCATCGCACCAGGGGCAGGAGAGCGGGCAGCCGGAAAAGCGCAAAAAAAGCATGGCCCGTCCCGCCCAGGTGGCCTCGCCCTGGATGCTGGCAAACAGGTCGCAAATGGGATACGACTGGGGTACATCAACCTGGCTGGTCATGGTTTGCTCTCCTGCGCCGTCAAGGTGCAGGCTGGGGAGGGGTGGTGAAAATTGGGATGAAAGGCAGTGCGTCCTGTCGATCGGCCTCTGCCCAGGCATTCCTGGTCTCCCACAGGCGGACCGTTTCAATGCGGATGTTGCCCAGCTCTGTTCTGGCATCCATGTGGGTCATGCACCAGGCCATGATCCAGGCCGACAGGGACTCTGCCGAGGGGTAAACGAGGGTCGGGATGCTCTCTTCCAACTGGAAATGGTCCAGGTATGGTTCGATCAATTCGGTGCGCACAACACGGTCCAGACGTCCAAAATCGGCAACAAAACCGGATTGCGGATTGTCGGGCTGGGGAGGCTGAATCGGGCCGCTGAAGGTCAACTCCAACCGGTATGAGTGACCATGCAGCCGCTGGCATTTGCCATCGTGATAGGGCAACTGGTGTGCGGCTTCAAAGGTGAAAAGACGACAGATTTTCATGCTGTTTATTTGAATGTTCGCAGGGGGTTGGGAACCGTCACGCTCCCCGGTTGGGCGCAGGGGCAAAGCCCCCTATGCGCTAACATGATGACCGCGCCTATACTTTTTCTAATCTTTTCAAACTATTGCAGGGGTCTGGGGACCGTCACGGTCCCCAGTGGGGTGCAGGGGCAAAGCCCCTGCATGCAAGGGCGCGCCTTCCCAGAAGCCCATTTGCGCAGCAAATGGGCGCAGCGCGCCCAAAACGCCCCGCAGGGGCACTCCTGGAGGGCGGTAGCCCGACCGGGAGCTGGCCAAATGGGGTATGGCTTGGAAAAAAAACGTTCCTGGCCTTGTCTCAAACAAAAAGCTGAATGTCCGAAGCTTCTGATTTTTCATCCAAACATTTTCCATAATACAACCGTGTGAGTCGGGCTGCCGCCCTCCCAAGGTCGCCCCTGCGGGGCGGTTTTGGGCGCGTTGCGCAAATTTTCTGCGAAAATTTGCTTTGGGAAAACGCGCCACTCATGCAGGGGCTCCGCCCCTGCACCCCGCTGGGGACCGTGACGGTCCCCAGACCCCTGCAATTGTTTAAAAAAAAAAGCACAGTAACAGAGGCCACAACCAGGGGCTCCGCCCCTGCACCCCGCTGGGGACCGTGACGGTCCCCAGACCCCTGCAATTGTTTAAAAAAAACACAGTAACAGAGGCCACAACGGCGCAACCGTCCGGTCAGGACAATCATGCCGCCCGGATCAAAAGGGCATCTCTCCCCGACCTTTGGTCCGGGCAGCACCCCCTCCCGTGTTCGGTCCTTGCAGATCCACTGTGGCCGCCAACCTGACCCCCAGGTCTGGTCGTTTGCCGGTCATCCGCTCAAATCCCCGATTGGCACAACGCAACGCATTACTGTTTTCGCTCCAACTGCCGCCCCGAATGACCGAAAAAGGGGTGTCTTTGCTGAAAACAGGATCGTTCTTGTCATGCTGCCGATAGGCCTCTTTGTCGTAGTTGTCCTGGATCCACTCCCAGAGATTGCCATTCATATCAAACAGCCCCAACCGATTGGCCATGCGGGTTCCGGTGGCATGGCTGGTCCCGCTGCTGTTGGGTTGATACCAGCCCATCTGATCCACCTGCCCGTAGCCTGCATAAGGAATCTTCTGACCCCCATTGCGACAGGCATACTCCCACTGCGCTTCGGTAGGCAGACGCAAAAGAACCGTACCCTGGTGGTGGGCATTCAACTTGGTGATAAAAGTTTCCACATCCAACCGGGAAACATTTTCCACCGGGAACCCCTCATCCTTTTGACCGACAATTTCATGGTGCATCCGGGAGGGATTGTACTGCATGACCCGCTGCCACTGCTGCTGGGTGACCTCCCGCTCGCCCAACCAGAACCCGGACAGACAGACCGGATGCAACGGCTCCTCGTCGGCATCCCGCCCCTCGGCATCCGGGGCCGAACCCATGGTAAAACAGCCACCCGGTATCCACAAAAAGGTGATACCACTCAGGGGCTCTTTCCACGGTTTGCCGGCCTCCACCGTCACCGAAGGGGGAGCTGCGCTACCCTCTACATCCAATTTTTCCCACTCGTTAACGGCAAAAGCGGCCCCCGGCCGGGGAAAAACAAGAGCCGACACGACAGCGAACAGCACAACCCAGGAGAGCAGGGCAACGTTATCCCGGCAACGCCCGGCCAAGACGGCGGTTAAACCATGGAAAAACACCTATTTGTCTCCTTTGGTCCTGGTCAAACGCATTGTGTTGGGCTTGGAGAGAAAAACATCCGCCTTGTCGAGATGTTTTTTGGCAAAGGCGACCGACTCTGTCAAACTGACCCAACCATCCGGTCGGCCACCATCCGTTCCATCCCCTGCGCCCAACATGGCCTTCAACAAAAAATAGGTCAAACCGCCCATTCGTCCTGGCGGGTACAACTCGGTTTTTTGCTGCATGGCGGCCACAACCCAGCTGTGCGGCGTGTCAAAAAATTCCGGCGTCGGTGCCAGGCCGTGCAGCTTGTTGCCAACCCCATTCCCGGCCGACTCTGCGGATGCCGTGCTAAAATTGGTATTATGATAAACGGCACACTCTCTGGTTTCGTTGAAGCAGGTGTCCAGAATGATGGCCACCTGGGTGTTGGCCAACTTGCCCAGTGCCGTTTTCAAGGCGGTCAGGGAGAGGGTATTGGTGGGAGAGATCTGCTCCAAACGTGTCTCCACCGGCAACAGCAGGGCATCATCCAGCGTAATGGCACCGGGTTGGATGGCACCCAGGCCGGAAAAATAAAAGAGCAGGGTGGCGGCCGGATTGAGCTGCCCCTGCCGGACCAGCCATTGCACGTCATCGGTCAATGTGGCCAGATTGGCCTCCTGATCGATGCGCAGCCGCACGTGGTCGATATCGTCCTTGAATACCCCTCGCCCCACCAGCATTTTTTGCATAAACTGGGCGTCACGGTCAGCAAAATGGCGGGCCCGCAACCGCTGATAGTGGTTGACTCCCACGATGACCGCAAAGGCATCCTCCCGTTTTTCCCAGGCAGCGATGGGGGGGAGTGCCTTGATCTGGTCGTCGAGAAGTACGCTGTTGTCGTCTACATTGCCGGTCTTTGCCCACGATTCGTGCGGGAGATCCACAGGATAGGGCAGATCGGCATTTTTGTCCAAATGGGCGGCAAGCAGACGGTTTTTGGCCTCGATAAAGTGGGTGTCCTGCGGATACTCCTTGACCAGCAGGTTGACAGCCTGCCGAATGGCCGGCAACTCTCCGCTCTGCTCACACGGCTTGTCCTTTTGCGGTACCAGACATTCGCGAAATTTGCGCCACAACGTCTCCACCACATACTCGGCTGCCTGATGCTGCCACTGGTCGGCCCGAACGCCGGTCAAACCGGAACGGGTCAACCAGTCGTAGGCCTCCAGATAGCGTCCCATGCGGAACAGGGCAAACAACTTGGTATGGGACAAGGCCCAACTGCCCGGATGCACCGTCAAGCCCTCTGTTGCCAACTGCAACGCCTCTTTATCCTTGCCCAATTCAAACTTGATCCAGGCCAGATTGGTCAACGTTTTTTCCCAGCTCGGTGCATTGACCAGCGAGGGGGAGATGAACAGGGCATCCCACAAGGATTCCGCCTGTTCCAGGTGACCGGACAGATAGTGCGCCAACCCCAGATTGAAGGCGATACCCGGGTCGGTCGGGCACATCGCGGCGGCCCCCTCCAGGGCGGCCAACCCCTGCGCATCCTGACGCTCAAACAGGGCAATCCCCTTGAAAGCCATCTCCCGGGCCACCGTACACGGGTTGGAGTGGCCAGTCGTCTTGGCAGTCAGCACCCCCGGGCAGATCAAGCCTGAACCCAGCAGGAACAGCAGCAGGGCACGTCCGCCAAACAGAGCTGAAAACAGCGATCTCACGACTGAACCTGCGGCGTCAGCTGCCCGGACTCGTAGCGCATCGCCATCTCTTCCATGGAGATGGGATGAATACGCGGGGCGTTACCCGCCGTGCCAAACTGTTCAAACCGCTCTTTGCAGATGCGATAAGCGGCATCCTCGGCCGGACGCAAATATTTGCGCGGATCAAAATTTTTGGCATTGTTTGCCAGTTGCTGACGGATGGCAGCGGTCATGGCCAGACGCAAGTCGGTGTCAATATTGATTTTGCGGACACCATAACGGATGCCGGTGCAGATCTCCTCCACCGGTACCCCGTAGGTTTCCGGGATGGTGCCACCAAAGCTGTTGATGATGGCCAGCAAATCCTGTGGTACCGAGGAGGAGCCATGCATCACCAGATGGGTGTTGGGCAGACGGGCGTGGATCTCCTTGACGCGGTCGATGGCAAGAATATCCCCGGTGGGTTTGCGGCTGAATTTATAGGCCCCGTGAGAGGTGCCAATGGCGATGGCCAACGCATCCACCTGGGTGGCCTGGACAAAGCGGGCGGCCTCCTCCGGGTCGGTGAGCAGTCGTTCCCGCCCCATCACCCCTTCGGCCCCATGGCCATCCTCTTTCCCGGCCTTGCCACTCTCCAGCGAGCCCAGCACCCCCAACTCCCCTTCGACGGAGACTCCCACCGCATGGGCAATGGCGGTCACCTGGGCGGTGACACGCACGTTGTGGTCATAGTTGGCCGGGGTCTTGCCATCTTCCAGCAGAGAGCCGTCCATCATGACGCTGGTAAAGCCGCTGCGAATGGCCATGACGCAGACGGCCGGCGACTGCCCATGGTCCTGGTGCATGACGATGGGTACATGGGGATAGGACTCCAGGGCGGCCAAAATCTGGTGGCGCAAAAAGGCCTCCCCCGCATAGTCACGCGCACCGGCAGAGGCCTGCAGGATGACCGGGCTGTCGGTGTCGTGGGCAGCCCGCATAATGGCGCGTACCTGCTCCATATTGTTGACATTGAAGGCGGGAATGCCGTAATTATTTTCAGCGGCGTGGTCCAGTAGTTGCCGCATGGATACCAAAGGCATAAAACATCTCCTCGTGCTGTGTTTGGCGAGTGGTTCAAGGTGTCATTCGACCGGGGGTTGTTCTCCGGCCTGAGGGGTTGGGAGCGAACGAACAACACCCCCGATGAATTTGGACAAAGTGTACCAGGAAGTCAAGAGAAATCCATGGAAATCAACACAGAACTTCCTTGCATGGCCCGGCAAACGCGCCTTGACACAGGATTATGATCCCTTTCCGGCAAAAAAACTTTGTACCGGATGGATGTGGCATTTATCCTGCATGTCTTTTGCGGCACGGCCCTCCTGTCGGTTGCAGGAGACAGAGACAACACTCCTGTGAGGGGATGCGTCGGGTGCGCGTCCGTAGGTGAAGATGAATATCGATTCATTGACCATATTGCTCAGCCGGAAAGAGTTGCCTGAACACTGGCAAGAGTCCCTTTTTGAACGGATACCCCGTCCGGCCCAGTTGCATCTCTTCTGTTTGGCGCACGCAACACACCTGCTGAGTGAAGATTTTTCCGCGCTGCCCCCGGGTCGGAGGCTCTATTGTGCCCACAGCCATCGTCTGATGGGTGCCCCTCAACCGGCCGAAGGCTCCCCGTTTGAAGCGGTCGGGTTGGCTCTTTTGGGTGCGATGGTGCGGGAAAGTCAGGGAACCGTCTCCTTGCCCTACAGCCATTGGTCCGGTGAGATGGGAGAGGTAGGTATGAAAAATATTGGTATTTTACTGGGAGAAGAGCGGGAGGTTCAGCAGGAGTCCATTCGACTGGCCACCGGCCTGGCGGGCTGCAACCATGCGGTGACCCTCTACTCCCCGGTGGAACCAGTTGAGTTGCGCATGTTGTTGCCGGAGAGTTCGCCGTTGCTGGATGCCTTGGAGGAGTTGAAGGCGGACTTTAAAATAGCTGACCCAGACTCTCCCCCAGCAAACCACGCGCTGCTGTTGCGGCTTTGACCTGCACATTTTGCCCATCACTCTGGACAATGACCGCCCCATCCTGGTCGGTTTGCCACAGTTTTGCCGGGGTGGCGCGCCAACGTTTGAGAACCTGAGCGTTGGGGTGATGGTGGGGATTGTAACGGCCCACACTGAAAACGACATGTTGAGGCTGACTGGCCTGAATAAAAGCGGGGGTGCTGGAGGTTTTGCTGCCATGATGGGGGGCCAGCAACAGGGTCAGGGGCTGGATGGCTTGTTGGGCCAACAACCATTTTTCTGTGCGTGCCGTGGCGTCACCCGGGATTAAAAAACGCTGTTTTCCCAGCTGGATCTCTACCACAAGCGAGCGATCATTGTCGTTGCGGGCCTCCGCTTCGGGCAGGGGGGGCAAAACGGTGATCCGGGCATCGCCATCTTCTACTGTCAGCCCCTGGCGCAGGCGTTGGATGGTTACGCCTTGTCTGTTTGCCCGGGCGATCAGACGGGCGTAGGTCTCATTCTCCTGCTCCTCTGCACCAAAATCTCCCAACCACAGAGTGTCCACGGTAAAGTTGCGCAGCAGTTGCTCCGCGCCGGCCATGTGGTCCAACTGGGGATGGCTGATGACAACCCGGTTGAGATGGCTGACACCCTGTTGCCACAGGTAGGCGGAAATAATCGCTTCACCGGGGTTGAAGCGGGGGGAGACAAAGCCCCCTGCATCAAAGACCGACCATCCGCCATGGGGGCTTTGCAGCAGCACCGATTGGGCCTGTCCCACGTCGAGGATCGCCAAGTGCAACTGATCGCCCGGTGGGGTGGTGCGGGGCCAGAGCAGGGCGGGCAGGGCGAGCAGGGCCAGTGCCAGCCGCCAGCGGCGCAGGCCCGCCATCCCCAGCAGACCGGCCATGCCACACAATCCCAGCGAGAGAGCCAGACCGATCAGGGAGGGGCCGGCCAGCCGTTGCCATGCGCCGGGCAGGCTGCTGATCCAGGCGATGCCCTGTCGATAGGGTTCCAGACTTGCGCCCATGCCCTGCAGGAGCCAATCCCCCAGCGGGGGGTAGGCTTCGTGGGCGAGCAGGGCCAGCAATCCCAGGGGGGTGGAGAGCAGGCTGACCCAGGGAACTGCCAGCAGATTGGCCAGCAAACCGTGGGGGGAGAAGCGGTGAAAATAGTGGGCTGTGAGGGGAGCAGTCACCAGGGAGGCCACAACGGTGGTCATGACCAGGCCGATCAGGTGCTTGCGCCAGCCGGAGCCTTTTTGCAGCCAGGGCATGAAAAACATCAGCCCGACCACGCTCAAAAAGGAGAGTTGAAAACCGG
This sequence comes from Magnetococcales bacterium HCHbin5, assembly GCA_002753505.1. Lineage (GTDB taxonomy): Bacteria > Pseudomonadota > Magnetococcia > Magnetococcales > Magnetaquicoccaceae > Magnetaquicoccus. The sequence continues at coordinate 38,786 of PEAG01000019.1, read as the reverse complement.
CGGCAAACAGTTGCCAGGGTTGAAAGGTCAGTATGGCCATGGCGGTGAGAATCAGGATGCGCCAGAGTTGTCGGGTCCGACCCAGGGCGATGGCCAGCAAAAACAGGATGGCCATCAGGGTGGCCCGCTGGGTGGAGACCGACCAGCCGGCCAGAAAACCGTAGGCAATGGTGGGGAACAGGGTCAGAACAGCGGCGGCAGGTTTTACATCCCAGCGGCCGGCAAGCGGTATCCACAACGCCAACAGCAGTCGCAATGCAAAAAAGCTCCAGCCCGCCACCAGGCTCAGTTGCAGCCCGGAGATGGCCACCAGATGATAGGTGCCGGAGACCAGTAGATCCTCTGTCAGGTCGCTGTCCAGCAGGCCCTGTTTGCCCACCATCAACGCCTCGACCAGGCCCCGATCCTGTTCAGGTATCTGTTCAGCAATCCACTGCGACAAGGTTTGTCGATAGCGGTTCCAACTCCAGCTCGTTGCCGAGGCGAGCTGTTCCACCGGTTTGCTGGTGGAACCCCGGGCCAGGATCCCCTGTTGGCGTAGAAAACGGCCATAGTCAAAGCCGCCCGGGTTGTGGAGGGAGTCCACCGGTTTGAGGCGGGTGTGCAGCCTGATCCTATCCCCGGGAATGGCGGAGAGCGGTTGTTGATGGATACTCATCTGAATCGCCCCCGGGATCGAAATGGGGGCAGGGAGCGGGTTGATCTCTGTCGGGGCCACCCCCTGGTCAAGGATCAACTGGATGGAATCAGCGCGGTCCTGTCGTTCCACGATGCGGGCTTGCAGCACAATGGGCTGGTTGATCAGTGCTGCGGGCAGGGGAGGGGTTGGCTGCTCTTGCCATGCAATGGCGGTTGCGCCCAGCAAAAGGCCCAACAAAACCGGGCGTATCGATCCACCATCCCGTCGCCAGAGCCAGAATCCCACCCCGGCCACACTGCTGGCGATGGCTGTCAGCGGCAGCCAAGCCTCTGCCAGGACCGGCGAGCAGAGGGTGATGGTGCTGATCTGACAAAAAAAGGCGATGGTGGGCCCGGAAAGTTTTTCTCGGTTGGGTCTGTTGTCCATGGGGGGTGGCGATCCTGGGTTTCGGTAACTGTTTTCCCCTTGCCGGCTGGTGGCGGGGGTCTCTATCTGCTTCTCTTCTTTGAGGTTCCATGCATACCCCCGCCGCTGTTGTTCCGGAAGCGGTTCAGTCGTGGAGGTTTTCATGCTTTTTCCCTTGCCAAGGGGGGCAAATCGGCCGATAATGACCGCATAGCTTGAGGGGTCCACACCCAAAATGGAGGCCAGCATGGATCATCATTCCAAGCCGTTGATACGGAGCCATGTTCTTGTAGTCATTGGCGTCTTGTTTGTCATTGGTATCACTTTGTTCGGCATTATGAACAACCCGGGAGAGATCATCAAGCAGGATGTCTTGATGGGGCCGATTATTGCGACCAGTCGCATCGTCATCCCTCTCCTCTTCGTTATTGGTTTGTTGTGTCTGTTTGCAAATATCAAAAAGTGTGACGCTTGTGGAAAAATTCTCTTCTGGAGAAAGCCCCGTCACTGACGCCCCGGCAAGCATGAAATGTGCAGTGCAAATCCCCGCTTCGGCGGGGTTTTTTTTGCTACCCTTGATCTTTTTTTCCCATTCAGGAGTTATCGATCCATGGAACGTGTTTATAATTTCAGTGCAGGTCCGGCCGTGTTGCCCTTGCCGGTGTTGGAGCAGGCTCGCGACGAGATGGTGATGTTTGGCGACAGTGGCATGTCGGTGATGGAGATGAGCCACCGTTCCAAGGTTTATATGGCCATCATTGCCAAGGCAGAGTCGTTGTTGCGCAGTTTGCTGGGGATTCCGGACAGTTATGCGGTGTTGTTGCTGCAGGGGGGGGCTTCGCTGCAATTTTCCATGATTCCGATGAATTTGCTGACCCAACCCGAGCAGCAGAGTGTGGATTATGTGTTGACCGGCAGTTGGGCGGAGAAGGCGTTGGCGGAGGCCAAAAAGCAGCGGGTGGATGCGCGGGTGGCGGCCACCACCAAGGGGGTCAACTATGCCCGTATTCCCACCCAGGCCGAGTTGGTGTTGAATCCGCAGGCGGCCTATCTGCATATCACCTCCAACAACACCATTTTTGGGACCGAATATTATTATACACCGGAGTCTGGGGAGGTGCCGTTGGTGGCGGACATCTCTTCCAATGTGCTCTCTCGTCCCATGGAGATCAGCCGTTATGGTTTGTTGTATGCGGGGGCGCAAAAAAATCTGGGGCCGAGTGGAGTGACGGTGGTGATTGTGCGGCGGGATCTGTTGGGTCGCCGGTCGGATCTGCCGCAGATGCTGGATTACAAGGTGCATGCGGACAACGACTCCATGTTTAACACCCCGCCTACGTATGCCATTTATATTCTGGGGTTGGTGTTGCAGTGGACCCAGGAGCAGGGGGGGGTGGCGGCCATGGAGCAGCGCAACATACGCAAGGCGGCCAAGTTGTATGCAGCCATTGACAACTCCTCTTTCTATCACTGTCCGACGGAGAAGGTCAGTCGTTCCCGGATGAATGTTCCGTTCACTTTGGCGGATGCCAGCAAGGATGCGCTCTTTTTGGCGGAGGCGAAAAAGGTGGGGTTGGTCACCTTGGCGGGGCATCGTTCGGTGGGGGGGATGCGGGCCTCCATCTATAATGCGATGCCGGAGGAGGGGGTGGATGCGTTGATCAGCTTTATGGCGGATTTTGAGCGCATGCACGGTTGAACGGGCCGTAGATGACGGTACGGATTCAATTTGAGCAGGGTTCGTTAAGGATTACCGGTTCGAGCGAACAGTTGGCACCGGTGGCGGGTCATGTCAAGTGGGATGATCGTACCGACTGTTTTCGGGCGGAGGCGCGTCGGTACGGTCCCATTTTATTGACCTTGCACCGGTTGAAAATTCCGTTTCAGGATGAGGCGCGCCAGTTTCAGCCGCGTGCTTTTCGGTTGGAGCAGACCCTGCAGCCGCGTCCGCATCAAGCCGAGGCTCTTGCCGCCTGGTTGGCAGCCGGGCGGCAGGGGGTGGTGGTGTTGCCCACCGGTTCCGGCAAAACCCTGGTGGCCCGTTTGGCCATTGCCCGGACCCAGCGGGATACGTTGATTCTGGTTCCCACGCTTGACCTGATGCAGCAGTGGCATGAGCAGTTGCTGGCCAGTTTCAAGGTGCCCGTTGGTTTGTTGGGGGGTGGGGACAGTCAGTTGGAATCGATTACGGTGAGTACCTATGATTCCGCTTATTTGCGCATGGAGCAGATTGGCAACCGGTTTGGTTTGTTGATTTGTGACGAGTGTCATCATTTGCCGGCGACCACCACCCGTTTGGCGGCCATCATGAGCATGGCCCCTTTTCGATTGGGTTTGACCGCGACCCCTGAGCGGACTGACGGGCAGGAAGAGGATCTGTATGATCTGTTGGGTCCGCTTTGTTATCGCACTGAAATTACGGATCTGGAGGGGGAGTATCTGGCTCCTTACCGGTTGGTGCAGGTAGCGGTTGTTTTGGACCCGGATGAGCGTATTGCTTATGATGCGGCTTATGCCCAGTATCGTGAATTTGCGCGCAGCAGTGGCATCTCCTTGAGCAAGCCCAATGGTTGGAGTCAGTTTGTGCAGGTTTGTTATCGTTCCCAGGAGGGGCGGGCGGCCTATCGGGCCTATCGGATGCAGAAGCGGTTGGCCAGGGCCTCCCGGGCCAAGTTGCGGGAGGTTTGGGGGTTGTTGCGGCGGCACAAGGGGGAGCGGGTATTATTGTTTACGGATGACAATGCGACGGCTTATGCCATTGGGGAGACCTTTTTTTTGCCGGTCATCACCCATCATACCCGGGTTTCCGAGCGGAAAAGGTTGTTGGATGGGTTCCGTTCGGGTGATCTGCCTTTCCTGGTCAATTCCCATGTATTGAATGAGGGGGTGGATGTGCCGGATGTGGCGGTGGGTATTATTGTTTCCGGCAGTGGTTCGGTGCGGGCGCATGTGCAGCGGTTGGGGCGTATTTTGCGGCCCGGGGTTGGCAAGCAGGCGGTTTTGTATGAGCTGGTGTCGGAGGGGACGGCGGAGATATTCACCAGTGAAAAGCGTCGTCAGCATGCGGCCTATCAGCGGGGAGGATGAGCGGGTTTGCGTCCGTGCAGCTTTCAGACAATGGCAGGGGTCCGGGGAGCGTCACGCTCCCCGGCGGGGTGCAGGGGCTTAAGCCCCATATGCGCCAACATGATGACCGAGCCCATGCTTTTTCTAATCTTTTCAAACTATTGCAGGGGCCTGGGGACCGTCACGGTCCCCAGTGGGGTGCAGGGGCAAAGCCCCTGCATGAACGGGCGCGCTTTCTCGTAAGCCCATTTGCGCAGCAAATGGGCGCAGCGCGCCCAAAACGCCCCGCAGGGGCACTCCTGGAGGGCGGCAGCCCGACTGAACGCTGGCCAAATTGGGCATGGCTTGGAAAAAAACACTCCTGGCCTTGTGTCAGACAAGAAGCTAAAAACTCGAAAGTTCTGGTTTTTTGTCCAAATATTTTCCACGACATAACCGTGCGCGTCGGGCTGCCGCCCTCCAGGAGTCTGCCCCTGCGGGGCAGGTTTTGTGCGCGTTGCGCAAATTTTCTGCGAAAATTTGCTTTGGGAAAACGCGCAAGACAGCAGGGGCTTTGCCCCTGCACCCCACCGGGGACCGTGACGGTCCCCGGACCCCTGCAATTGTTTTAGAAGATCAAGAAAAGTCCTTGCAATCGTTCAAATTCAAAAAGAGTCCCGAAGATGGTAAAACAGTCGCACCAGACTTTCGATTCCGGTGTGAAAGGTGGGCAGATGCAGGCTTTCGTCGGGCGCATGGGCATTGGCATCCGGCAGACCAAAACCGATCAACAAGGTGTGTATCCCCAATATTTTTGCAAAATCCGCCACCACAGGAATGGAACTCCCCTCACCAATGTATAACGGAGCGACCTGAAAACTTTCCTGCAAGGCCCGCTGCGCCGCCGTCAACGCAAACCAGCCGGCCGGCACCGCACACGGAGAGCCACCACCCGGAATACGGTTGATTTCGATGGAAAGCCCAGGCGGGGCGATGCCCAGCAGATAGGCCTTGACCCGCTCTGCCATGGTATCCGGATCCTGATCCGGTACCAAACGCAAGGAGAGCTTGGCGTTGGCCTTGGCGGGCAACACGGTTTTCCCCCCGGGTCCATTGTAGCCGCCCCACAATCCATTGATTTCAAAGGTGGGTCGCAACCAGATACGCTCCAACAGGGTGTACCCTGCCTCACCCCAGCCCTGGGTCAAACCCAACGCTTGCAGATACTGTGCCTCGTCAAACGGCAATTGAGCCCACTGCTGCCGTACCAGAGCAGTCGGTTGCCGCACCTCATCATAAAAGCCGGGGATGACAATGGTGCCGGTCTGGTCCTTGACGGTGGCCAACATGCGGGCCAGCATCTCCAACGGATTGGCGATCCCGCCACCATAGCTGCCGGAGTGGAGATCCCGGTTGGAGCCGGACAGTACCACATCCAACAAAACCAATCCCCGTAACTGGGTGGTGATGGCCGGTCTGTTCTCTGCCCACATGTATGAGTCAGAAACCAGGGCCAGATCCGCCTTCAGAGTGCGCCGATGGGTGGTGATAAACTCGGGCAGGTGCGGTGAACCGATCTCCTCTTCCCCCTCCAACAAAAAGATGACATTGACCGGCAGGCGGCCATGCTGTTGCAGAATGGCTGCCACCGCCTGAATATGCATCAACACTTGGCCCTTATCATCTGTGGCCCCGCGTGCAAAGATGCGGTTATCGTGATAGCGGGGTGAAAAGGGTGCTGCACTCCAGAGATCGAGTGGGTCCACCGGCTGGACATCATAATGGCCATAGATCAAGACAGTGGGGCAACCGGGAGCCTTTTCCCAGCGACCGACCACCACCGGATGGCCGGCTGTCTCATGCACCGTGACCGACTCCATACCCGCCTGCTGCAACAGAAGGGCTGTGTGCCGGGCGCAACGGGCCACATCGGGCCCATATTGGGGTTCGCTGGAGATGGAGGGGATGCGCAGGTAGGTCTCCAGTTGCTGCGTGCGTGCGACGTTACTGGCGCGCAGCGCGTGGAAGATGGCCTCCATCACGAGGCAGACGGGTAGAGTTCCCGTGGATATTTGACCTGGATCAAAGCTGCACACCGCTGTTTGAGGGCGGACCACTCCTCATCGGTCTCCAACTGGAGCAGTGTGGCGGTTTTAACGACGCCATACTCTCCGGCCTCGCCTTCGGTTGCGCCGCTGTGGGAGATGAGTTGCGCCGCTTTTTGGCTCAAATCTCCCACCAGATAGGCCGCCAGCGACTCCAATCCCGGGTTGTGACCCACCAACAGGACAGACTTGACCTTGCTGGGGAGTTCGGAGAGCACCTCCAACAGCTCTTCGGTATCCGCCCCGTAGACCCGACGGTCCCAGTAAATTTTTTTCTCTTTGATGTCGAGTACATGACAAACGCCTGACGCGGTTTGTCTGGCGCGCTCGGCGGGGGAGCTGATGACGCAGTCGGGGACCATTTTTTGTTCCCGCATCCAGGCTCCCATCAGTGGGACATCCTTCTGACCTCGTTTGGCCAACGGACGATCAAAGTCGGAAGCAGCATTGGTATCCCAGGCGGACTTTGCATGTCGCAAAATAAATAATTGTCGGGCCATTGCGTTGATTTTTCCCTGGTGAAAGTGTGGCGCGTGATTGAGATGGATGTGCAAGAGGACAGGGTTTGCAAAACGGAGCGTCCCATTGCAAGAATGGCTGAATTGTATGGAGTTTCCACCCAAAAGTCAAACAAGGTTTGGGGGTTGACTGAGGATGCGGTTGCTGCGCATGGGAAAGCACAGGGGCATGGCCCCGTATGCGCTGACCCCTGCAATCGTTTTACAAGATTAAAACAGGCAGATGCGCTGTGAAATGGAGCTTTTGATTGGCCTTTATATTGCATTAATGTTGCGTATTCGGTCATGTCAGGGTTGTGATTGGACCTTTTATTGTGGTCATTCATCATCTTAATCAAAAAGAGGTATCCGATGGGCATTGCAGTAGCGGCGCACCGAGTCACCCCGTCTCGGAGTCAACCGATCCCGCCGCCGATGGGGCAGGGGGAGCACTCTTCGGCAAGAAAGTGTCACTATTTGACGACCCATTGCCGGGCCTGTGGCAGGCTTTTGAGCATCAGCTATCCTTTGGCGGTGACGTTTTGGAAATTTAACTGTACCGGCTGTAACAAGCCGTATTCGATTGAGATTGTTGGGCAACGCAAGTGTCTGGTTTATGAGCAGCTGGGCCGCAAGAATGTGGAGCGGATCGGTTTGACCCAGGAGCGGAGTGTCTATTATCGGGCCAAATGCTATGGTTGCAATGCGGTGATCATTGTGCCCAAGTCGGAGCAGGGCAAGGTTCAGTCGTGTCATCAATGTCGGTTGGATTTTACCGTCAGCGAGAGTCAGAACGAGATATTTTATGAGACGGTGATTCAGTATCAGGGCCATCCGGTCACTTTTCGGGACAAGGTTCAGCAGTTGGAGGGTTATATTCTCAACAGGGGCAACATGTTTTTTCTGGATGAGGATATGGGCAATCGGGGTCAGCAGTCGTTGTTGGAGAGTTTGAGTCAGTTGGAAAACGAGCTGACGGCGTTGCGGAGTCAGGGGGGGTCGCAGCAGAATCTGGCGATGCGGTTTCAGGCCGAGAAAAACAGTTTGTTGCAAAAGCTCAAGCAGCAGATGGAGCAGTCGACGCTGTTGGCGGAGCGGCTGCGGACGCTGGAGGCGCAGACCCAGGTTTGGGAGACAGAGAAGCAACAGTATGTCAGCCGTCTCAGTCAGTATGACGAGGTGATCCGGCATTTGGACCAGAAGACGGAGTTGGGGGCGCGGTTGGAGGGCAAGCTGGAGGGTTTGAACCGTGCCATTCGTGAATTGACCAGCGAAAAGGAGGCTTTGCAGGGCAAGTTGGCGGGTCAGAGCGAGCTGCTGAAGCGGTTGGAGCAGGAGAAGGCGCAGAATGCGGAGTGGTTGAGCCGCCACAGGGTTTCCTATGCCGAGTATCAGCGGTTGCTGAGAGAAAACAATGTGTTAGAGGAAAAGATAGTCGGCTACAATGAGTTGTTGCGTGATTTGGATCGGCAGACGGAGCGGGCGGCCAAATTTGAGACCATGTATCTGGAGGCCAGTTTTACTGTTAAAAAATTGACGGGGGAAAACCATCAATTGGCCAATCGTTTGACCGGGCAGGCGGAGTTGGTGCGTGATTTGGAGCGGCAGAGTGCGCGGGTGGTGCAGTTGGAGGGGCTTAACCGGGCGTTGGAGCAGCAGGTTGGCAAGTTGCAGGGGGATGTTCAGCGATATTCCGGGCAGATTTACAATGACAAGTCGTTGCAGCAGCAGTGGGAGCAGGAGAAGAAGCGGGTGATGGAGTTGGAGCTTTTTCATCGGGATGCGTTGCGGCAACTGGAGCAGTCGGTGTTGGAGAACCGGGCGTTGAGCAGTCGTTTGAGTGAGCGGGAGGCTCGGGTGGTGGTGTTGGAGAAGCAGTTGAAGCAGGCGGGCAGGGGGGGGATGGAGGGTAGTGAGTTGGAGTTGCGGTTGCGGACGTTGCAGCAGGAGAACAAGCGGTTGGAGGCCAAGTCGTTGGAGCAGGCGCGGTTGGAGGCGCGGTTGATCGAGTTGGAGACGGAGGTGAATGTATTGCGTCGGCGTGGTCAGGATCGGCCGGAGCCGCCGGAGGAGTGGTATTGTGAGGAGGGTGAGGAGGCGAGCATTTCGGCGCAGGAGAAAAATTTTCAAGAGCGTCGCATATTGGGTCTCAAGGGGGAGCCGACGCCGGAGCGGGTCAAGGCGGCGTTGCGGCGGCGCATTCGCAAGTATCATCCGGACATGGTTGCCTCCATGGGTTTGGAGTTGCGGGAGTTGGCTCATCGCAAGACGCAAGAGATTACCCGTGCCTATTCCACTTTGATGCGGGGGTGTGGCAAGGGTTAGGGGGGGGTATTCATCTTTTGCACAATTGCAGGGGTCCGGGGACCGTCACGGTCCCCGGTGGGGTGCAGGGGCAAAGCCCCTGCATGAACGGGCGCGCTTTCACCGAAGCCCATTTGCGCAGCAAATGGGCGCAGCGCGCCCCAAACGCCCCGCAGGGGCACTCCTGGAGGGCGGCAGCCCGACCGAGAGCGGGCAACATATCGAATGGCCTGGAAAAAAAACATATCCTGGCCTTGATCAAATAAAAATCCGAACATCCGAAAGTTCTACTTTCTTAGCCAAGCATTTTCCATCACATAACCGTGCGCGTCGGGCTGCCGCCCTCCAGGAGTCTGCCCCTGCGGGGCAGGTTTTGTGCGCGTTGCGCAAATTTTCTGCGAAAATTTGCTTTGGAAAAACGCGCAGTTAAGCAGGGGCTCCGCCCCTGCACCCCGCCGGGGACCGTGACGGTCCCCGGACCCCTGCAATCGTTTAAGGGAAGACCGCAATCATGTTAGCATATGGGGCTTTGCCCCTGCACCCCACCGGGGACCGTGACGGTCCCCGGACCCCTGCAATCATTTTAAGTAAAGAGAGATCATCAGCCTGTCGTGGTCCTTGACAACATCCTATCCCCCAGGATAGGATCATACCCATGAACGCCCATACCTGCCATCCTGAAATTGTCACCCGTTTAAAACGGGCCGCCGGCCACCTGAACAAGGTGATCGCCATGATTGAGGCCGGAGAGGCGTGCGAAAAGGTCGCCCAGCAACTGCAGGCCGTCACCAACGCCTTGTCCACCGCCAAACGTCAGTACGTGACCGATCATATCGACAATTGTCTGGACGTCCAGGAGGATATGACCATGCGCGAGGTGACGGAACAGTTGAAGGCGTTAAAGTCGATGGCAAAATATCTGTAGCGACGCCCCATTTTTTACCTGCGGCTGCCGGTCGCAACGAGGATACCCGAATCGATGCCAACACAAATACCCATTTTTCCTTCGCACGGCCAGCGGGGCGGTCCCTTGCTGCAACACGCCACCGGTTACGTGGAGGTCAGCATATTTGAAACCGGAGTGCCTCCCCGTTTCCGGCTCTATTTTCTGGATGCCGAGATGTGCCCGCTGCCACCCCCGGAGGCGGACTCGGTCTGCATGGAAACAGAACGTCCCGGGCAACTCTGCCAATACTTTGGATTCCAACGACACGAAAAATTTTTGGAGTCATTGACCAATGTGCCAGAACCCCATGCCTTTCTGGCTCGACTGGAGTTGGACAACAAACGCCAGCAATTGGCCACCCTCTTTACCGAGGCCGGGCACAACCATATCCATGAACACGATGCAGAGCCGGGAGAGCATGGCGGACCCATCGTTGTCCACGCGGATGGACAGTTGGAAATCAGCGTATTTGAGGTCGGAGTGCCCCCCCGTTTCCGACTCTATTTCCTGGACAACCATGGCCAACCAGTGACTCCCCCGGCCACGGAGACGATCAACCTGACAACCGTGCGCCCCGACGGCTCCAGGCAGCTGTTCTCTTTTCGCCAGGATCAGGCGTTTCTGGAATCAACAACGGCGATTCCGGAGCCCCACGCATTTGAAGTGCGACTGGAGATCCAACAGGAGGATGGACAACAACGGCTGATTGTTCCCTTTACCGAGGCGGATCATGGGCATGAGGCGCACGGCCAGGCGATCAATGCGCACGCGCATGGTCATGGCCCGCATGGCCACGACCATGCGGGTCACGGTGCGCATGGTCACGATGGTCATGGCCATTCACACGCCGGGACGGGTTTGTTGGGCTGGTTGAGGGGAACCTTTGCCCACTCGCACGATGTCAGCGATAAAGTGGACTCTGTCATGGAGTCGAGCGAGAAGGGGATTCGAGCCCTGAAAATTTCCCTGGTTGGGCTGGGTGTCACGGCGTTGATTCAGGTTCTGGTGGTCCTCTATTCCGGATCGGTGGCACTGTTGGCGGACACCATTCATAACTTTGCCGATGCGGCCACCAGCATTCCGTTATGGGTTGCCTTCGCGTTGGCCAGACGGGGACCAAACCGCCGTTTCACTTACGGTTATGGCAAGGCAGAGGATGTGGCGGGTTTGATCATCGTCGGGGTAATCTTTTTTTCCGCCTGTGTGGCCGGTTATGAGGCCTTTCTCAAGCTGATTCATCCCGAACCGATGGAGCATTTGGGGTGGGTCTCTTTGGCCGCTTTGGTCGGTTTTATCGGCAATGAGGCGGTGGCGGTCTATCGAATTCGGGTGGGTCGGGAGATCGGTTCGGCCGCTTTGGTCGCGGACGGCTATCACTCCCGGGTGGATGGTTTTACCAGTCTGTCGGTATTGATCGGTGTTGCAGGCTCCTGGATGGGTTATCCCCTGGTGGACCCGGTTGTGGGTGTGGGCATCACGGTGGCCATTCTGTTTATCGTCAAGGATGCAGCCAGGGCGGTTTGGCACCGTTTGATCGATGGCATTGAGCCGGAAATTCTGGACAGCATCACCCACGCTCCCCACCATGTTCCAGGAGTGCGGGGGGTGCGCGGGGTGCGGGCGCGTTGGGTCGGCCACAAGGTTTACAGCGATGTGACCATTGCGGTTGATCCCACTTTGCCGGTTCAGGTGGCGAATGCCATTGCAAAAGAGGTGGAACATGCCCTGCGGGCGCATGTCCGTTTGCTGGGAGAGGCTGTGGTACGGGTGACTCCGTGATTCCAATCCCAATCCCAATTTTTTCAAGGCAATGGATCATATCAATCTGTTGAAATAATTGCAGGGGTCCGGGGACCGTCACGGTCCCCGGTGGGGTGCAGGGGCAAAGCCCCTGCATGAACGGGCGCGCTTTCCCAGAAGCCCATTTGCGCAGCAAATGGGCGCAGCGCGCGCAAAACGCCCCGCAGGGGCACTCCTGGAGGGCGGCAGCCCGACTGAGAGCGGGCAACCGATCGAATGGTTTGGAAAAAAAAACATTCCTGGCCTTGTATCAAATAAAAAATCCGAACATCCGAAAGTTTTACTTTCTTATCCAACATTTTCCATAACATAACCGTGCGCGTCGGGCTGCCGCCCTCCCAATGTCGCCCCTGCGGGGCGGTTTTGTGCGCGTTGCGCAAATTTTCTGCGAAAATTTGCTTTGGGAAAACGCGCAGTTCATGCAGGGGCTTTGCCCCTGCACCCCACCGGGGACCGTGACGGTCCCCGGACCCCTGCAATCGTTTAAGTTTAATGGAGACCGTGACGGCGGTTTCCAGACCCCATAAACCTAAAACCCACTCTCACGCAGCACCATCGAGGCAAACTGCTGCCAAAGACGACTGGCCGGACTCTCTGGCAGAATGGTCAGGGTGACAGTACCGCGAATCTGTTGCGATACATGGGCAACCGCCGCCTGTGGAGCGAGCATCACCCGGAAATGGGCCTCCCGGGGGATCAACTCCTCCGTATGCTCCTCCCGCACCAGAATTGGCCCCCCATATCGGGAAGCCAACTCCGGCTCCGATAACCGCTGAATGTTGACCTGATCCACCGTCAGCAACCGACAGGGCAATGGAGGCAAATCAGCATTTTCCGCATAAAAAACGGCCTCGGCATGGGGCTGAATCCCCGGGTGATTGCCAACGATAAACGCCTCCACCACCCATTCGCTGGGATCAATCAACCGCAACAAAACCTCCCCCTCCGCCAACCACTCCCCCGGCACCGCTGCCTGCAAACGATCCACCACCGTGGCCGTAAACGGTGCGGTCAAGGTCAAACGCGCCTGCTCCTTGCGCGTGGCCGCCAACTCGGTCAACCGGGTCGACAACTGTTCCGCCAGGGATTGCCCCTGCTCCATCAACTCCTTGTCCTGACCCCGACTGGCAATTTGCCAACGCAACAGGGCAATCTCCCGATCAATCCGGGCCTCCCGATGTGCCAACTCCGGATCAAAAAGACGCGCCAACAACGCACCACCCTGCACCACCTGACCGTTCTGAGGCAACGGAGTCTCCAACCGCGCTGCCTGCGGCACAAAAACTTGACTGTGACGAAAAACATGCAGAACAGCCGGAGCCTCCACCGTATGCAGCCAAGGCAAAAAGAGAGCCGTCAAGGCGGTCAACAGCAGCAGACCAGTCACCAGGGTATGACCATTGACCCGTACCGCCTGCCGCTTGCTGATCCAGGTGCCAACCTCTCTCAAAACGGGAAACAGAATAAAATAAAACAACTCCACACAAAAAAGAAACAGACCCAACAGCTTGAAAAAAAAGTGATACACCAGCAAAGCAATCCCCAAAAACAGAAAAAATCGATAAACCCAGACCGACAAGGCAAAACCAATCAAAAAACGCTGCCGCCCTTTGGGCAGAGGCTCCGGTGGTGGCTCTCCCAACCCGAACAACAACTCCCGCACATACCATCGCCCCTGGGCAAAGGCGCGCTCTTGCAGATTGACCCACCCCAACCAATCCGACAACAAAAAATAACCGTCAAAGCGCATCAGTGGATTCAAATTGACGCCCAGGGTCACAACCCAGGTGACGGTAACCAGGAAAAAGGCCGCATTGCGCAATGGACCATCTGCCAGCAAAGCCCAGGCCAGAGTGGCCAAAGCGGCCAAGGCCAATTCAGCCATCATGCCCGCTGCCCCCACCGCCAACCGTTGTCGACGGCTCGGCAACCGCCAAACATCGCTGGTCTCGGTGTACAAAACAGGCCACAACAACAGTATGGCAACCCCCATGACCGGAATGCGGCAACCATAGCGTTTGGCTGTCAAGGCATGACCCAGTTCGTGCAAGGATTTGCTCAACACCAGGGCGATCCCGTACGGAATAATATCTCCCGCCACCCAGGAGTGAACCAGCGTGGTGGTAAAATAGTCCCATTGCCGCACAATCAGCAGCAGACCGGTCAGGGCTGAAAGCAGGACAACCAGTAAAAATTCAGTGGAAAAAAGCCAACGCAGATGCGGCAGCAACTGTCCCAGTTGACGATCGGGATGCAGCAGAGGAATCCGTAAAAAAAGATAGTTGCTGAGCAGCCAGTGGCCCCAGCGGGGTTTGGTCGCTCGGGCCTTGAGCAGCAGCGCGTTCAGAGCCGCCTGGTCGGTGATCTGCAACAGCATATGCTGGCGCAAAAAGCGACCCACCTGTTCCACCTCGTCAACGCTGGGGCTGAGGGTTGTTTGATCCGCGATGGCGGCAACAATGGCGTCAGGGGTTGCCAAATGCCAGCGGGAGAGAATTTCAAAGGTTTGCCAACCGATTCGATAAAAACGGTTGTTGGAGGGATCATGAATGGTCCAGGAGGGGGCCCCATTGGCGGCCAAAGGGCCTGGGCTTAGCCGCAAATCTTCCCGCAGAGGTGGCAATGGAGAGGGGGTCATCGCTGTCGATGTTGAGTACGGTTGAACATGACACACCCATGCTTTTCTTGATCTTTTTAAATAATTGCAGGGGCCTGGGGACCGTCACGGTCCCCAGTGGGGTGCAGGGGCAAAGCCCCATATGCGCCAACATGATGATCACGCCCATGCTTTTCTAATCTTTTTAAACGATTGCAGGGGCCTGGGGACCGTCACGGTCCCCAGTGGGGTGCAGGGGCAAAGCCCCTGCATGTAACGGGCGCGCTTTCCCAGAAGCCCATTTGCGCAGCAAATGGGCGCAGCGCGCCCAAAACGCCCCGCAGGGGCACTCCTGGAGGGCGGCAGCCCGACCGAGAGCTGGCCAAGTTTGGGAGGGTTTGGAAAAAAAACAATCCTGGCCTTGTGTCAAACAAAAAGCTGAATGCCCGAAAGCTCTGGTTTCTTACCCAAGCACTTTCCATAACATAACCGTGCGCGTCGGGCTGCCGCCCTCCCAAGGTCGCCCCTGCGGGGCGGTTTTGTGCGCGTTGCGCAAATTTTCTGCGAAAATTTGCTTTGGGAAAACGCGCAGTTCAGCAGGGGCTCCGCCCCTGCACCCCGCCGGGGACCGTGACGGTCCCCGGACCCCTGCAATCGTTTGCAACGCTACATTTTTTGATCGAGGTTTTTGTCCGTCCGGATGTGCGGCAAGGAGGGCACCAGCAGCCGCAAAGCGGCAATCACCGCCTCCTTTTCCCAATGATCCCCCTGGCGAATCTGACGGAGCTGCCGTAACGCCTCTTGCAAAACCGACCCATACCCATAAGGCGGATTGCTGATCACCCCCAAGGCATGATAACGGGAATAATCCACCTGCTCATCCGGGGCAGCAAACAACTCCACCAACTTTTCGCCGTCCGTATCGCTTTGGGTAAAATAGCAGGGCCAGACCCGGCTGCTGCCAGGGACGATTCCACGCGCAAACGCCCGCGCCTCTGCCTCCGAATAAAAAATTTTGGCCTCCACCCCCTTGGAGGCCAGAAACAACAAAGCGATCTCGGAAAAACTATGCAAATCAGCAGCCGGATCCAGCCGAGGTACAAACAACTCCCGATTGTTGCCGACAAAACAGGCAAGCAGACACAACTGCCCCGCCTCTTCATGAGAGATAAAATAACGACGCACATCAGAGGGAGCCGACAGGGGTTGACCCTTTTCCCACCGCCGCACAAAACCCTGCAACAAACTGCCATCGGAAAAGGCAACATTGGCAAAACGGGCACTGGTACAGGCGATGCGCTCTGCATGATGCCACAGGATGGCCTCCATGAAAGCCTTGCTGGCACCCATGGCACTCTCCGGCTGCACCGCCTTGTCGGAAGAGACGGAAAAAACCCGCTGCGGCGGATGGATCGACAACTGTTCCAACATCTCCTGCAAGGCAAAAATATTGGTGTCAATCAGTCGCATCAGGGTGAAGGGATCCCGCTCCGAACGCACATGCTTCAAAGCGGCAAAATTGACCACCACATCATAGGGCCGGGCCGCAGCCAAAAAACGACTGAACTCCCGGCTGCCCATCCCAATGGCCCAGGTGCGAAACTCCTCCGGCAACTTTAAATCCGCCGAGCGCAAGCTGCGCACCAACTCCACCAGATTGTTTTCACTGGGATCCACCAGATGGATGGCCGCAGGGGCAAAGGTCGCCAACTGCTCCACAAAGGCACTGCCAATGGAACCCGCCGCACCGGTAACCAGAACACGGGCACCGCCAATGGTCGCCGCCAGTTGGGCCTGGTGCGCCTCCATATCCGCCTGAAAAAGGGAATGGGACCGTCTTAGAATCTGACTGAGCAGCTCAGCAGGATTGCTCATCACGCCGCCGGCTTTTTTTCTTTTTGGGGGCGTCACTGCAAGCGGCAACGGTTTCGGGGGAGAACGGATTGCCGGAGGGAGCCTGCCACCAGGTGTAGACCGCAGGCAAACCTCGAAAACACTCCTCTTCATCCAAACCATAACCAACCAGGCGCACATCCGGCACTTCGTAGCCCAGATAGTTGACAATCAACGGATTGGCAGAGTCCACCGTCTTATGCAACAACACCGCCAACCGGATCGAGGCAGGCTCAAGGGTCTCCAGCCAGCGGTACAGGATTCGCAACGTATTGCCGCTGTCCATGAGGGTATCCACCACGATCAGATGACGCCCCCGCAGCAACGCCTGATCACTGCCAGGCACTTGGCTCTCATACGCACCGGAACGGGGCACAAAGACCACCGGCATGGGTCGGCGCAACGCCCGCAGCAAATCCACTCCGAACAGAGCACCACCCTTGAGAACCACCACCATGACCGGCTCGGCCTCCTCGGGTTGGTCGGCCAAATCCGCCCGTATCTGCTGCGCAATGGCCTTGACCCCCTGTTTCAGGTGGTTGGAATCGATCAAAAGGGTGAGATGGTTGAAGGGCGCAGTCATTGGTTGTTCTTCAAAAATTCCTCCAGAAAACGGAGGGTGTAAGTCCCGTTGCGGAAATGGCCATCACGGACAATACGCTGATGCAGCGGGATGGTGGTGGCAATCCCCCCAATCACATATTCATCCAACGCCCGCCGCATGCGGGCAATGGCCTCCGCACGGGTAGCACCATGCACAATCAGTTTGCCAATCATGGAGTCATAATGGGGCGGTACCCGATAACCCGCATAGGCATCAGAATCCACCCGCACCCCATTACCACCCGGCGGATGGTATTCGGTGATGCGACCCGGCGACGGAATAAAGGTTTCCGGATCTTCCGCATTGATGCGACACTCGATGGCATGGCCTCGGATAAGCACATCCTCCTGACGAATGGAGAGGGGCAGATTGGCCGCCACCCGAATCTGCTCTTTGACCAGATCAATTCCGGTGATCATTTCGGTCACCGGATGCTCCACTTGAATGCGGGTGTTGACTTCGAGGAAAAAAAACTCCCCCTTGTCCATCAAAAATTCAAAGGTACCCACGCCGGTATAGTTGACTGCCAAGGCCGCCTTGGCCGCGATCCGACCCAACGTCTCCCGTTGTTCCGGCGTCATGGCCGGGGAGGGGGCCTCCTCGAGAATTTTTTGATGACGGCGTTGCAACGAGCAGTCCCGGTCCCCCAGATGGATGGCATTACCATGGTTGTCTGCCAGAATTTGAATCTCCACATGGCGCGGATCGGTCAAAAAACGCTCCATGTAGACCTTGTCGTTTTTGAAAAAATGGCGGGCATCGTTGCGGGCAACCGTAAAGGCGGTCACCAGCGCGGCATCGGAATGGACCACCTTCATGCCCCGTCCACCTCCGCCGGCTGCGGCTTTCAAAATGATGGGAAAGCCAATCTCACGGGCAACCCGTAACGCCATCTCTTCGCTGCGAATTTCACTCTCCGAACCGGGCACCACCGGCACCCCGGCCGCCGCCATGGCCTTGCGGGCCTGCACCTTGTCACCCAGCAGACGGATCACACTGGGTTCCGGCCCGATAAAGGTCAAACCGGAGGCTTTGACAATTTCAGCAAACTCTGGATTCTCTGATAGAAATCCATAACCTGGGTGGATGGCCTTGGCATCGGTGATCTCGGCGGCCGCCATGATGGAGGAGATGTTCAGATAAGAGTCAATGGAACGGGCCGGCCCGATACAGACCGATTCATCCGCCAACCGCACACACATCGACTCCGCATCCGCGTCCGAATGGACGGCAACCGTCTGTATTCCCAACTCCTTACAGGCACGATGAACCCGCAGGGCGATCTCACCCCGGTTGGCAATGAGAATTTTGTTGAATATGGCCATCTAAACCGGCTCAAGGATAAAAAGAGGTTCCCCGTACTCGACGGGACTGGCATTTTCTTTCAGAATACTGACGACGCGGCCCGCATGCTCCGATTCAATTTCGTTCATCAACTTCATCGCCTCAATGATGCAGACCACCTGCCCTTTCTGGATGATGTCTCCCCGTGCGACCAGAGGAGGCGCGTCGGGGGCGTTGGCCTGATAAAAGGTGCCAACCATGGGGGATTGGATGGTGATGCTCGTGGTCGAAGCCGGTTCTGCGGCAAGGGCCGGTTGGGGGGCTCCACCGCTGCTGGGTGCCGGGGGAGGAGGCAGGACCGCCGGATGGTGTGCATAGCTCACCATGGGCGGATGCGCAAAATGGCCACTCTCTCCTGTGCCGGGCAGTTGACGACTGACACGCAGCGTCCTCGTCTCGTCACGAATTTCAATCTCGGCAATATCGGTACCGGCAAGCATCTTGATCAACTGCCGAATTTCTTTGAGATCCATAAAAGTCATGCTCCCTGAATAGCACCCTAACAAGTCTGGCGTTGATCAGCGGGTTCGCCGGCAGAGCGTCTACCCCACCCGCACCCACGTAACCTTGAATCTTATATTGTGTGCGCGTTTTGCAACCGTGCTGCAACAACCACTATTCCCGGGCCAGGCGGGCGAGATGCCGTATCCCGGCCTCAACCGCAAAACGATAGCCATCCGGCCCCAACCCCACAATTTGCCCCACCGCAATATCACTGATATAGGAGTGATGCCGAAACGGCTCACGCTTGTGTATATTGCTCAAATGCACCTCAATCACCGGAATCTCCACCGCCAGCAAGGCATCCCGGATGGCAACGGAGGTGTGGGTATAGGCGGCTGGATTGATGACAATCAGGTCAACAACCCCTCGGGCCTGCTGGATCCGCTCCACCAACACCCCCTCATGGTTGGATTGGAAAAAATCCAGCTCCACCTCCGCATCGATCAGCGGCGGCTGACCGGTTGGCCGACACATTCGATCCAGGTGCAGACGGCAGTCGGCCTCAATCGATGCCAGTGAGGTCCGGCCATAAATGGCCGTCTCCCGCAGGCCCAGCAGATTCAGGTTGGGGCCGTTCAACACCAGCAGACGCATCGTTTTGGCAACCACAGTGGCATCGGACACGCTTTAGTCTACCCTCCCATGTTGGCCTTGGCCAACAGCAGCTCCAACTGGCTTACCGCCCGGGTCGACGCCTTCCGGGCCGGTCTGGCCTCCTTGCAGCGTTGCACCGTATGCAATAAATCGGTCAGAGCTGTACGCACGACAGCCCGCTGACTGGCCTCCCGGTCGGGTTTGGCCTGTCTGACCTGAGCCAGAAAACGGTGCAAACGGTGAAAAGTGTGTACCGTTTGCACCAACCGCTGAAAGGATCTTCTGGGGCCATCCCCCAACTGTCCCAGCCCCTCCGCAATCTGTTGTTGCCGTTGCAGGGTATCGCATTGTAAAAGTTGCGCCAACAGATACCACTGAGCGGCGACGCCCGGCTCGGTCTGGATCATGTTGTCCCAGTATTGCCGCGTCTCCACAAGCCGTCCCTCTGCCATCAAACCCAGCAGGGTTGCCATCCGTTCTGTTGTCTGGACCGGCTGAGCCACAGTTGCAGCCTCCTTGATACTATACCCTGTTGCAGAATCAATGTCCCGGCATTCTTAACGAGAGCCAGCCATTTCCAACAACTGTCGAACCGGGGCAAAGCTTTGTCGATGGTGTTCCGTCACACCCAACCGGCGCAGGGCCTGGAGATGTTCGGCGGTTGGATAGCCACTGTTGTGTTCCCAACCGTAGCCGGGGGCCTGGGTGGCCAGTTCAACCATCAGCGCGTCCCGCCGCTCTTTGGCCACCACGGAGGCCGCTGCAATGGAGAGGGAGTGCTGGTCGCCCCGGACAATGGCCCGACCAGGGCAGGGCAGATCGGCTGGCAGATCCCGTCCATCCACCAGGACAAAGGCATCCACCGCCAGGGCAAGGCCCGCGACGGCACGGGACATCGCCAGCAGGCTGGCCTGGCGAATATTGAGGCGGTCAATCTCCCGGACTGTTGCCATGCCCACCTGGATGCCGAGTGCCGTTGCCTGGATGCGGGACAAAAACAGCTGCCGCTTGCCGGCAGAGAGCTGTTTGGAATCGTTCAGGCCAACCAGGGCGTCCAGGGTTTCACCGTGCAGCGGCAAGACAACGGCAGCGGCGACAACAGGGCCCGCCAACGGCCCCCGACCCACCTCATCCACGCCACAAACCAGTCGGTAGCCCTGTTGCAGTGCCTGCCGTTCCAGTTGGAGATCGGGGAGGGGGGGTGGGGCCTTGGCCACAACACGCCTGTGTTACCAGGTCCGCTTTTCTTTGATGCGGGTGGCCTTGCCGGACAGTTCGCGCAGGTAGTAGAGTTTGGCCCGCCGTACATCACCGACCCGGACAACCTCGATCTTTTCCACCCGGGGCGAATAGAGGGGAAAAATACGCTCCACCCCCTCGCCGAAGGAGACCTTGCGCACGGTGAAGGTGGAGGAGTAGCCCGCGTTGTGACGCGCGATACAGACCCCCTCAAAAACCTGAATCCGTTCGCGGGTGCCTTCCACCACCCGGACATGGACCTTCAAGGTGTTGCCGGCAGCAAAGTCCGGCATCTTTTTCTGGATCAATGAGGCCTGAAAACGCTCTAGTTCGTTCATGGTCTTGCTTCCTTATCCTGCGGTTTGTCCAAATTAGGTTATATCCAGTGGCGCATTTTCCAGGGTTTCCAGGTCTCGCGCTAACATTTCAATCAACTTGCGTTCTGATCGTGTCAAATCAGCCCGTTGCAACCAATCCGGCCGACGGATCAAGGTGCGCAGCAAAGCGCACCTGCGCCGCCAAGCCGCCACCTGCGCGTGATCGCCCGAGAGGAGGAGGGGGGGCACCGCCATCGGCCGACCATCCGGGCCCTCCCAGCGGGCGGGACGGGTAAACTGTGGATGATCCAGCAGGCCGTGGTAGAAAGAGTCGTTGGCAAAACTCTCCGCATCTCCCAACACGCCGGGCAGCAGACGACAGACGGCATCCAGAACGGCCATGGCGGCAATCTCCCCCCCCGTCATGACAAAATCTCCCAGGGAGAGCTCCTCATCCACCTGCGCGGCGATAAACCGCTCGTCCACCCCTTCATAGTGGCCACAGACCAGAATCAGATGCGGCAATCCCGCCAACCGCTTGACATCCTGCTGGTCAAACCGTTTGCCCTGGGGGGAGAGGTAGACCACATGCCCGCGCTCACCGACGGCCCCGGTCGCCGGATCGGGCTGCAGACTTTGTACGGCCCGGGCCAGCACATCCGGCTTGAGTACCATGCCCGGCCCGCCACCGTACGGGGCGTCATCGACCCGGTGGTGCCGATCTTCGGCAAAATCCCGCAACTGCACCAGTGCCACCTGGAGTATCCCACGCTCCACGCCCCGTTTCAGCATGGAGCAGGAGAGCAGGGTGGCAAACAGCTCCGGGAACAGGGTGACGATAGAGAAGCGAATGGCTACATCCCCGGCATCAAGCAGACGGTTATTGTACGGGACTCCACATTCACTGTCAGCACAACGTCACGGATAAACGGCAACAACCGTTCCCCACCATCCGGTTGCCGCACCACCAATACATCGTTGGCTCCGGTGGAAAAAAGATAATCAACCACCCCCAGCAGGCGGCCATCCTTTTCGACCACCTGCGAGCCCACCATGTCAGCCCAGTAGTGGGTATCCTGTTCGGGCTCCGGCAGCAAAGATCGGGGCACCCAGATGTCCAGACCAGACAAAGCCTGGGCGGCCTCTGGTGTCTCAATGCCTTGCAGAGCGGCCACCACCCCCCGGGTATGGGGTTTCCCCGACAACAGCTTGAACTTTGTCAGATCATTGTCACCGGACTGACGCGGGAGCTGCCGCTCTTCACCGATCCACCAGTTGGAAAACGCCAAAATATGTTCCGGTGGGTCGGCAAAGGAGGTGGCGCGCACCCAACCCTTGATACCAAAAGGACCATGCAACCGCCCGATGCCAACCCACTCTTCCGCTTTGCCGGTCATGACCACCCATCCTCAAGCGTCGATGACTTAAACGCTGGCTGCTTGACTCTCCATGCCCCTTGCCTTTTTGATCAACCCGGCCACCGTATCGGAAGGTACAGCCCCGATACCGATCCAATGGTCAATGCGGGCCATCTCGAACCGAACGTTGTCGGTCTCTTTGAGGGGATCATAGGTGCCCAACTTTTCCAGAAAGCGACCGTCTCTGGGCATTTTGGAATCTGCGGCAACTACGGCATAAAACGGCTTTTTTTTGGACCCTCTGCGCTGCATGCGAATGCGAACTGCCATAAAAAAACACCTCTCTATGGGACATGAACAAACCATCGACCCCGCTGACTGCCGGAGCCGATACAGGTAAAATCAGACCATTTTATAGAATTTTTACTCCAGGTCAAGTACTGGGAAAAAGAAATTGTCCGGCGGAGCGGTTGCCAGGCTGCGCTGGAACCGCAGTCGAGGGGGCAGGGAAGATCGCTGGTGAATTGTTGTGGAGAGCGGGCGATACAAGCATTTTTTTCGGCCTTGATCTGCAATGCGGTCAGAAACTTGCATGATTTTTCGGGGGTGTTGCGGCGTGTGGGTGTGGTAGTGCTGGTCAAAAGGTTTGTCTCGGCCTATAGTGGCTGATGTACGGTGTCCATGGGTGATGGAAAGGAGACAGAGCGGATGAACGGCAACAGGAGGAGCATCGGCTGCAGGAGGGGTGACGCTCCGTTGGTCGTTGCTTTGATTCTGATGGGGCTGTTGGGTGTGGTTTGTGAAGCGGGGTCGGCACCGGACCGTTCTGAATGGGAGCCGGGAGATAACGACCGGGGAGGTGGCTTCATGGATTTCCGCTATTCCGGCCGGGAACGCGAATTGGAACCTGGAGATGCGGCAGGCCATGGGGATTTTTCCCAGACAGAGGGGCTTGGCACGGAGTTGGAGCCCAATGACCAGGGGCGAGTTCAAAGCCGGGGTCGGCAGCGGGGTTCCGCGCCCCGTGGATTGCAAAATACCATTCAGGAACCCTACAGCCGGTCTGCTGCACCGTGACGCAGGAAAATGGGAAGGGGAATCCTATGGCTGAGCCCATCGCCGACCAGAAGAGGGAACGTTTTGCCCTCATAAAGCGCAAACGTGTTCTGTTTTTGTTCTGGTTTTTGTTGGTTGTCGGCCTGATTGGCTGGCGGCTGTTGTGGCCGTTGTTGTTGAACGAGCGGGGAGAGACCTTCTACATCGGATTGGCCGCCCCACTGACGGGCCCGTTTGCGGAAGTGGGACTCTCCATGCGCCGTGGCGTCGAATTGGCTGTCAATGAGATCAATCGAAACAATGAGTTGGAAAAGATCACCCTGCGCATGGTGGTGACGGATGATCGCAGTGGCCTGAGTACGGAAAACCGGGCGGTGGAGGCGGCCAGGGAGTTGGCGGCCAACCATAAACTGCTGGCGGTGGTTGGCCACTATTTCAGTGGTCCCACCCTGGCCGCCAGCCCTGTCTACCAGGAAAATCAGATTCCCCTGATTGCGCCTACAGCCACCAATCCGGGGGTGACAGCTAAATTTTCGGGCAATTTCAGCATTATCCCGGATGATTATTACCAATCGGTCTTTTTGGCCAATTATGTCCTTTACGGGTTGATGCGGGAAAAAATTGCTGTGATTTACAGCGATACGGCCTATGGAACATCGCTGACAGACTTTTTTGTGCGGGAGTTGGAGATCCAGGGCAGCAAACCGATGGGTGTGGTCAAGATTGATGGCACCCGCTTCAACCCCAACGAACTGGCGGCACATCTGAAAATGTTGTCCGAGTCGGAAATCATCTTTCTGGCCATGAACTATAGCGGTGCGGCCAATGTGATCAAATGGCTCAAGGACAAGGGTGTCACGGCTGATTTTATCGGCGGGGAGAGCATGGGGGGGCCCCATTTTATTCGCGGGGCCGGCATTTATGCCGAAAATGTGTATGCGGTCACCCCTTATCTGCCCAACCTGCTGGGGGAGAGTGCGCGACGCTATGAGGCCAATTTTGTGCAGACCTATCAGACCAACCCCGACTGGGTGGCCACCCACTCCTACGAAGCGGTGCGCCTGATCGCCCACGCCATCCGGCAGGTTGGCACGGAACGCTCTGCCATCCGGCAATTTTTAAGCAAAATTATCCGCGAGGAAGATGCCATTGACAGCATTTCCGGCCCCATTTACTTTGACAGCAATGGCTCCAGTCGCAGACCGATTGCCATTGGAGAGGTCAAGAACGGTCAATTTGTGCCGGCCCGGTTTCAGTTTACCTATGCCAAATATCCCGAGCTGGTCAAAGCACGCAAAGAGAACAGCCTGCGGGCCTTCAAGATGGATGGCCGTTTTGTCAAGCGGACCACGGTGGTTTTTACCGGTCTGCACGTCAATGAAATCAAATCGTTTGATCCGGTTGCCGGCAATTTTGTCGCCGACTTTTTGCTCTGGTTCCGCTGGGATCCAGACCAGAACGAAAAACTGAATTTTGAAATGACCTATGGCAAGGTGCTGGCGGCGGCCATTCGGGAAAAATATTACGACAAGGCAACCAACAACAATTTTATCTCCTACGATGTGACCGCCCAGTTGGATGGCTCGTTTCCGTTGAAGGAGTATCCGTTTGATCAGCAGACGTTAAAAATTCGGATCAAGCCGAAGGTAAAAAACAAGGAGGACTTGATTCTGGTCACCGACATATCGGATGACTCCTTTTTGCGCAAGGATCTGGGGCTGAAGGCATGGAAAGATGTTCAGCACATCCAGTTTACCAGTGAGAACGAGGGGATATGGAGTTATCGCAACCCGAAATATAATCGCAAGCTGTTCCAGTTGAACAACTCCCAATTCACCTATCAGATATTGCTGGAACGGAAAACAGGCCAATATATCATCAAATTGCTGCCGTTGTTGGTCCTGGTGCTGCTGGCGTATGCGATGTTTTTTATCAATTTTGAGTTCACCGCCTCCCGGTTCACGGTGGGTGTCACCACCCTGTTGAGTTCCATGTCCTTTCACAATGTCAACAAGGTGGATGTGGGCTATCTGGTGCGCATCGACACCTTTTTTATGATGACCTATTACTTCATCTTTTTTGCCATCATCGAGACCGTTATTGCCAGTGCCTTGCACATCAAGGGCAGACGCTCTTTGGCGGCCCAGGTGGATGCGGTTGCCATTGTGATCTATCCCGTGCTGATGGTGAGTACGGCTATTGTGTTGTTTAACTGACCGGATAACAGGTTTGTCGTGAGGGAATGATTCATGTTTAAAAAATTGCAACTCACTCTCCACCTGCTGCTTTTGTATGGACTGTTGGCTGTTTTTTTGCTCGCGGTGGGGGGGTACAGCCTGTTTGTCATCTACCAGTATGACGAGACCCTCCATTCGGTGGACAGGGAGCAGTTTCCCCTGTTCAATGTGGTGACGGAGATTACCCGCCACCAGTTGGATCAGACCTTGCGGTTCAACGAAGTGCTGTTTTTTGCGCGGGTGGGTGACCGGGAAAAATTTGAGGTGAGCAACGAAAAATTTATCCAGGCGGGCAAGCGGTTTGGGGATGAAATTCTGGAAGGGAGAAATGTGGCCCAGAAGGGTATGGAGATGGCCCGGTCCGAGGCGCGGTTGAAAGAGATTGATACCATCAAGACCCTGCTGAAAGGGATCGAAAAATCCCATGGGGATTACGAGCATCTGGGTGCATTGTTGATACGGGGCATCTACCAGTATGATTTTTTGTCCAAGACGGAGACAATTGCCGTTGGGGATCATGCCTCGGCGGAGGAGGAGGCCAACAAGCATATGGCCTTTCTGAAGGGCAATCTTTCCGCCCTGGAGGATGAGGTCCGTCGCATGGAGGGGGGGATCAAGGATGTGATGGAGCGGGTCAAACAACTGCCCCAGAGTTTGGCGGTGGACTCCAGGCATCAGCGTGACTGGGTATTTCAGGTGGTTTTACCCGCGGTGGGTTTTGCCCTGGTGATGGGGTTTTTGTTGGTTCTGGTGATCATTCAGGTACAAAAAGAGCGGGAGCGGAACAAAAACAGCTTGACGAGTCAATCCTTGCTGCTGCTGTCTGATGCGCTGACGCACTTGCAACAGGCTTTCCAGCAGTTGGATCCCGCCAGCCAGCAGGTGGAGCAGATCATCGCAGGTGAACGGGGACGGGTCGCTTCCATAATGACGGAGGTGCAAAATCTGGTACTTCAGGCAGACAACGCCCTCTCCCTGGCAGAGCAGATGCGCAGCCTGGTGGGTGAGGAGCACCAGGCTCTGGAGCAGGCCGGTCTGCTGATTCAGCAACTCAACAAGGGGGCGGATCTGTTGCTGGAATCGGCAACAGAGAGCGGGCGGACGATCCGGCATCTGCGAGACTTGACAAGTCAAATCAATTTGTTGGCCACCAATGCCAGCGCGGAGGCGTTTCGCTCGGATGCCACCCGCAGTTTTGCGGTCTTTACGGATGAGATCAAGGAGTTGGCTCGGGCCAATGTGTTGGTGGCAGAAACTCTGGTCAACCGGGCAGAGGACAGCATTGTCCATATTCGGACCGATCAACTGCATACAGTTCAGACCCGTCGGCGATTTGAAAATGTGACCGAGGTGTCCCGCAAGGAGGGGGCGTTGTTTGCCAGGATTGCAGAGTTGTTGACACACCATGCGGCCTTGTCCCGCTTGGTGCAGGGTGGTATTGGGGAGATGCATACCGTTCTGCAGGGTAGTGGAGCGGTATTGGAACAGGTGAAATCCTCCCGGCAGACGGTCCAGACCCAATTGAAGGGTGCCCAGGAGGCCCTGGGAGGCTGGCCGAGCGGTTCGGCATCATGAGGGCGTGCGGCAGATCGCGGGCTCTTGCCGGGAGTGGGGGATTGGAATTACTATGGCGCGTTTGTTAAAGCCATCCATTGACTGAGGAATTGTTATGCCGGAGACAATGATTGAAATATCCGACCTGACCCGACTTTATGGCGCAACCAAGGCGTTGGATGCCATCGGGTTTCAGGTGCAGCGGGGTGAAGTGATGGGGTTTCTGGGCCCCAATGGTGCGGGCAAGACCACCACCATGCGTATTCTGGCCGGTATTTTGGCTCCCACCGAGGGCAGTGTGCAGGTGGCCGGTCTGGACATGATTGCCAACCCGGTGGCGGCCCGGGCCAAAATCGGGTTTTTACCGGAGTCGCCACCTGTTTACGACGAAATGACTGTTCGTGAATATCTGACCTATCTGGCCGCATTGCGCCGGGTGCCCGGTGCCAGGCTGCGGGGGGCGGTGGAGCATGCCATGGAGCGGTGTGGACTCAAGCAGGTGGCGGACCGACTGTTGCGTAACCTGTCGAAGGGGTATCGGCAGCGGGCCGGCATCGCCCAGGCCATCGTTCATGGTCCCGAGGTGGTCATTCTGGATGAGCCGACCGTGGGGCTGGACCCGATCCAGATCCGGGAGATCCGGCAACTGATCCGGGAGTTGGGCGGCGAACATTCGGTTTTGCTTTCGACCCATATTTTGCCGGAGGTGCGGATGACCTGCAACCGGGTGGCTGTCATCAACCAGGGTCGCATCGTCGCCAATGACACCCTGGAGGGGTTGGAGCAGAGTGCCGCCGGGCAGGGCTCCTTTTTTATCCGTTGGAACCATCCCCCGGAGCCGGAGCTGTTGCAACAGGTACCGGGTGTGGCCCATGTCAAGGCCAGCGAGGGGGGCTGGACCATTATCCCGGCAAAGGGGAGCGATCCGCTGCCGGAGTTGGTTCAACGTTCGGCCGCCCATGGCTGGGATCTGCGGGAGTTGCAGCCTGTGGGTGGCTCCCTTGAAGAGATTTTTCTGCATTTGACTACCCGTGAGGAGGATGCGGAGGCGACAGCCGTCCCGGCAGCCCGGGAGGTGGTGTCATGAGGGCCATACGTACCATTGCGCTGCGGGAGTTGCGCAGCATGTTTTTATCGCCGTTGGCCTGGACGCTGTTGGCGGTGCTGTTTGCCATCACCGCCTACATGTTCATGGCGGCTGTTTTTAATTATCAACTGAAAGAGATGCAGTTTCAGTCTTTTGGCGGGGCCTCCAAACTCTCTCTGACCGACTGGACCATTGCACCCATGCTGGGCAACGCAGCGGTTTTATTGTTGTTGATCATGCCCATGATCACCATGCGCCTGTTTGCCGAGGAGAAGCGGCGGGGTACCTGGGCCGCCATGGCCTCCTCGCCCCTGGCACCGATGGAGATTATTCTGGGTAAATATTTTGGGTTGTTGCTGTTTTTGGCCATAACCATCATGCTGCTGGGTGTGCCGGTTTTTTTGTTGTTTCTTTTTGGCAACCCGGATCTGGGGCAGACCCTTTCCGGTCTGCTGGGGCTGTTTTTGTTGTCGGCCGCCTTTGGTGCGGTCGGGTTGGCCACCTCCAGTGCCACCGATAATCCCATTGTTGCGGCACTGGCCTCTTTTGGTGTCTTGTTGCTGCTTTGGGTGGTCTCCTGGGTGGGGGAGTCGGGGGGGAGCAGCATGAGCGTGGTATTGAACTATCTTTCTCTCACCAACCATTACCAGAATTTTTTGACGGGGGTGGTGAGCAGTACGGATTTGGTCTATTTCCTGTTGCTGGCGGCGACGGGTCTGTTGTTTGCGCAACAGCGACTGATGGCAGAACGGATTCGCGGCTAGGGGGTGGTATACACATATGAAAATGAATCGCGCCACGCGGACCACTTTGAGTCTGCAAAGCTCTTCTGTAGGGTTGATTTTATTGCTTATGCTGGCCTTGTTGGCCTATGCCAGCCATCGTTATCCTGTGCGCTGGGATTGGACGGCCACCCATCGGCATTCGTTGGCGGAGCAGTCCGTCAAGGCGATCAAGGCATTTCCGAAGGGGATTCTGGCCACCGCTTATGTGCAGGAGCAGGGGGAGCAGCGGGCCTTGTTGACCGCCTTGCTGGAAAAATATCGGGCGGCCAATCCCGAATTGCAAATCCGTTTTATTGATCCGGATCTGGACCCGGTTGCAGCCCGGCAGGCGGATGTGGCCATGTATGGGACGGTGGTGTTGCGGGCGGGCGAGAAGACGGAAAAGGTGACGGAGACGACGGAGGAGTCGTTCACCAACGCATTGATTCGGCTGGCCAAGGGGACGACCAAGATGGTTCGTTTTGTCACGGGCCATGGGGAACATGTGCTGATGGACCAGGCCCCGACTGCCGCCGGCAAGGCGGATCGGGCGAATCAGGAGCGGTTGTCCTATGCCAAGGCGGCGGCGTTGTTGAAGGGGGAGGGGTATCAGGTGGCTCCGCTCAACTTGGCGGAGGTGGAAAAGATACCGCCGGAGACGGTGGCCATTGTTGTGGCGGGTCCGCGTACCCCTTTGTTGCCCATTGAGGTGGAGCGGTTGCAGGTGTGGTGGGAGGCGGGGGGGCGTGTTTTATTGATGAGTGATCCCAACACCACCACCGGTTTGGAGCCGCTGCTCAAGTCGTATGGGATCACCCTGTTGGAGGGTATTGTCATTGATCCGGTGGCGCGTCTGTTTGGTGGCGGGATTACGACGCCGCTGGTCAATCGATATGATGGGGATCATCCCATTACCAATGGTTTGCAGGCGGCCTCGTTTTTCCCGGAGGCGCGGGGGTTGCGTCTGGAGGAGCCTGCGGTGGAGGGGGATGTCAAACCGGGTCAGCCGCCCGCCGCGCAGTCGCCCGCGTCTGTGGCGACGGTGCAGTTGCTCTCCGGGGCGGAGCGGGGTTGGTTGAAGGGGGGGCCTTTGGAGGCCGGTACGGTGGAGTATAACGCGGCGACCGACCAAAAGGGTCCAATTTTGCTGGGTGTGACGGTGCAGCAGGAGAAAAAGCGGCTGGTTGTGGTGGGTGACTCCGATTTTGTTGCCGATGCCTATGTGGGATTTTCTGGCAACACGGATCTGTTTCTCAACATGGTGCGTTGGTTGGTGGAGGATGAAAACTTTATCGCCATCAAGCCCAAGGATGTGGTGGATTCCGGTCTGGTGTTATCCCAGGGCAGTGGCACTTTGCTCTTTGTGGGGCTGGTATTTGCTGTTCCTCTGTTGCTTTTGGTTGCGGGGGTTGTCATCTGGAGGGGACGGAAGTCGCGTTGAGTGGTCTCCGGGGTGGATTTGCAATTTTGTTGTGGAACGTGGTTCAGCGATTAGTGCGAGGGTCGTATGTCTGATACATCATCCCTCTCCAAAGGCTGGAGAGTTCATTTTTTCCTGTTGACCATTTTGCTGGTGGCAGCGGCGGTGTTGTGGTGGTTGGACCGTCAGGAGAGCCAGCGGGTGCAGGCGGAGCAGGCTTCGCGTGCCGTTACGGCCATGCAGCCGCAGTCGGTAAAGCGGATAGAGTTTTGGCGGCCTGCGGTGGAGAAGGGGAAGGAGGGGAGCCGGGTGGTGGTGGTGGCTCAGGAGGGGGAGCGGGCGGAAGGGGGGGGGGTGGCCGGGCGTTGGCAAATGATAGAGCCGGACAAGGCCCGGACCCATGATGCGCCGGTCAATCGGTTGCTGGAGCTGTTGGGGGCGCGTTATGAGCGCAAGGTGGCGGATTCGGTGGCGGATCCGGTTCAGTTTGGTTTGGATCAGCCGGCGGCGGTGTTGACGGTGCAGGATGGGAGTGGCACGTCGTTGCAATTGAGTCTGGGTTTGAGTGCGCCGGCCAGTAAAAATCGTTATTTGCAGATTGGTGTGGAGGGGCCGGTTGTTTTGTTGTCGCCCCAGGCGGTCAGCGGGTTGTTGCAGAGCCCGGACGATTTGCGGGACAAGCGGTTGTTTGTCAATCCGACGGCGCAGACCATCTCGCGTGTGGTTCGCAAACGTGCTGACGAGCAGATGATTCTGGTGCGGGAGAAGGAGAAGCCGTGGCAGTTGTTGGCCCCGTTGGAGGACAGGGCTGCGGAAAGTCGGGTGGATGGTTGGCTGAATGGTTTGATGCAGTTGAATGGCAATGGATTCATGGCGGTCAAGGCGGAGGAGGCCTTCAAGGACAATCCGCCGGACTGGAGTCTGGAGATAGAGACCAGCGAGGGTGGACGGGAGCTGGTGCGGTTGCGGCGCAACAAGGGCAATGTGTTGGCGTGGCGGGTGGGTGAGCCGGATGCGTTGGTGTTGGATCTGCCGCTGGTGGAGGCGTTGGACAAGCCGGTCATGGAGTTGGTTGCCTTGCAGCCGTTGGTGATCCAGGATCCCAAATCATTGCAGTTGCAGGTGACGCACCGGGGCAAGACCCTGACGATGGCCAAAAAGGAGGGTCAGTGGCCCAAGCCGGTTTGGAGTGGTGTGGAGGACATGTTGACGCGGGATGCGTGGCGTGGTGTTCCACCCAGGTCGCATGGTGAGGTTTGGTTGACCATTATTGCGTTTCAGGGGCAGGGTCAGCAGGTGTTTCGGTGTTGGAAGGAGGGGGAGACCATGGTGGTTGCACCGCCGGACAGGCCGGTGGAGTTGGAGTTGACCCACTATCAGACAGAGGCGTTCATGGATACGGTGAAGGCCCTTTTTCCGGCCGAGTGAAAGAAGGAAGGTTTGGGGGCCGGTTGGCCCCCAAAAAGTCTGGTACAGGCTTACGCCGTGCCCATGGTCTCGACCATCAGATCCACGTGGGGGGCGATTGCGGTCTCCATGCCCTCTTCGGTGGGGAACCGGGCCAGAATGCTGCTCAGGCCATCCAACAGCTGGCCGTGGGAGGCACTGGACCGCTCCATCTGCTGTTTGACAGCGGCATTTTCCATCTCCAAGGCAGTGATGCGCTGCTCCCGCAGAGCGATAATCTCCTGCAGGGCCGTCACCTTGTTTTTCAGGGCGGCAATGGTGCCGGTCATCCCACTCATGCGGGTTTCCAACTGGGCCAGGGGATTGATCTGGGTCGGGGCGGCTATCGGTTGCACGGCATAGACGGCGGGATCCATGGGCTGGGCGGCGGGGCTCTGTTGCTCGAAAAGATTCATGGGGATGTCTCCTTAAGGTTTGGTATAATAGTAAAATTTTATCAACCATGCCGGCGGCTGCGGATGGCTTGCCGGATGTTTACGCAACTTTGAGACCAGATTAACGCAATCCGTGTGCGAGGGGCGAGATCACAGCAACAGCGGGATTTGGCGGCGGTTGTGAATCGCCGGGCCGGGGCGGGGATGCTGCCCAAGGGACAATGGATTGACGCTACTCCGGTTGGGTGGCGGGGGTTCCGTCAATATTGCGGCGATCCCGTCCGTTTGACCGGTCTGATCGGCCATGGACCGGAATTGTTTTGTCGCCCATGACCCTGCATTTCTCTCTTTCCACAGCCATTATCAAGCAGTTGGCGGTGAAAAAATTGCGCAAGGTTGACAAGCACCATTCAGTCAAGGATACTCGAACCGTTTTGTGCCAATTCATATATTTGTGCTTGGGAACCAGTCATGATCCAAAACGGCTTGCCAAACAAACAGGGACTCTACGATCCCACCCTAGAGCATGATGCCTGCGGTATCGGTTTCGTTGCCAGTATCGATGGAAAAAAATCCCACGATATTATTCGCATGGCGTTGGAGGTTCTGGTCAACCTGACCCATCGGGGTGCGACGGGCGCGGATCCCTTGACGGGTGACGGAGCCGGTCTGCTGATGCAGCTGCCTGATGCCTTCCTGCGCGCAGAGTGCAAACTGTTGGGGATCAGTCTGCCTCCCGAGGAGGAGTATGGGGTCGGCATGATTTTCCTGCCCAAAAATCCGCACCTGCAGGAGTCCTACCGGCGGCATGTGGAACAGATCATCACCGACGAAGGCCAGCAACTGCTGGGTTGGCGCGCCGTGCCCATCAGCCCGGATGCCCGGATCGGCTATACCGCAAAGGCCTCCGAACCCTCCGTCCACCAGGTCTTTATCGGCAAGGGAATCGCACCGGATGATGCCGATGAACTCTGGTTGGAACGCAAGCTGTTTGTCATTCGTCGCCGCATCGAAAATGCCCTGCTGGGCTATGGCAAGGAGGAGGTCAAATCGTTCCATATCGCCAGCATGTCCTCCCGTACGCTGCTCTACAAAGGCATGTTTTTGGCCGATCAGGTCGCCGCCTACTATCCCGACCTGAGCGACCCCGCCATGGTCTCAGCCTTCGGCATGGTGCATCAACGCTACTCCACCAACACCTTTCCCACCTGGGAGTTGGCGCAACCGTTCCGCATGATCTGCCACAACGGCGAAATCAACACCCTGCGCGGCAATATCAACTGGATGCACGCCCGGCAGGCGGTACTCTCCTCACCCCTGTTCGGAGAGAGCATCAAAAAGCTGTTTCCCATCGTCCCGGAGGGTCTGTCGGACTCCGCCTCTTTTGACCGCGCCCTGGAATTTTTGGTGCTTTCCGGTCGCTCTCTGCCCCATGCCATGATGATGATGATCCCGGAAGCCTGGGAAAATCATAAACAGATGGAGCAGGATCGCCGCGCTTTCTACCAGTACCACGGCTCCATCATGGAACCCTGGGACGGACCCGCTGCCGTGGCCTTTGCCGATGGTCGTTATATCGGGGCCACCCTGGACCGCAACGGCCTGCGCCCGGCCCGCTACCTGATCACCAAGTCGGGCCTCTGCATCATGGCCTCGGAGGCTGGCACCATTGCGGTCCCGCCCGAGGATGAGCTGTACCATGGCCGACTGCAACCGGGCCGCATGTTTGTCATCGACCTCAAACAGGGCCGCATTATCGACGATGCGGAGATCAAGGCCGACATTGTCGCCCGCCAGCCCTATCGGCAGTGGCTGACGGATAATCTGGTCTCCATCGAGACCCTGCCGGCGGGCGATGCGGTGCCGGAGGAGCAGGAGTCGCTGCAGACCAGAGCCCACCTGTTCGGCTACACGGAAGAGGATGTGTATACGATTCTCTCTCCCATGGCGCAGAGCGGAGAGGAGCCTGTCGGCTCCATGGGCAATGATGCCGCCCTGGCGGTTCTCTCCGACC
This sequence comes from Magnetococcales bacterium HCHbin5, assembly GCA_002753505.1. GTDB lineage: Bacteria > Pseudomonadota > Magnetococcia > Magnetococcales > Magnetaquicoccaceae > Magnetaquicoccus. Next base: position 4,622 of record PEAG01000019.1, on the reverse strand, counting down.
GGCCCGTGCTGCTTTTCAACTATTTCAAGCAACTGTTCGCCCAGGTCACCAATCCGCCGATCGATCCGATCCGCGAAGAGTTGGTCATGAGCCTGTTCACCCAGCTGGGGCCAGCGGGTAACCTGTTGGCAGAGAGTCCCAGCCATGTGCGGCGCATCTGGTTGCCGCAGCCCATCTTGACCAATCAGGAGCTGGCCAAAATTCGTGCCATCTCCACCGATCCGTTGCGCGCCAAAACCCTGTCGACGCTCTATCCGGCGAACTCCGGACCGGAGGGGTTGAAACAGGCCATGGTGCGGTTGTGTGATGAGGTTTCAGTCAGTCTGACGGAGGGGGTTGGTCTGCTCATTCTCAGTGACCGGGGCAGCTCCGCTGAGCGGATACCCATGCCCATCCTGCTGGCGACGGCCGGTGTGCATCACCACATGATTCGTTCCGGTTCCCGCAATCGGGCCGGGATCATCGTCGAGACCGGCGAAGCCAGAGAGGTCAACCATTTTGCCTTGTTGGTGGGGTATGGTGCCGGTGCTGTCAACCCCTACATGGCGTTTGAGCTGTTGGATGACCTGAGCCGCCGCAACCTGCTGGGAGATCAGGAGCCGGGCAAGGCCCACTATCATTATATCAAGGCCATCGACAAGGGGATGTTGAAGGTTTTTTCCAAAATGGGCATCTCCACCCTGCGCAGCTATTGCGGAGCCCAGATTTTTGAGGCGGTGGGGCTGGACCGGCAGGTGGTGGAACGCTATTTTACCGGCACGGTCTCCCGCATCGAAGGGATCAACCTGGAGACCATCGCCCAGGAGGGGTTGCGGCGTTATCAGCGGGCCTACGGCGGCGCGTTGGCCTACCAGGATGGTTTGGATGTCGGCGGCGAGTACAAGTACCGGCGGGATGGCGAGCGTCACATGTGGACGCCCACGACCATCTCCCTGTTGCAGCGGGCCACGCGAGAAAACAATTATGCCCTGTTCAAGGAGTTTTCCCGTACCATCAACGAGCAGTCCCAGGCTTTGTGTACCTTGCGGGGGCTGTTTCGTCTGAAACTGTTGCCGACCCCGATTCCACTGGATGAGGTGGAGCCGGCTTCGGAGTTGGTCAAGCGGTTTGTCACCGGTGCCATGTCCTTTGGCTCCATCTCCAAGGAGGCCCACGAAACTTTGGCGATTGCCATGAACCGTCTGGGTGGTCGCTCCAACACCGGCGAGGGGGGGGAGGATCCAGAGCGTTTCAAGCCCCGTCCCAATGGGGATTTTGCCCGCAGCTCCATCAAACAGGTGGCCTCCGGACGGTTTGGGGTCAGCAGCCACTATCTGGTCAACGCCAGCGAGATGCAGATCAAGATTGCCCAGGGGGCCAAACCGGGGGAGGGGGGGCAATTGCCGGGGCACAAGGTGAACGATGTCATCGCCAAGACCCGTAACACCACGCCCGGCGTGACCCTGATCAGTCCGCCGCCTCATCATGATATTTATTCCATCGAGGATCTGGCCCAGCTTATCTTTGACCTGAAAAATGTCAATCCGACGGCTCGGGTGTCGGTCAAGCTGGTGGCAGAGGTGGGGGTTGGCACGGTGGCGGCGGGTGTCGCCAAGGGTCATGCCGACATGATTTTGATTGCGGGCGGGGATGGCGGGACCGGGGCCAGTCCCCTCAGCTCCATCAAACATGCGGGCGTTCCCTGGGAGTTGGGGTTGGCGGAGACCCAGCAGACCTTGGTGCTGAACGATCTGCGTGGCCGGGTGCGCCTGCAGACCGATGGCCAGTTGCGGACCGGGCGGGATGTGGTGATTGCCGCTTTGCTGGGGGCGGAGGAGTTTGGCTTTGCCACTGCGCCGTTGGTGGTGGAAGGGTGTGTGATGATGCGCAAATGTCATCTGGGCACCTGTCCCACCGGTGTCGCCACCCAGGATCTGGCCTTGCGGAAAAAGTTTACCGGCGAACCCCAGCATCTGATCAACTTTTTCTATTTTATCGCCAATGAGGTGCGGGAGTTGATGGCGGCGATGGGGTTTCGTCGTCTGGATGACATGGTGGGTCGGGTTGAGCTGGTGCGGCCGGAGAAGGCGGTTGACCACTGGAAGGCGCGGGGGTTGGATTTTTCCGCCATCCTGCGCAAGCCGGATGTGCCGTCCAACATTGCCACCCGCTGCGTGCAGCAGCAGGATCATGGCATTGACCACGTGCTGGATCTGAAATTGATGGATCTGGCGGAGCGTCCCTTTACCAACAAAAAGCCCATTGAGATTCGGCTGCCGATCCAGAATACCGATCGCACGGTGGGGGCCATGTTGGGGGGGGAGATTTCCAAACGGTTCGGGGCCGAGGGGCTGCCGCCGGAGACCATTGTCTGTCATTTTGAGGGGGTGGCGGGGCAAAGTTTTGGGGCATTCAATGTCAACGGGGTCTCTCTGCATCTGCAGGGGGCGGCCAACGATTATGTCGGCAAAGGGATGTCCGGCGGTCGCATTGTCATTCGTCCCCATCCCAAGTCGACGGTGGTGGCAGAAGAGAATATTATTGTCGGCAACACTTTGCTTTATGGAGCCACGGGGGGGGCGGCCTATTTCCGTGGCATGGCGGGGGAGCGGTTTGCCGTTCGCAACTCTGGGGCGACGGCTGTGGTGGAGGGGGTTGGGGACCATGGCTGCGAATATATGACCGGGGGGGTGGTGGTGGTGCTGGGTCGGACAGGGCGCAATTTTGCGGCGGGGATGAGTGGGGGGCTTGCCTTTGTCCTGGACGAACAGAAGACCTTTGCCGCCCTTTATAATCCGGCCATGGTGGTGCTGCAAGCGGTGGACCCGGATGATGCCAGGGTACTTCGCGCCCTGTTGGAAAATCATGTCAAATATACGGATAGCACCGTGGCGGCGCGCATTTTGGCGGATTGGGAAGCTGCCCTGCCCCGGTTTGTCAAGGTGATGCCTTTGGAATATCAACGGGTTTTGGCGCAGATGAAAGCGGTTCAGGAGCGCGGCAAATAATGGGTAAAATTACCGGTTTTATGGAAGTGGAGCGGGCGACGCCCAGGGCGAGACCTGTAGCCGAACGCATTACCGATTGGGATGCGCTTTATCAGCCGTTTGCCCGGGACCGCTTGCAGGAACAGGCTTCCCGTTGTATGGACTGCGGGATTCCGTTTTGCCACAACGGTTGCACCCTGGGCAATTTGATACCCTCCTGGAATGATTGGGTTTATCGGGGAGAGTGGGCGATGGCGGTGGAGACATTGCATCGCACCAACAATTTCCCGGAGTTTACCGGTCATGTCTGTCCGGCGTTGTGTGAGGCCTCTTGTGTGGTGGGGCTTAATCAGGAGCCGGTCAGCATCCGGGAGATTGAGCGGACCATTGTGGAGGAGGGGTTCAGTCGGGGGTTGATTGTGCCCCGTCCACCCAAGGTAAAGACCGGCAAGCGGGTTGCGGTGATCGGTTCCGGGCCGGCGGGGTTGGCGGCGGCCCAACAGCTGACCCGGGCGGGTCATACGGTGACGTTATACGAGAAAAATGCCCGTGTGGGGGGGCTGTTGCGCTATGGCATTCCTGCTTTCAAGCTGGAAAAGCGCGTCATTGACCGGCGCATGGAGCAGTTGTTGGCGGAAGGGTTGACCGTGCGGACGGGGGTTTGTGTGGGGGTGGATCTCTCGGTCGAGCAGTTGCGTCAGGAGCAGGATGCTGTTTTGCTGACGGGTGGGGCGGAGCTGCCCCGGGATCTGCCGATTCCGGGCCGGTCGTTGCAGGGGATCCATTTTGCCATGGCGTTTTTGGGTCAGCAAAACCGGCGGTTGGCTGGCGAAGATATTTCCCGGGAAGAGGAGATTTTGGCGACCGGCAAGCATGTGGTGGTGGTCGGGGGGGGGGACACCGGGGCGGATTGTGTGGGTACTTCGGTGCGTCAGAGGGCGAAAAGTGTTACCCAGATTGAGTTGTTGCCGAAGCCCCCCAAGGATCGTTCCCCGGAGACGCCCTGGCCGCTATGGCCCATTCAACTGCGTGTTTCCACCTCGCACCAGGAGGGGTGCAGTCAGGAGTGGAGCATTTTGACCAAGCATTTTGAGGGGGAGGCGGATCGGGTCAAGCGGTTGCACTGTGTGCGGTTGCGTTGGCAGGAAAATGAGGGCGGGGGGCGTCCGCAGATGCAGGAGATAGCGGACAGCGCGTTCAGTCTGGAGGCGGATTTGGTGTTGTTGGCCATGGGTTTTCTGGCTCCGGTCAAGAGTGGGTTGTTGGAGGCTTTGGGGGTTGCCTTGGATGAGCGGGGCAATGTCAAGGTGGATGCCCGCCATATGACCAGTCTGGAGGGTGTTTTTGCGGCGGGTGACATGGCGACCGGTCAGTCGTTGGTTTTGAAGGCCATTGCGGGTGGGCGGCAGGCGGCCAAGGGTGTGGATGGTTGGTTGCGGGGTGGGGAGAGTGTATTGCCGTAAGGGGTTGTCGCTGTTCCTGTTCCTGTTCTTTTAAACAATTGCAGGGGTCTGGGGACCGTCACGGTCCCCAGCGGGGTGCAGGGGGTGTGTCCGAGATGTTTTTGCATCCATATTGACCGAGAAGTGTCAATCCGGGGAATTGTCCGTTCGCCCGGTAGCCTGATCCCCTTGTTGAAGGGCGACCTGACTACAA